>NZ_JAMYNR010000019.1:0-114282 GCF_040319155.1 Mesorhizobium sp. M0954 | reverse complement strand
CGGGTCCCGCCCAGCGGGGGGCACCCGGTGGCCGCATTTGGGCACCCGGCCGCGGTCGGGGGGCCGGTGAATACGTCCACGGCTTTGGGGTCACCCCCCCGGGGGCGGGGGTTTTCCCCCCCCGCACCACTTCCTGTTGCCGGACTCCAGCTTAGCAAGGGGGTGAATTATAGTCATGGGCCCCACCATCAAAGTCGTGCGATGCGCTGAGCCGGGCAGGCTGGTGTTTGAGGGGCAGCAGGCACCAGGCACTCCACCCGAAGGCTGGGCACTGATCAATGTCGCCTATGTCGGGATATGTGGAACCGACTACCACATCTTCGAGGGCAGACATCCTTATCTCGCCTATCCGCGCGTCATGGGCCATGAGGTTTCGGGAACAATCGCGGCAATCAACGCGCCGGTGGACCTGTCGGTTGGAGAGCAAATCCTCGTCAACCCCTATTTTGCCTGCGGAAATTGTGCCGCCTGCCGCCAGGGAAAGCCGAACTGCTGCATGTCGATCGAGGTGCTTGGCGTGCACCGTGACGGTGCCATGAGCGAGCAGATTCTCGTGCCGGCGCAGAACTTGATACCAGCGGCCGGCCTGTCACCGGTGGAGGCTGCCACGGTCGAGTTTCTGGCCATCGGTGCTCACGCGGTCCGCAGATCCATGGCGGGGCCGGGCATTCGCGCCTTGGTTATCGGCGCCGGGCCGATCGGCCTCGGCACCGCGCTTTTTGCGCGCATAGCGCAACTCAACGTGACCGTCATGGACGTCGATGCCGAGCGGCTGGCCTTTGCCGCAAGGCAATTGGGCTTCCTGGTGATCGACGCGTCGAAGGGATCGATCGCCGAAACGATAGCGGAGCGAACTGCGGGAGCAGGTTTCGACGTCGTCTTCGACGCAACGGGAAACAGCCGTTCGATGCAGGCTGCCTTTGCCTATGTTGCCCATGGTGGCGTCATGGTGATGGTCAGCGTCGTGCCGGATGACATAACCTTCTCAGATCCAGAGTTCCACAAGCGGGAAATGATGCTGATCGGCAGTCGCAACGCGACGCGTGGCGATTTCCAGCACGTCATTGCCTCGATCCGCGCTGGAAAAATACCAATCGACCGACTCGTCACCCATCGCACCACCCTGCGCGACAGCCCACGCGACATCGCAATCTGGGCGCAGCAGAAGTCCGGTCTGATCAAGGCCGTTGTCGACGTGGCTGGATCTGGCTGAGGTCAGCAAACACAATCAAGATATGTGACCGCAGCCCTGATGCTGCATTATGGGGGGAGTTGCTCGGTGACGCCAGGCTAAGCGGCGCGCTTGACACAGTATTCGGAGTGGGTTTCCTCAGTGAACAATTGTCCCTGCCGAACTGGCTTGGCGTTTCACTGATTGCAGCGGGCGCAGTTCTCGTCGCATACAAAGGTTGAAGCCGTGAAGCGACGATCCTTCCGGCACAAAATGCGTTCACGCCAAGTCCGCCGGGTATTCGCACCGGTTGAGTATCCGACGTCGCTATTTTATATGATGCGTGATGTTGATGCGCACCAAGCAGGGCAACATGAGAACCACACTGGCGATCGATGACGATGTCCTGGTCGCGGCCAAGGCCATGGCCCGGCAGCAGGATCGCAGCCTCGGCGAGGTCATCACCGATCTCGCCCGGCGCTCGCTGCGCCGGCCTCAAGCCGGCGGCGAGCGCAACGGGATCCCTCTTCTGTCGCCTCGGCCGGATGCACCTCCCGTCACGCTTGAGACGGTCAACGCCTTGCGAGACGAACTGCCGTAACGTGCTCGATGTCAATGTGCTGATCGCACTGATAGATCCTGGCCACGTCGCCCATGACGACGCGCATGGAGTTCGAAGAGACCGGTAACTCGGCATGGCTACGTGTCCCATCACCGAAAACGGCGTCCTGCGCATCGTCGGCAACCAAAGATATCCCAATTCTCCCGGCTCACCAGCTGTTGTTGCGCGAATCGTTACCAAGTTGCGGACCCTGCACGGGCACAGCTTCTGGCCCGACGATGTGAGCCTGGTTGGCTCCGGCGACATTGATGCAGCCAAAATCCTGACCTCGGCGCAGGTGACGGCTACGCACCTTCTCGCGCTTGCCAAGGCGCGCGGCGGCCAACTTGCCAGCTTTGACCGCAAGCTGTCACAAGCTGTCAGCGGCGGCCGTGAAGGGCGGGAAGTCTGCACTGCATCTGATTCCAACAAGGTAGAGACTCTTCGGTGCGGTCTACCTCCGATCTTCTCGGGTTTCTTCGGCGAGAAAGTCGCGGAGGTCCAGAGTCAGCACGGAATCGAGAGCGTCAAAGACTTCTGCACGTCGAATAACATAGGCAGGTGGCCGAGCGAAGAGGTCAATTGCCATTCGCGAGCGGCCCGAGAATTTGGAGTCCCTGGCGGCGTGCGGCAAGTGCGAGCTTCCGATCGAGGGTGGCCAGCGGCAACTCGGTTTCGATTGCCAGCGCCAGACAGGCGGCGTCATAGGCGCTGAGCCCGTGCGAAGCCGCTAATGTCAGCACTGCGCCGTCCGACCCGCCGCCGGCGTCCTCCAGCGGCAATCGGCGCAGCCGTGCCATGGTGGTGGCAGCTTCGCCCGCCGCGATGCGGCCACGCCGCTCGGCCATCAATACGACGTTACGCGCCTCGTGCCAGAACAGGGAAGGGACAGGCGCGGTTGCTCCCGGCAATCGTCGCATCAGGGCGGCCGCCGCCTCGCTGTCTTCATCGGGAAGAATCCAGGCAGCCGCCACGGAAAGGTCGACAACGAAAGGCATCAGACGATGATCGCCATCAAGCGCGGCGCCCTTCATCGCGCCAGGCCCGAATTTCGTCCTGCGTCACGGGCTTGGCGCGGGCGCGGGCAGCGCTGATCTCTTCGATCACGGCTTCGACATCGTTGCGGCGTTGAATCCGCGACAGTTTAGCGATGGGATCATTGCCGCGCGAAATAATCACCTCCTCGCCGGCTTCTACCCTTGAAAGCAGTTCCGAGAGATGCGTTTTGGCCTCGCCAACTTTCACCGTGATGGTCATTTCCTGTCCTTGCGCGCGTCGGGTCAACGTGGTGAGCCGTGTTCATTGCCGAGCTGAGTGTGGATTGCTCGACAATCGCTCTTGCACGCGACGATAGGCGCAATCCTGACCCTTGGTCAAGGCTTGGTCAAGTCATTGCCGACCCCTCGCACGCCGCAAGGCGGGCCGTCTCTTGACAAGGTGAAATCGTTCTGGAGCAACGGCTTCTGATTATGCGCAGTGTCTGATTTTGCGGGCGGAAGCTTGCGCAACTTGTCGCGGTTAGCGCACTCCAGTGGATCGCGAGTGGCTATCTGACCCTAGTTTGCGGGGCATTCTTCTTCGAGCGTTCGCGCTTGGACGCGCAGCGCCGATCTCTCGCCGTCTCTGTTGCCGTAGCACGACAACCTGATCACGCGGCTCTTCCCCAGGCCCGCGACCCATCTGGACAGTTCGGCCTTGCCCCAAATTGCCCTTTCAGCTGAAACGATTAGGGCGGAACGTTGCAAGCATGGGATGCGGATTGCCAGAGGCGATTTCTTTGGCAAGCAATTCGCCGACGATCAATCCAAGCGTGGCGCCGCTGTGGCTGAAGGCGACGTGAAGTCCGGCAACGGTCTCGACGCAGCCAAGCACTGGCTCGCCGTCGCCGGGGATGGGCTTCGGGCCAACTGCATAGGCAGCGAGTTGGAGCCGCGGATTGCCCTCGAGCACCGCACTAGCCTCATCGAGCAGTCCTTTGACGGTCTTGTCGTGCACGGTGTAGGTTCCGTCAGAGTTGACCGCGACTTCTTCCTCCGACCACGCCGAATCCAAAACAAGTGCGCCATCCGGCGTCGGGCGAACCGCCACGCGGGGCGTATTCAGCACGGAACGGAGCTCGGTCTTGATCGGCTTGGTCTTCAAGAGAAGTGAAATTGGCGTGGCGTCGGGGACACGAACTCCGATCTCTGCGAGCATGATAGGCGTCGCTGGCCCAACCGCAAGGACCACTGCATCCGCCTTTACCGGCACACCGTCGGCAGTGACGACGCCACGCGCGCGACCACCTGTGGCATCTATCCGGACGCGTCCAGCGTCCCGAACAAACTTGCCGCCGCTGGAGCGGAACTCATTGAGCAGCAGACTGATCAAAGACGGCAGGTCAACCCATCCTTCGCCGGGATTGAAGATGGCACCCTGGGGGGTAATTGCGCTCGCGTTGACGCCGGGCACCACTGCACCGACTTCGGCAGGGCCGAGCAGAAGCGCGTCATAACCAATATCCTGCTCCAACTGGCAGACGGACGCGATCTGGTTCGTCTCGTCATCCGCATCCCAGGTGAGGCCGCCGTCAAAGCGAAGCCACGATCCCGTTTCCGGCCTTGTGGCGGCCAGGGTCCGATAACGGTCGATGCCTGCAAGCCTCAAGCGGTGGTAGGCAGTGTCCGCACGTCGCGCTGAGTTCAGCCAGGAAAGTGAACGGCCGGATGCACCGTTGGCTGGCGCGCCGTCGTTGACAAGCGTTACATCAAGGCCAAGACGAGCAAGGTGCAACGCGGAAGAGATGCCGAAGATGCCCGCGCCGATAACAACAACATGGCGCGGCTTTGGTGATGCGGTCATAGAGAAATCCTTCTTCGCAGAAGCCGGGCTGGGAGTTGTTGGATGGCTGCAGAGCGCGGCGGAACTAATAGTCGGTGAGCTTCTTCATGTAGCGCCGGCCCTCAAGCATTGGACGGCCGCGCAGGGCGGCCAGCTCGTAGGCAAAACGCCAAAGCGTGTCGAAGAAGACCAAGGGCACGAGATAGGGTTTGATGTGTTCGGACATACCGCTGAGGTCGAGTTCCGCTCCATCGAGCACCAGGACGTTTTCCCGGCTGCCGTACTTGAAAAGGAAGTCTCGGGCACGTTCGGGAAGGCTCCGCGTTTCGTCCAAACCCAGCAAGACCACGAAGCAAGTATCCCGGTCGACCACCTCAAATGGGCCGTGAAAGAACTCGTTGGCGTGTATGGCCTGCGAATCGTACCACTGCATCTCCATCAACACGCAGATGGCGTACGAATAGGCCGCACCAAAGCTGGCACCGCTGGCCAGTGTGTAGATCGCATTGCGCGGCGCGAAACGGGGGGCGAAGGCCTGAAACCGGTCGGCATAGGTCCGGTGCGCACGCTCGATCGCCGGCTGAAGATGGCTCAGGCTCGTCAGCAGATCGGCAGTTAGCCCGGCATCCTCCCGAGCATCGATCAGGCCGGCGAGCAACATATAGAGCACGCCGTAGTTGCTGCAGGCTGAATCGATTGCTTTGCCCGTCGTGTAGGAGGCCTGGTAGGCGACTGCGTGGTCGACCGCCAGCGCGAGGGGCGATATCTGGTCGAGCGTCATGCCGATTGTCGTTGCGCCTCGATCCTTTGCATGATTGGCCGCTCGCACAGTTTCGCGGGTGGTGCCGGTCTGCGAGCAAAGGACAACGAGCGCGTCAGGTCCCAACCGTCGCGGGTCTCGGCAGACGAACTCATCCGCGTTGTAGATGTCGCAGGCGAATGCGCCGCTGTGACGGTCGACGAAGTATTTGCCTGCCATCATGATCGAGAGCGAACCGCCGCACGCCACGAGGAATAGGTGCGAAAACTGCCTGCCCGCCGTAGCGGTCAGGGCGCGTTCCACGTCGGCGGGCAGGGCGGAAATCATGAGCTTCCTCGTCTCGTTGGCAGAGCTAGGGGCGGGCCCACAATTGACAGGTGGGCGGCCATTGTGCGAACGTTATCACATCCTTTAAACTGAAAGTCCTGCAATGGTCAAGATTGCCGCGATAGGCGATAACGTGGTCGATTGTTATCTTGCTCGCGACGAGATGTATCCTGGTGGAAATTGCCTCAATGTCTCGGTTTATGTCAGCCGCTTCGGCGGGCGATCGGCCTATGTCGGAACGATCGGCAAAGACCGGGCAGGGGACCTTATCTGCACTGCACTGGCGTCGGAGCGCGTGGACATCACCCGATTGCGGCGTCTCGAGGGAGCGACCGCTTACTGCCTCATAGGTCACCGCAACGCCGATCGGATTTTCCTGGACTTCGATCTCGGAGTTTCGGTGTTTACGCCGACGCAAGAAGATCTGGATTTTCTCTCGGGCTTTCAGGCCGTCCACATCGGCCAGTCCAGCGGTTTGGACCCGTGGGTTGCCGCTGTATCAAGTAAGTCACTGTTGTCTTATGATTTTTCCACGCGACGGGAACCGGGACATCGACGCGAGATTGGACCCTATTGCTATCTGGCTTGTGTCTCGGGTGACGGTCTCGACGACAAGGAATTGGCCGCAATCGCGGCCGAATTGCTTGCATGTGGTTCAAAGTGGGTTCTTGTGACTCGTGGTCGAGCCGGCGCGGTGCTTCACGGCGACACCGTCTCTTACCGAACCCCGGCGCGGTTGGTCAAACCCGTCGACACCCTGGGCGCGGGCGACACCTTCATCGCAAGAACGCTGTTCGGCCTGCTTAAGAAGGAGGCGCCTCAAGACATCCTCGGCCATGCCGCGGACGCGGCGGCTGCTACCTGCCGGTACTACGGGGCAATCGGCCATGCGACAGCAATCGACTTAGGAAAGATGACGCCGAAGATCCCCCACGCTTAACACTGGAAACCATCTAGCTGCGAAATTCTCCGAAACAATTGACGCGAGAAATGGACAATGCTAGAGAAAATGATAACGTTCTCACCTTCCTGGCCGAACGCCGTCCAAGAGCGTTTTGATAGATGAGACGTCGAGTGGGATCGCAAGGCCGAGTTCGGCCAATCGTAAGAGGAGAAGACATGCACACGAATTCGAGCAGGCGCCTACTTTTGAAATCCGGTCTGGCGCTGACGATCGCGCTGTTGACAGGACTTGGCACGTTGGCCTCGTCAACTCAGGCAAACGCGGCGGACAACCGTTATAACCTCATCGACCCGACGGTGATCAGCGTCGGAACCATGGGCGATGCGAAACCCTATGTCTTCACCGATGCCAACGGCAACTTCACCGGCTTCGACGCCGAACTCTTCCGTGATGTGGCGCGCCGGCTCGGGTTCAAGGAGGAGCAGGTCGTTTTCACCGGCCAGGAATTCTCGGCGCTGCTGCCCTCCGTTGCCAACGGCCGCTTCGATGTCGCTGTCGCCGCCATCGGCACAACGGCGCAGCGCAAGAAGACGGTGGATTTTGGCGACGGCTATCTCGCCGGCTACCTGTCGATCATTTCGGCGGATCCGGCACTGACGAGCAATGAGAGCACCGCCGGAAAGCGCATCGGCGTGATCCAGGGAACGCTGCAGGAAATCTATGCCGAGAAGAACCTCAAGGGCGACATTGTCAAATTTCCCGACAACAACACTGCGGTGGCGGCGCTGAATAACGGGACGATTGATGGCCATTTCACTGACTATGAGTCCGCCAAGCAGTATGTGGAGCGCTATAAGAACCTGAAGATAACAATGAACGTGCCGTCCTTCGATGCGCCGGCCGGGTTCGTGGTCAAGAAAGGCAACGATGCCTTCCGCGAGGCGCTCAACAAGGCGCTGCGCAAGGCCATGGACGATGGCACCTGGAAACGGCTGCATGAGAAATGGTTCCCGGGCACTCCGATGCCGGATCAATATCTGCCCAAGAAGTGAATTCGCGCGTATTCATTTTCGTTTCCGGCCGGGCCCGTCAGCAACGGTGCCCGGCCGAGTTATAGATGGACTTGATATGAGCTGGTTCGATACCTTCGCCCGCAGCTTCCTTGATTTCCAGGCGATGGCAGAAGTTCTGCCAAACATGGTGATGGTCGGCCTCAAGAACACTTTGATCCTGGCCCTTGCCTCGACGTTTTTCGGAACGCTGATCGGTATCGTCCTCGCAGTCATGGGGATTTCAGAGAACCGGCCGCTGAAACTCCTTGCCCGAGTCTACACCGATATCTTCCGTGGGCTTCCTGCCATTGTCACAATCCTGATCATTGGCCAAGGCTTCGCGCGGTTGGGCCGAGATCTGTTCGGTCCATCGCCTTATCCGCTGGGCATTCTGGCGCTCAGCCTGATCGCCGGAGCCTACATCGGGGAGATTTTCCGCGCCGGCATTCAGAGCGTCGAGCGGGGTCAGATCGACGCCACGCGCACTCTCGGTATGACGTATGGCCAAGGCATGCGCCTGGTGGTGATCCCGCAAGGCATCCGTCGCGTCCTGCCTGCACTGGTCAACCAGTTCATCGGCAATGTCAAAGACTCCAGCCTGGTCTATTTCCTTGGTCTGCTCGCCTCCGAACGCGAACTGTTCCGCGTCGGCCAGGACCAGGCTGTGCTGACCGGCAACTTGTCGCCCCTATTGCTGGCCGGAGTGTTCTATCTCGTGATCACGGTGCCGCTGACCCATCTCGTCAACTACATCGACGCGCGCATGCGCGTCGGCAAACGAATAACCGCCGTGCAGAGTGGCCTCCAAGAGGTCGCCGAGCTTGCCGAAGCCGTCGTGCCGGGAGCAGCGACGTTGCCTGCAGCAGCGCCCACACGCTTCAAGGGTGGCGGCATCGAGGTCAAAAATATCGACATGGCCTACGGCGCCGTCCAGGTGCTGCATGACGTCGGTCTGAAAGTGGAGCCCGGGACCGTCACCTGCCTCATCGGTCCGTCCGGATCGGGCAAGTCGACCTTGCTGCGCTGCCTCAACCGTCTCGTAGAATGCCGAGCCGGTGACATTCTGCTCGACGGCGAAAGCATCTACAAGCAGACCCCTGACCAACTCCGGCGGCGCGTGGGCATGGTTTTCCAGCAGTTCAATCTGTTCCCCGACCGTAGCGCGCTCGCCAACATCACCTTGGCGCTGCGCAAAGTTAAACGCATGTCGCGCGAGGAGGCTAATGACGCGGCCTTGGCGAGGCTAAATGAAGTCGGACTGCTGGAGCGTGAGGACCATCGGCCGGCCAATCTCTCGGGCGGGCAACAGCAGCGGGTGGCCATCGCGCGTGCGCTCGCCCTCGAACCCGAAATTATGCTGTTCGACGAAGTCACCAGCGCCCTCGATCCAGAATTGGTCAAAGGTGTCCTGAACTTGATGGCCGACCTCGGGCGGGGCGGGATGACGATGGTGGTCGTTACACACGAGATGAATTTCGCTCGCAAGGTCGCGAACCAGGTCGTGTTCATGGACGAGGGGCGGATCGTCGAGGCAGGCCGGCCAGAAGACCTATTCGACAATCCGCAGAGCCCGCGTCTTCGACGCTTTCTGTCGGAGGTGCTGTGATTCAAATGGTGTGCGCAGCGGCGGGTTCTGCGGTGTTCGGCCTTGCGGGGCGTGCCTAACTGCCGCTAGTTCGTCGCCACGACGTTGCATGGTCGGCGGGACTTGCTGGGTGACTCAAAGATCCAAAAACGCAACTATCATCGAAGTCGCTCGCCGGGCTGGAGTGAGCTCTGCCACGGCTGGGCGCGTGCTTGGTGACTACGGGTACAGCAGCCCTGAGGTCCAGGAGAAGGTGCGCGCCGCGGCATCTGCGCTGGGTTATCGGCCCAATCGCCTGGCCAAAGGCCTGATCACCGGTAAGACCCAGACTATCGGCGTTGTCGTGGGCGACATCGAAAGCCCATTCTATGCAAGCGTGCTGCGCGGAATAGGGGACGTCGCGCGCCGTGGCGGCTTCGGGGTTATCGTTACGAATAGTGACGAAAATGCCGAACTCGAGCGAGAGGCGGTGCAGCTGCTGTTGGAAAAGCAGATCGATGGTTTAGTCGTCTCATCGACCTTCTTGGACAAGCCGGATCATCTTCGTGACGCAGTCGCGGCCGGCTGTCCCGTCGTGCAGTTCGACCGCATCGTGGCGGGCATGGAAACCGATTCGGTCGTGGTCGATAACGTTTCTGTAACGCGTAGCAGCATAGCGGCGATCATCGCCGCCGGACACAGCCGCATCGGAATATTGGCGGAACTCGGGCCGGACCAACGCGATGATGTTGGTTCCTTTGTCACAAACGCTGATCTCTCCAGCTCCGACGTTCGCTACCATCATCCAAGCTGGCAACGGTTGTTGGGTTATCTCGAAGCCCATCGCGCTGCGGGCATTTCGCCGGATCCACAGTTGATCCGCCGCGTGGCGGTCTATTCCAGCGAGGCAGCCCGAAAGGAGGCACTCGATCTGCTGACAATGCGCAATGCGCCGTCCGCCCTGTTTACCGCCGACGGTGTGATGTCGACAGGCGTTCTGGAGGCGACATCCGCACTGAAGCTTGCGATTCCGGGAGAGGTTTCGCTGCTTTGCTTCGACGATCTCGACTGGATGCAGTTCGTGGCCCAAGGTATCACAGCCATCGCGCAGCCGGCGCATCTGATCGGGGCGACGGCAGCCGAGCTTCTCTTGAAGAGGCTGGCTGGCGACACCGCACCGTTTGAACACCGTGTCCTCGCGGCTCGCCTGGTGAACCGTAATTCGATTGCGGTTCATCTCAACCGCAACGCCCCTGATCCGGCCGCGACGGTGTAGCTGGAGCCGAATTGCCGCGCCTCTTTGTGTCGAGGTCGATCCCATGCAACGGCTGAATGATAGCTCAAGCATATTGCTGGGTAGGACTTTTGTCGTTTGCGATGCCCAGCGTGAGCTGCGCCAGAAATCGGGCGAGCCCATCCGGGTTCCGAGACCTAATCACGTGCGGTCGCAGTAGTATGGCTTGGTCGTTGAACGCAAAGGCTGCCCGATTTCGTTCCGCGATGGGTACAATTATAGATCAAGCAAAATGTCGCCTTGTGGGCGGCTGCAGCACGCCAGGATGTAGCCTGCCGATTTGTCCTCCAAGGTCAGTCCGCCTAGGTCATCCATGACGACTTCGCCAGACAGCTTGGCGATCCGGCACGTACCGCAAACTCCCTGCTGGCAAGCGGTTGGGACATAGACGCCACATTGGCGCGCCGCTTCCAGCAGGGTCTCTCCGGGCGCGCAATGATATGCAAGGCCGGAGCTGGCGAAGCGGACCGAAGACGAAACCTTTGAATCCGATAGCGAACGCGAAATGTTGCCGCCCCCGAAGCTCTCCTCATGATACTGTGAAGGGGCGAGCCCGATTGCATCGAGGCAGCTGCGTGCAGCCTTTATGTAGGATTCCGGCCCACAGGCAAAAATCGTGCGGCTATGGAGATCGGGAACCAAAGTCAGGAGCATTTCACTGTTAATTCGCCCGGTTGGACCCGTCCAGGCCGGGTCTCCATGACTGCAAATGCAAGTCACATGAACATTGGGAAAGCGAGTGGCAAGTGCGTCCAGTTCGAGCCGAAAAATGATGTCGTCCGGCGTTCTCGCACTATGAATGAAGTGGATATCCTGGTTTGCTGCGCGGTCGGTAAATGCCCGCAGCATCGACATGACGGGAGTTATCCCGCTGCCACCTGAAAGGAAGAGGGACTTTGCATGCGGCAGATCGTCGAGATTGAACGAGCCGAGCGGCCCTTCGATCTCGATCCCATCGCCCGGCTTCAAATTGTCATGGAGCCAATTCGAAACGAGCCCGCCCGGCGTCCGTTTCACGGTGATCTGCAGGTCGAGCGGTCGCGTCGGCGGTGATGAAACAGAGTAGGAGCGTGTCACCGCGGCCCCCTCGATCCTCAGGTGCACCACAACATATTGGCCAGCGCTGAAGCAGAACATCCGATCTGAAGCGGGTGTGAGAACGAATGTTTTCACATCGTGCGTCTCGTCGATCACGCGTCGGCAGAGCACAAGCTGCGGCGTGGTCTGTGCCCACTCCCGGTGAAGCTTTGTTGGGGCGAAGCCGGAGGCTGCAAAGGCCGCGTAAGCATTCATCATTCAACTCGGGTTTGAAGTGGAGCCAAGATGCCACTTCAAACCCCGCTGAACAGCCGCGCAATCCTGCCGTTATGATCGGTAATTTCGATTAAACTTCCAGGGACATTACAGCCACCTGGAGAGCTCGGATGCCCTTGCGAATAATGGGTTCGTGTTTGCGGCGCGCAAGGATCGCGGTGTGGACTGGCTGGTGCAGCGTCGGCGCTCCCTCGACGAGGGACGATGGGAGCTCGGCCGTGAACCGGCGCGCATCGTCGCTGCGCATGTAGCAGGTGCCGCCCGTTCGTCGCAGCATGATCTCCGCCAGAGTTTCCGATCCCGTCGAAAGCCGACAGATCGCAAGCTCGGCCAGCAGCTCTGCGTGCGTCTTTTCCAGCACCGCGGTGTAGCCTGGGCGAATGTAGGTTTCAGGGTCGACATCAGACAGCGTTCTGGCAGCCGTCGAAACCATCACATATTCCTCGACCATCAGATGCTCGTAGGCGATCTCAGGCAGGTAGCGAGGCGCATAAAGCACGGCAATATCGAGATTTCCCATGCTTAGGTCGCTGACCATCTGGTTCGAATAGTCCGACTCGACATGGATCGAGGATTTTGGAAGCGCCTGGCACAGTGTCTCGACCCATCCCGGCAGGACCGAACGGGTCATGCCCACCTGTGCGGCGATGCGCAACGTGCCCTCGAAACGGTTGAACGCTCGCACATCGTGTCGAGCTTGCGACCACGTCGACAGCAAGGATCTGGCATAGGCTTCGAACCGCCGCCCGGCGGCTGTCGGCTCAGCGCCGGCGCGCCCGCGCAGAAAGAGCTCGGACCCGATCGCGCTCTCCAGATTCTTGATGCGGGTGCTGATCGTCGACTGGGTCAAGCCCAGCCGGTCGGCGGTACGATTGAAATTTCGCGACTCGATGATGTCGAGAAAGGTTTCGATGTGATCTAGCTGCACATGACCTCCGATCGAAAAAGTCGATCATATTGCGCAGGATCATAAGCTTGATCAAACAATACTCAAGGCGGAAGCTGCACGCGGTGAAATCGGCCGGCAGATCGAGCAGGCTGAAGCTACGGAGCTGAGCAACGTGTTCATAGTCGACTGCGATTGCCACAATTACTGGTCAAGCGCGACCGTGTTGGAGCCTTACCTTTCCGGCCTATGGAAGGACATGTTCGTTGAAGGCGAGAAGACAGGTCCCGTTGGCGCCTTCCCGCATGGCCACCGTCCCTGGTTTCATCCGCAGGACTTCTCACGCAAGGACGTCCGTCCGAAAACAGAAGCCGACAACTATCTCATCATGAAGGAAAAACACCTCGACAAGTACAAGGTCGATGTGGCGATCCTGACCGGCGATGAGCCGATCGAGGCTTCCACCCTCGCCAATCCCTATTATGCCAGCGCCCTCGTCAGCGCCTACAATGACTATCAGATTGACCAATGGCTGCCGAAGGACGATCGCTTCATGGGCTCGATCATCGTCGCGCCACAGGATCCGAAGCTCGCGGCCGCCGAGATACGCCGTCTGGGCAATCACCCGCGCATGGTTCAGGTTCTCGCTTCGCAAGGCTCCGTCAAGCCCTATGGCGATCCGTTTTACCATCCAATTTATGAGGCTTGCGCCGAGGTGGGGCTGCCCTTTGCCATTCATCTGGGCGGCCATGGTGGCGTGAATTCGACCGCGATTGCTCCGGCCCCGACGACATTCTTCTGGGAGACCCATGCCATCCTGCACATGTCGGCCATTTCGCATGTCGCAAGCATGATTGCGCATGGCGTCTTCGAAAAATGGCCGGACCTCTACTTCGTGGTCATCGAATGCGGCGTCGCCTGGGTGCCATCGGTATTGTGGCGCCTGGACGCCGACTACAAAGCCCTACGCAAAGAGACGCCATGGCTGAAAATGCTGCCGTCCGAATATTGCCGGCGAAATATCCGCTTTTCCACGCAGCCGCTGGAGCAGCCCGCAAATATTCAGCATCTCTGGTCCACTCTCGAGGCGATGGACGGCGAAAATACGCTGTTGTTTGCCTCCGACTATCCGCATTGGGACTATGACGATGCCAACACGCTGCAAATCCCTCCTGCCTGGAAGAGCAAGATCATGGGGCTGAATGCGCTGGAGGTTTACAAGCGCATCCCGCGCGCGCAAGCGGCGAATGCTGCCTGAGGAAGCAGACGATGCCCGAGAAGACATACATCTGTAGAGTCGACGAGATCGAAACCGGATCTCCCTTCATCGCCAAGATCCGCAGCCTTTCGGTCGGCGTTTTTCGCATCGGAGATTCATTCCACGCGCTGCTGAATGTTTGTCCGCACCGCGGCGCTCCCCTTTGCGAGGGGCCGCAATGTGGAACAACTGCACCGGTCGAAGAGGCGCAGTTCATCTATCACCGCCAAAACGAGATCGTGCGCTGCGCCTGGCATGGCTGGGAATTTGACATCAAATCGGGCGCGGCCCTGGTCGATCCGTCCGTTCGCGCGCGCACATTTCCAGTAACGGTCGAGGCGGGCAGCATCTATGTGACGGCCTGATTGAGGTACGGATTCGAAGAGTAGCAGAAATGATGATCGCGGCTAACGGGCAGATTTCTTCACAGGGTGCGTGACGAACAATAACGCGGAAAATCCGCAATGGGAGAGTCAAATGTCAGAATCTGGATACAAGCTTGCTATCGCTCAAAGCCTGATCGGTCGCGGCAAGATTTCCCGTCGCGATTTCATTAATCTTGGGCTGGCCGCTGGGCTGACGGTCACCGCTGCGGATAAGCTCTTCGTCAGCACGGCCCGCGCCGAACCGCTGCAGGGCGGCTTCGCCAAGCTCGGAATGGCACATGGCGCGACGACGGATTCGATCGATCCGGCCGGCTACCCGGACACCTTCACACAGACAGCGTTCTCGGGCTCGATGTCCAACAGCCTCACCGAGGTCGACGCCAAAGGCAACGTCCAACCGGACCTTGCCGAGAGCTTTGAATCGTCCGATGGCGCCAAAACCTGGGTCTTCAAGCTTCGCAAGGGCGCAACCTTCCACAACGGCAAGAATGTGACGGCGGACGATGTCGTGACTTCGCTTCGCTATCATATGGGCGACGAAACCAAGTCGGCGGCGAAGCCGCTGCTTGAGCCCGTCGCCAGCATTAAGGCGGATGGCCCCGAAACGGTTGTCTTCACGCTGAAAAGCGGCAACGCCGACTTCCCCTACATCATGAGTGACTACCATCTGGTCATCATGCCGGCCAAGGACGGCAAGGCGGATTGGGGATCGGGCGTTCGCACCGGCGCTTTCGTGCTTGAGAATTTCCAGCCCGGCGTTTCGGCCAAACTCAAGCGCAATCCGAACTACTTCAAGAACGGCAAACCCTATCTCGACGAGGTGGAGTTCATCGCCATCACCGATCTCGCCGCTCGCATGGCCGCGCTATCGACAGGGGAGGTGGACTATATTGGCCGCGCCGACCTCAAGACCCTCGGCATGTTGAAACGCAACCCCAAGGTGGAGATCGTCGAGGTCACCGGCTATGGCCATTATACCTTGCCCGTGAACGTCACGATGGCGCCGTTCGATAATCCGGATGTCCGGATGGCCTTAAAGTGGGCGATCAACCGTCAGGAGATCGTCGACAAGATCTTTCTCGGTCACGCCACTGTGGCCAATGACAACCCGATCGCGCCGGCGATTAAATTCGCCACCAATCCGCAGCCGCAGCACAGTTTCGATCCGGAGAAAGCCAAGCATTATCTGAAAAAGGCTGGAATGGAGAAACTGAAGGTGGACCTCTCGGTCGCCGATGCCGCTTTTGCAGGCGCGGTGGACGCGGCTGCGCTGATCCGCGAGACGGCAGCCCAGTGCGGTATCGACGTAAACGTCGTGCGCGAGGCCGAGGACGCCTATTGGGACAATGTCTGGCTCAAGAAACCTTGGTGCGCTTCCTATTGGAGCGGTCGCGCGACGGCCGACTGGATGTTCACGCAAGCCTTCGCCGCCGATTCCAGCTGGAACGAGTCGTTCTGGAAAAATCCCCGCTTCAACGAGTTGCTTGTCGAGGCGCGCGCCGAGACGGATGAGGCCAAGCGGGCGGCAATGTATGCCGAGATGCAGCAACTGACGCATGATGATGGCGGCAGCATCGTGCTGGTCTTCAACAACTTCGTCAGCGCCAAATCCAATAAGCTCGCACATGGCGAAGTGGCGCCGAACTGGGAGAACGACGGACTGAAGATGGCCGAACGCTGGTGGATCGCCACTGCGTGAGAGAGCGGGCCGGACCCGCGATGGCTACTGGGCTTCGGCTTGCAGCCGCGTGCCCTGCCGGCAGGGCAGCGACGGCAACGGGAAACGCGAGCAAATGAACCCGGTCGCAAGAACGGTTCTGCAGCGCCTTGGCCTCGGCCTGGTCACGCTGTTCATCGTCTCCATCATTATCTTCTCTGCGATTGCAATGCTGCCGGGCGACTTCGCCAAGGCGATGCTCGGACAATCCGCGACACCCGAAACGGTCGCCGCCTTCCAGCGAGAAATTGGCATCGACCGTCCGCCTGTCGAGCGTTATTTCGTCTGGGTCGGGCAGATGCTCCACGGGGATTTCGGCTCTTCGTTCGCGAGCCGCACCGGATATCGGCGCACCGTCGCCGAGATCATCGCGCCGCGCCTTTACAATACGATGTTCCTCGCATCGATGACCGCGCTGATCGCAGTTCCGCTCGCCCTGGGACTGGGCATCCTCGCTGCGCTCCACCGCAATGGCTGGTTCGACCGGCTGGTGAACGCAGTGACGCTGACAACCATTTCGTTCCCGGAGTTCTTCGTCGCCTATATGCTTGCCTACCTGGTCATCTCGCGCGACACATTCATCGGCTCCGAGTTCGCACAATCCCTGCCGCATTGGCTTGCAGTGTCACTGAACTGGATACTTAACGCAGTTCCCAAGTTCCCGACATTGTCGAACGTGAACGACCAGACGCCGTTCTGGGATCAGGTCTGGAGAGTAGCCTTGCCGGCGACCACGCTTACGCTCGTCATCGTCGCACACATGATGCGCATGACACGAGCGGCGATCATCAACATGCTTGCAAGCCCCTATATCGACATGGCGCGTCTCAAGGGAGTCTCGCCGATGGCCATCGTACTCAGGCATGCCTTGCCCAACGCATGGGCTCCGATCGTCACGGTGGTGGCCTTCAATCTTGCTTATCTCGTGGTCGGAGTGGTCGTCGTCGAAGTGGTGTTCGTCTATCCCGGCATCGGTCAGCTGATGGTCGACGCGGTCAAATCAAGGGATGTTCCGGTTGTCCAGGCTTGCGCCTTGATTTTCGCGGCAACCTATATCCTCCTTAATCTGACCGCCGACATCATTTCCATCGCCACCAATCCCAGGCTCTTGCATCCACGATGACCAGCTACGAACCCATCGCGCAGGTTCACAGGCTGAGGCGCTCGCGCGCCACCCGGGCCAAAACGGCGCTGAAGAAGGCACCCTTCAGTGCCTGGTTCGGCATCCTCGTGATCATTGGCTATGTCGTCGTTGCGGTCTTCGCGCACTGGATCGCCCCATACGGCGAAACACAGGTCTTCAGCGAGGCCTTCGCACCGTGGAACCAGCAGTTCAAATTGGGTACCGACCAACTCGGCCGCGATATGCTCACACGCTTGATTTACGGTGCGCGCAACACCATCGGTATAGCCGTCGCGACTACATTGCTGTCCTTCGCAGTCGGCGTCTCGCTAGGCCTTCTTGCCGCATTGTACAGAGGATGGCTCGATCAGATACTGTCGCGTGCGGTCGACGTCTTGATGTCGATCCCAAGCCTTATCTTCGCCCTGGTGCTGCTTTCGATCTTCGGCTCGTCGATCACAAGCCTGATAGTCATCATTGCGCTGCTCGATTCTACCCGTGTCTTTCGGCTCGCACGCGCCGTCGGGCTTAACGTGGCGGTAATGGACTATGTCGAAGTGGCGCGATTGCGCGGCGAAGGCCCGAAATGGATCATCGCCAAGGAAATCCTTCCCAACGTGATGCCGCCGCTGGTCGCGGAGTTCGGCTTGCGATTTTGCTTCGTATTCCTCACGATCGCGGCACTGTCCTTCCTGGGGGTCGGTATTCAGCCACCGACCGCCGATTGGGGATCGATGGTGCGCGAGAATGCGACCCTGATCACCTACGGCGATGTCACGCCGCTGCTGCCGGCCGGCGCGATTGCCCTCCTCACGGTCTCTGTGAATTTCGTCGTGGACTGGTTCCTGCATGCAACAAGCGGGTTGCGGGATGAAAAATAGCGCTCCCGGATTGCGCGAAAAAGGCAAGGATCTGCTTCAGATCCGCAATCTGCATGTGGAGGGTTTCTCGGACGAGCGGTGGTATCCCATTGTCCGCGGGGTCGATCTGGCGCTGAAGCGGGGGGACGTTCTTGGCCTGATCGGCGAGTCAGGCGCCGGCAAATCCACCATTGGCCTCGCGGCGATGGGTTACGCCAAGCCGGGCTGCCGTATTACACAGGGCTCGATCCTGTTCGACGGGATCAATCTTCTGGCACTAAGCGAAACAGGGCGGCGTCGCCTCAGAGGCTCCCGTATCGCCTATGTCGCGCAAAGCGCGGCGGCCTCTTTCAATCCGGCCCACCGACTCCTCGATCAGACTGTCGAAACCGTGGTGGCGCATGGGATTGCCAGCCGAGAGAAAGCGAACCGGAGTGCGGTCGATCTTTATCGGCGTCTTCAGCTTCCAGATCCGGAGACCATTGGCTTTCGCTATCCTCATCAGGTTTCCGGCGGACAGTTGCAACGGGCGATGACCGCGATGGCGATGGCTTGCCGTCCGGACCTCATCGTCTTCGACGAGCCAACGACGGCGCTCGATGTGACAACGCAGGTCGAAGTTCTCGCCTCCATTCGCAACATCGTGGAGGAGTTCAACACCGCTGCAATCTATGTGACGCATGATCTGGCGGTGGTGGCGCAAATGGCGGACCGCATCATGGTTTTGCGCCATGGACTAACCGTGGAGGAGGCAGAAACGCGCCAGATGCTCGCCTCGCCCACCCAGGAATATACCAAGACGCTCTGGGCCGTGCGCAAGCTCGCCAAGCCCGAAGTTCCGGCCGATGAATATTTGCTTACGATAGACAACGTCACCGCGGCCTACGGCCGGGCGGTTAAGGTGCTCCAGGATGTCTCGATCAAAGTTCCTCGCGGAAGAACAGTGGCTGTGGTCGGCGAGTCCGGTTCCGGCAAATCGACGCTCGCTCGCGTCGTTACCGGCCTGCTGCCCCCGCTTTCGGGGTCGATTTCCTTTGCCGGCCAGGCCCTTTCCAAGACCGTGAAGTTGCGCCCAAAAGAGATCCTGCGACGCATACAGATGATTTATCAAATGCCCGACAACGCCCTAAATCCGCGCCAGACGGTCGAAGAAGTTATAGCTCGTCCGCTTGAATTCTACCTTGGCCTCAAGGGTGCACAACGGGATCGGCGGATCGGCGAACTCATGCACATGGTCGAGATGAGCGAAACTTACCTGGATCGTCTGCCGGCCGAACTGTCGGGAGGCCAGAAGCAGCGCGTTTGCATCGCCCGGGCGTTGGCCGCCGATCCGGAGCTGATAATCTGCGACGAAATCACGTCCGCGCTCGACCAGATTGTGCAAGAGGAAATCCTGAAGCTCTTGATCCGGCTTCAGCGCGAGCTCGGCATGAGTTACATTTTCATCACCCATGACATTGCCACCGTGCGGGCGATCGCCGACGAAATTGTGGTCATGCACCAGGGTAAAGTCGTTGAGCAGGGATTAAAGAGCGAAATTCTCACGCCGCCGCATGCCCCCTATACCGAACGGCTTCTGTCCTCCGTGCCGGAAATGGATCCGGATTGGCTCACAAGGCTGCTCGCCAGCCGGACGATGTGATCGTCGGGCAGAGTGTTCTTCCATATCGCCACGGTTTACAGTCTCGCGGAAGGCGCTCGGCGAGACCGCGCTCGGTCGCAAACGGACAGCGCGCGTCGCCCCGTCCATACGAGGATAGGCGCCCTTTGCCGTCACTCGGTTTTCTGAGAGCATGACTCGGTACGCGCAATCCGGGAGCCGATATTCCATGCCAACAGAAATCGATGCTAGTGAAGCGCGCCGATGGTTTGCCGAAGACCTGCGTGTCTCATCACCTGTCTTGCACAATCCTGCGGTCATCGAGGCCTTTGCAAAGGTTCCGCGCGAACACTACCTTGGCGACGGGCCATGGCGTATCCATTCGAGATTGCAAATCGGGGCGGTCCATACCAGCCCTTCAGCCGCACTTCATGAGATCTACCACGACGTTCTGGTCTTGCTTGACGAAAAACGCGGATTGAACAGCGGCTTGCCGTCGCTTTGGGCACTGGTTTTCGACCATCTGAACATCACTCCCGGCCAGACCGTCCTTCAGGTGGGCGCCGGTGTCGGCTATTTCACCGCCATCCTCGCTGAACTGACGGGTTCTGAAGGACGCGTGATTGCATATGAGATCGACGAACAACTAGCTCGGCGCGCGCAAGGCAATCTCGCTCATTATGCGCACGTCGAAGTGACGTGCGGTGATGCAACGCAGGCAATTGATCTGCCAGACCTCGATGTCGTGATCGCCTTTGCCGGAGTGACGCACGTGCCGGAACGGTGGCTTTCAAATTTGTCCGACGCTGGCCGGATGGCATTGCCGTTCACGGGTGACGACCGACGAGGTTTCATGATGCTTCTGGAAAGGGCTGGCGATACGTTTCCCGTACGATCACTTGTGCCATGCGGATTTTACCCCTGCAGCGGAGCCAGGCGCAGTGACGAAGAAAAGGCCTTGATGGTCGCCCTCAAGGCTGCGCGAGGCAAGGTCACCCGTCTCGCGCAATATCACCGAGGGCGACCGAAAAATGGCATCGAGAACGCTTGGTTGGTGACCGACACATACTGGATTTCGAAAGCCTAGAGATCGATGTCGATCTTGCGTATCACCGTCATAGCGTGCGGCACGGCTTTCCACGAGCGATTTATGCCGGCGGGAGCAGTCCGAAACATCATTATTGCGTCCGAAATTTCCCCGATCCGCGCGTGGGGATTGCAGCCGCGGTCCTGGCCGGCTGCAGCACAGCCTTCTTCTTATGCGAAGACAGACTGGAACTATACTGCGCAGCATGATCAGCCGTCGAGGCGTCTCCGACCAGCGCCGCAAGGTCAGTCTCATCGAGCGTCTCGGTCTCGAGCAGCCTGCGTGCCGCCCTTTCCAGCACGTCGCGCCGCTCGGTGAGCAGGCTGACGGTTCGTTCGAACGCGGCCTCCACAATGTCGCGCACTTCCGCGTCGATGGCATCGGCGGCGGCTTCGCCGTAATCGTGCTCGCGCGGTCCGCCGGCGAGCGGGTTGGGGCTCAGGAAGGAGCGTGGGTCCTTTTCCAACGCCACGTGCCCGAGTTTTGCCGACATGCCGTAACGCGTCACCATGGCGCGCGCTATGTCGGTTACCTTGGCGAGATCATCGGCGGCTCCGGTGGACAGATGGCCGAATACGATCCATTCGGCCGCCCTGCCGCCGAGCAGCACTGCCATTTTGTTGTCCAGCTCCTCGCGTGTCATCAGGAAGCGATCCTCGGTCGGACGCTGGATAGTGTAGCCGAGCGCGCCGACGCCGCGTGGTATGATCGACACCTTGTGCACCGGGTCGACGCCAGGCAGCGCCATGGCTGCCAGCGCATGACCCATTTCATGGTAGGCGACGATCTCGCGCTCCTTCGGGTTCAGGAGCCGGTTGCGTTTCTCCAGTCCCGCGACGATGCGCTCCACCGCATTGTTGAAATCTCCCATCATTACCGCATCCGCCTTGCGGCGCGTGGCGAGCAACGTCGCCTCGTTCACGAGATTGGCCAGGTCAGCACCGGTGAAACCGGGCGTCAGCGCCGCCACTTTTTCCGCGTCGACATCCGTCGCCAGCTTGGCCTTGCTCATGTGAACCTGCAGGATCTTGATGCGACCCTGCTTGTCGGGCCGGTCGACCAATACCTGGCGGTCGAAACGGCCGGCGCGCAGAAGTGCCGGATCAAGGATCTCAGGACGGTTCGTCGCGGCCAGCAGCACGACGCCGATCTGTGGATCGAAACCGTCGAGTTCGACCAGAAGCTGGTTGAGCGTCTGCTCCTTTTCGTCGTGGCCGCCGACCATGGTCCCGCGGGCGCGGCCAAGAGCGTCGAGCTCGTCGATGAATATGATTGCGGGAGCCTTGGACCGCGCCTGCTCGAAAAGATCGCGCACGCGCGCGGCCCCGACCCCCACGAACATCTCGACGAACTCCGAACCGGAGATCGAGAAGAACGGGACCTTGGCTTCGCCGGCGACGGCCTTGGCGAGCAGAGTCTTGCCCGTGCCCGGCGGTCCGACCAGCAGCACGCCTTTGGGCATGCGGCCTCCGAGGCGGCCGTATTCGCCCGGGTTCTTCAGAAAATCCACAATCTCCTGCAGCTCGGCCTTGGCTTCATCGACCCCCGCCACATCGTCGAACGTCACGCCGGTATTGGCTTCGACATAGACCCTGGCCTTGCTCCTGCCAATTTGCATCAAACCTCCGACGCCGCCGTCCATGCGTCTTAGAAGCAGCATCCACAGGCCAAAGAAGACGAGCACCGGCACAACCCAGGAAAGCAGGTCGCTCAGGAAGGTGCTTTCGACCTGGCCGGTCACAGTGACACCGTGCTCCTGCAGGTCACGGGCGAGGTTCGGCTCGACGCGTGTGGTGATGAATAGCGGCCTGCCGTCTTGCGGCTCCTTGAAGCGGCCCTGGATGAAGCGGTCCGAAACCTGCACCTCGGCGATTTTGCCGGCGTTCAGCAAGGTCTCGAACTGGCTGTATGGTATCTCGGCGACGTGCTGCGTCGTGGCATAGATATACTGGACGACCATCACGCCCACGAACGCCGCGACCCAGTACCAGATATTGAACCGCGTCTTTCTGTTGCTCATGTCCATGGCGGCCTCCACAGGGAACCGGATATAGGTCGCCAAGCCCGCGCGGCATCGGTGCAGGCCAGGTACGGCGCAAAAAAGTGGGAAGCCCAGACCAGCCGGCGACGATACTGGGTCTGCATTGTCCTTTCCTGCGCGGCATGCCCGGCATGCCGTTTTCCTCCGCCGGATAGACCCCCTTCAAAACGTCGTTGAAATGATGGCTGACGGCCGCAATGCACTCGCAGGCAAGCGCCTGCGACCGGTGGCGGTTGCTGCTCTGCAGCAACGCCAGGCAGTTCCAGACAACATCTGCGCCGGCATGCGGCCGCTTTTCCGCATGGCAAGGATTCAACACTCAGGCGAGAGCCGGACCTATGAAACCCTACATGAATGGACGCGGAGAGAACGCGCCAGTCCTCGCCCGCCGGCGAGTTCCCCGCCGGCAGGCGGATGCCTCGGATGCAGAGAGTGGCCGCGTTCAACTCAAAGTCGATCGACGGATGCTGTAAAACCGGTGACCGCGATACTTTCGATTTCACGACCGCGACCGGCGCCGGGAAGCTTCTCCAATTGATCCAATTGGCGCAACGCGTCCATGATGGCATCGAAGCTGACCGGTTCGGTTGCTCCGGGCGGCATGCGCAGCGCCGGCACCGATTCCACTGCACAGGCATCCGATGCCCATGACGAAAGGATTGCACGCTTCTCCTGGAAGTCCAGCGTCACGTCGGTCAGCACGTTCTCAGGTCGCTCGAAATGCCGTGCCGGATGGAGCAACCGGTCAAGAAAAACATCAGGGCCCTCGGGCCCGATTGGGGGAAAACTCGTCGAAATGGCTCCTTCCATCGATAGTCCTCCGCTTTGAATAGTCTCCTCTGTTGACGTCGTCTGTGGTGGCTCTCGCGATTTCCACCAGCTGAAAATTTTGGAGAGTTTCGACCAAATTTCAATAGCCCCGCAACGCCACATCCTCGCAGTTCCGCCCGCCATCAACATTTTTTCGAACCGGTGAAACAATCGGCGTGAATGTCAGTTCTTGCGCCTGGGACAAGTCGCGCGGCAGCGCCAGGGCGGTCGGGCGGGAGAACCAATCATTTCTTACATTTCCAGGAAGCGACTGTGCATTGGCTTGGTCGCAGGAATTTTGATGCTCTCGGCTGGCGGCTTTGCTCCGGTTTCAGCAAAGGAAATCCCGAACGACTTCGGCGCAATCCTGCGTCAGAAGCTGCCGGCCGTGGTCGCGAGCCCTGGCAAGATTACCGGTTTCGCGCTCTATTATCGAGGCCGACAAGCAAATGGCCGCGAGAATGCCTGGCTGATGAGGGACACATGCTGGAACTCGAAGGCGTGGCGATCGATATCAATCTCGCGTGTCGCCGCCGTAGGGCGTGGCACGCATTGAAGGGCGTTCCACGAAAGATCTATACCATTGTTCCAGTCGTGGCCTTCCCTGCAGGAAGTCGGGCAGTCCGCGGAATTCCAGCCAGCTTAGACAAGTGGCGAGCGCGATATGGCCGACATGGAGCGGCGCGTCGAATTCGACCTCGCTTTCCACGAAGTCATAGGAGTCGATAAGCTTCATCGTCATGCCTGCACCCAAGGCGGGATAACGCAGATGTTCAGGGCGGCGCTCGTTTTCCCACCGAATGGAAATGCCTGCGTCGCACATGCCGCCGGCAAGCGCCTGGAGGCGCAGGGCGGACCATTTGGCCCGCCCTGTTTCGGGGATGAGCCGACGACTGCTTTCGAGGTTGTCGAGATAGTCGCAGATTACGCCCGAATCGAAGATCGCATAGCCGTCGTCGACAACGAGAACGGGCACCTTGCCAAGCGGATTGATCGCAAACACATCATCGTTGCGATTGATGGGGCTCGTCTCCTGATGAATGACGCGCAGAAGTCCGGCAAGGCCCGCCTCGTGGGCAAAGACCAGAACCTTGCGCGCGTAGGGGGAGTGGGTCTGGTAGATGAGTTTCATGGACCCGTTCTGCGCTGGGTCTGGCGGGCATATCGAGCAGTCCGCGGCCCAGCCGCTCTTCCGTTCAATGATCCCGGGTCCGGTGCCATCGTCATGCGTCCTTCTCCAATTCGGCCTCGGTCACGATGATCAGCACCCGGCTCGATTCGTCGAGCGCAAGCTCCTGCGACAGGCCGTAAGCCGTGACGGCGGTGGCGAGGCCGGCGAGGCCGGCGGCACCCGACGGGGTTGTGTCTGGACCGTTTGCCTCACGAAGCCGGCTCTTCGCGTCGGCAAGCGCCGCTTCGGACACGGTTATGACCCGAGCGTTGCCTTGGCGCAGTACGTCGAGCGCCGATGCTGCTGCTTCGCCACAGGCGAGCATGTCTGCCGACGTCTTGAGATCGCCGGATATCCGAACTGAGCGTGCTTGCGACAGCGCGGCCGCGACGCAGGCTGCGGCCTCTGGTTCTACCACGACGATCATGGCCGGAGGCATCAGCCAGTCCTTCAGCCCAGTCGTCAGGGCGGCGGCAAGTCCACCGACACCGGCCTGCACGAAAAGGTGGGTTGGCCTCAGATGGCCAATCTCGTCGACTTGGCGACGGATTTCCGCGGCAATCACGCCATAGCCAGCGACGACATCAGCGACCGCTGGATCATCCGGGTCGCTCGAGGTATCGGCCACCAGAATGCCTTCCCCGGCGCGGGCTGCCGCAGAGGCCCGATCGACGGCATCGTCATAGGTGCCGTCGACCCACACGATTTCGGCGCCTTGGGACTCGATACGCCGCACCCGGGCCGCAGGAACGCCCGTATGGAGGTATATCCTTGCCCTCCCGCCGGCAAACTTCGCCGCCGCGGCGACGGCAAGTCCGTGATTGCCGGCGCTGGCCGTGATTAGCGCCGGCAGCGGCGTCTGGGCCCGCTCTGGATCGAGCAGTTCATCGATATCCATCCCGGTAGCGCGAGCGAGAGCGCACAGACCGGCATAGGTGCCGCCGAGGGACTTGAAGCTGCCCAGGGCACGGTGGCCCTCGTTCTTGGCAAGCACCTGGGTCACATCCAGGCTCGCAGCCAGGCTTGGCAGGTCGAGCAGCGGTGTCGGTGCATAAAACGGCGACAGGCGCTGTAACAGCGCCGCAATGAGATCAGGGCCAAGGCCCGGCTGTGTGTCTGTGGTCATGAGGCGAAATTCTATTCCCGAAACGATGGCGCTTGGCGCCTATTATCGTTGCCCAGCTGCCTGATTTCGTCATAGATGCCTGTCCAAATGACGAAAACCGCTGCCCTCGATCGCTTCGACCATGTGCTGCTGTCGCTGGTTCAGCGCGACAACCAGATCCCGGCGCGGCGTCTCGCCGAGCAGGTCGGGCTTTCCCAGAGTGCGGTCCTGCGCCGCCTGCGCCGGCTGCGGAAGGATGGCGTGATCGCGGCGGATATTGCCGTCATTCGTCCGGCGGCCGTGGGCCTGCCGCTAACCATCCATGTGCTCGTTTCGCTGGAACGGGAGAGTGCTGTCGAGTTGGACGCCTTCATCGGCAAGCTCCGCGGGCGCTCGGAGGTTCGTCAGGCCTGGTATGTCACCGGTGAAGCCGATTTCGTGCTCCTCCTGCAATTGCCGGGGATGGAGGCGTACGATGTCTTCGCGCGGGAAGTCTTCCACGCCAATTCGAACGTGAGGGCGTTCCGCACCATCGTGACAATGCGGGAAGTGGTTGGCGCAGCGGATGCGCGGCCGCTATCCACTGCCTGAGTTGCGGCGTGCCCCGGCAAGCTGACTGCCCTGCTTGACCCGGAATTCTAGTCAAGGGCGCGAAACCCGATTGAAGTTCGCTACACGCATCCCGTATCTACTCACCCGCCGCACCGAGCTAATCGCTGCCGCCAAGATGCTTCGCGAATGTCTGCCCCTGGCGCAAATTACTTCCACTCGTGCGTAGAAGAATATCCATGTATGAAACGGGGGGTGCAGCTCGCTCCCGTATACTGATCGTCCAACGGCGGCATGAATTTCGGAAGGGACATGAGAGCCAACACTTCAGGATCTCCCGGTGATGAGGCGCACTCTACCCGCAGCAGAATCAAAGAGGTCGCAGCCGAGTTCTATGTCCTGCGCGGCCACGATGGTTTCAGCTTCGGCGATATAGCGACGGCAATCGGCACGACGCGCGCCAACATCCATCATCACTTCGGCAACAAGCGTCAGCTGATGGAGGAATTGATCGCGGACTTCGCCGCCAACGCCGAGGCCCGCATCAAGCGCTTTTGGACGACCCCCGATATCCGGTTCTTCGACCGTCTCGATATGCAGCTCGAGGATCTGCGCCGCTTCTACGAACGTTTCAACGCTGAGAAGGGAGCCCGCAATATGTGGAGCCCGCTTTCGCGCCTTCGCCACGACCTCCCGGTTCTCGGAGAACCAGCGGAACGTGCCCTGGAGCGCGTCAACCGGGTCTATGATCAGAGCCTGCGTCATGCGGTGGACCAGGCGGTGAAGGACGGAGAGCTTTCCTCCCACACACTCAGGAACGAACTCGTGCACATGCTGCGCATTACCCTTCTGTCCTGTCCACCGATGACGCAGGACACCGGAAGCTTCGACGAGGTCGCCAGGACCTTCGCAGCGCTCGCCGCGATCATCCGCGCCGCTTGGCAGGATGCGGGAAAGGGCTCGGATCGAGGCTAGACATCGGGTGGATCAAAGCGAGGGTGAGTTGACAGCCTTTGGCTTTCACGTTACTTACTTGCAGGTAAGTCAGCCCATGATGGCGACGAGGCGCGTATTAGGGAGGATCACGTGCTGCGCGATGATGCATTCACCCGTTTCGAGGTCAGCCCCTTCACTGGTGCACTCGGTGCGGAAATTCGCGGGATCGATCTGGCGAGCGCGAACGAGGATGCCTTCCAGGACGTTCGCCGCGCGCTCTACAAATATCATGCGCTCGCCGTGCGCGATCAGGAGCTTGACGCCGCTGGCGTCCACAAGGTCGCCCGCCGGTTCGGACCATTTAGCGGCAATCCGGTGCACACGCCGATCGACGGCTTTGACGATATCGTGCGCTTCGTGCGCGAGCCGGACGACACGGGCAAAGTGATCGGTGAGGACTGGCACATGGACCTCGCCTGGCTACCGAAGCCACCGGGCATTACGATTCTCTACGGTGAGGAGGTGCCGCCGGTTGGCGGCGACACCTGCTTCTCCAGCCTCGAGAAGGCATATGACTCGCTTTCGCCGCGGCTGGTCGAGATCCTGCAAGGCCTGACGGGCGTCCATAGCGGCCGCGGGGTCTTCGCCATCAACGCGGCCCACAGCCGGCTCGGCGTCAAGGCCGATGTCGAGGCGATCGAGAATGCCGTCGTCGAGCATCCTGTGATCTGTCGCCACCCCGAGACTGGCCGGCGCTATGTCTTCGTCAGCAGCGTGATGACCAATTTCAAGGGGATGACGGAGGAAGAAAGCAAGCCGATGATCGACTTCCTGATGGCGCGGGCTGTCCGGCCCGAGTTCAACTGCAGGCTGCGTTGGGAACCGAAGACGCTCGGTATGTGGAACAATCCCCATGTCCTGCACACCGCCATCAACGATTATCCCGGATATCGCCGGGTGATGTACAGAACAACGGTGGAGGGCACCGTTCCACTTGCCGCCAGGGACGGCTGACGCACAACCGCTCAGGGAGGAGCAATGGCATTTGGTTCCGAGGCGTCCGTCGGCCACAGGGGGGAAGGGGCGGCGGAAGCGGCTGGCGAGACCAAGAGGCGGCGCTTCGCGTTTTCGCCTGCCTACCTCTATGCGACGCCCGTGCACCTCCTGGTGCTTGGGATCATCGTGCTCCCCGCGATCTTCGTCCTGTGGCTGAGTTTCGAAGCCTCGTCATTCGGCCAATCGGCAACCTTCGTTGGCTTCGATAACTATATCCGCGTCCTCACCGATCCCTATTTTTGGGGTTCGGTCTGGAACACGGTCCTCGTCGTCGCCGTGGCGGTTCATATCGAACTGCTGCTCGGCCTTGGCCTGGCCCTGCTTTTCGCCTCCGGGCTTCCCCTCCAGCGCGTCATGCTCGTCGTGGTGCTCGCTCCCTACGCCATCAGCGAGGTGACGGCGGTCGCAATGTGGCGCTTCCTGTTCGATCCAGACGTCGGCCCGATCACGCTGATGCTGCGATACACCGGTCTGCCGACGCTCGACTGGACGTTCATCCCTTCTCACGGCCTCATCCTCGTCGGCCTGCTCACGATCTGGCTGCACCTGCCATTCACATTCATCATCCTCTATGCGGCACGGCTCGCGGTTCCGAAGGAGCTCTACGAGGCTGGGCGCACCGACGGAGCCAATGCGTTCCAGCTCTTCCGCAACATCACGCTGCCGCTTCTGGCGCCAGCGATGCTGATCGCGCTGCTCTTCCGCTACATCTTCGCCTTCCGTCTCTTTTCCGAGGTCTGGCTCCTGACCCAGGGCGGCCCGGCACGCACGACCGAGGTCGTTTCCGTTTATCTTTATCAGGAAGGCTTCCGCTACAACTCGTTCGGCACGGCGGCCGCGACGGCATGGATGATGGTCGTCATCTCGCTGCTGCTTGCGACTGGCTATGTCTGGCGGCTGCGCAAGGAATCCGTGGCCAATGCGTTCTAGGCGTCTCGCCATCGGTGCCGGAAAGACGCTCGCCGTTGCGGCAATCGTCGTCTGGTCACTGTTTCCGATCGGCTTCATCGTGCTCTCGTCGTTCAAACCCGGTCGCGAGATTTTCGCGGTTCCACCGGAGCTCTTCTTCGAACCGACCTTCGAGCACTACGCCTCGCTGTGGCAGCGCTGGCCGGCCTTTTTCGACGGGCTCGTCAACAGCCTGGTCATCACCACCGGGGCGACGGCGCTTGCCGTTATGGCAAGTCTGCTCGCCGGTTTTGCCTACTCGCGCTATCGAGGCGTCCGTTTCCTGGAGGGATCGGTGATGTTTCTGATCGGATCGCGGCTGATCCCGCCGATCGTCGTAACGCTGCCACTGTTCCCGGTCGTCAATCGGCTCGGGCTCAACGACACCCATCTGGTGCTGATCCTGCTCTACGCGACCTTCTTCGTCTCGCTCGGCACGCTCCTGATGCGCACGTTCATCGACCAGGTACCGCGCGAACTCGACGAGGCGGCCGTCCTCGACGGCGCGCGGCCGCTGACGATCCTTGTGAAGATCATCTTGCCGCTCGTAGCGCCCGGCATGCTCGCCGTCGCCGTCTTCGTGGTCGTCTTCGCGTGGAACGAGTTTCTGTTCGCCTATATCTTCACCGCCAACCACGCCAAGACCGCGCCTCTGGTCCTTTCGGAGATGATCAGTTCGATCGATGGCGTCGACTGGGGCGTCCTCTTTGCTGCCTCTACCGTCCAATTGCTGCCGGTTCTCGTCTTCGTGGTCCTGATGAACCGGTTTCTCGTCGCCGGATTGACCGCCGGCGCGACCAAGGGGTGACGACGTCACCGAGAAAGGGAGGAAGACAATGCCTTTGCACATGACACGCAGAGCCCTGCTGACGACGGCGATAGCCGCCGGCGCGACGGGTGCCTTGGGTCGGTTGGCCCATGCCCAGGTAAAGACGCTGAATGTGCTTTGCCATCGCGTCCACCAAGCCAACCTGACGACCGGCGCCGCCGGCAATGTCATCAAGCCCTGGGAGGACAAGAACAATGCCCAGATATCCTGGACCACGCTTGACAGCAATCCGCTCCAGGACCGGCTGTTCCGAGAGGCGAGCCTGAGCGAGACCGATTTCAACATCGGCTATGTCATCGACAACCGCATGACGTCGCAGATCGCCTCGCTATTCGAGCCGCTAGACGATCTCCGGAAAGCCGAGCCGATTGAGGATTTCGACGATATCGCCGAGGGCCTGCGCCACTCGATGACCGTCGGCGGCAAGCTCGTCGGCGTTCCGGTGCGCCATGCCACGCAGGGGCTTTTCTACAACGAGGAGCTGCTTCAGGAGGCCGGCATTTCGGCGCCACCGAACACGCTGGAGGAGCTGGTCGACCAGGCGAAGAAGCTGACCTTCACCTCCAGGTCCGGCACGCCCGTCGTCGGCATGATCCTTGCGAGCGACCTCGCCGTCTTCCCGGTCATGTTCGCCCGCGCCTTCGGCGGCGATTTCATCGACAAGCAGTTCAAGGTGGTCCCCGATCCGGAGGCGATGGAAAAAGGCCTGTCCGCGCTTGCCGACCTCTTCAAGGCCGGCGCGCTCCCCCGCAGCTATGCCACAACGCGCAACGACGACATGGTGACGTGGATGCAGCAGGGGCGCGCGGCCTTCGCGGTGCTGCCTTTCGCCCGCTACGCACAGCTCAACAACAAGGAACAGTCGACCGCACCGGGAAAGATCAAGGCGATCGAGTTCCCCGGCTCCAAAACCCTCGGCAGCGGTCACGAAATGCATCCGGTCGTCGAATCCTGGGCGATGGCCATTCCCGCCAATTCGACGGACAAGAAGCTCTCCTGGAGCTACATCCGCTTCGTAGCGAGCAAGGCCGCCACACTCGACATGGCGCGCAACGGCAATGGCCCCGTCCGAACCTCGACCTATGCCGAGCCGTCGTTCGCCGGGTCGCTGCCGCAGGCGAAGGTCGAGGCTGCCGCGCTCGCCAAAGCGCGACCGGCCTTCCCGGCTTTTCCCGAAGCCGCTCGCGCTCAGTCGACGTTTCTCGAGGAGGTTCAGCTCGCTGTCCTCGGTCGCAAGAGCCCGAAGGAAGCGGTCGCCGCCATTGTCGATCGCGTCAAGCCGCTGATGCCAGCGTAATCGTACGGGCCACGTCGCCAAGTCGCCAGGCACATTCCAGGCGAACAAACGGCGAGGATCAGCACGGTCGTAAAGTGGTCGTCGGGTGAGGCGATGTTCCATGGTGCTGAATTCGATCGCGCGAGCTCAGGACTGCCTGGCAGTGCGCTGGCGCAGACAGCAGGTTCATCGAACCGCCGCCGATATCCCACCACACGGCATAGGCAATGGCAGACCGTCGGATGCCTTCTGCGTTCCGATGCCAAGGGCGCAGACGGCCAGCGCACGAAGCCCGGCCGCTACGACTCCCTTGCCGATCCCATCGCCTGGAATGGCCGCGATCCTGTGGCTTCGCATCGGTCCGGTCTCCCCTTGTGGCGCTAAACTCCGATCCACCGTGGCCTTGGCAGACCGAATGTCGCCGTTACCGCAAATGGTCAATCAAACCGTTCAGCAGGAGCAGCAACGCCCCAGCGACGACAGCCGCGGCCGCGTCGTCCAGCATAATGCCGGCCCCACCCCTTACCTTGTCATGCATGATACGGATGGGCCAAGGCTTGACGACGTCGAAAAACCGGAAAGCAAGGAAGCCTGCTGCCCACCAGAGCGGGTCGAGCGGCAGCATGGAAACTGTCACGGCAGCGCCGAAGGTCTCATCGATGACGACGATCTGCGGGTCCTCCGTCCCGGTACGGGAGATGACATGCGATGACGCCCATACGCCGACGACGAACAGGGCCGCATAGGCAAGCACGGTCAGCCAAGACGATGCAGGTATCAGAGCCGCCGCAACAGCCACTCCAACCATTGCGCCGGCCGTGCCCGGCCATATTGGAGATAATCCCGCGCCGACAGAGGTCGCGAGCAGATAGGCAAACTTGGGTGGAAATTTATGCATCGAGTTTCGGCCGGCTTCCCGAGGATTGCAAGCAATCATAGTCACATCGTTCGGGTGCGGCCGCCAGACCGCCGGCCGATTTGCTCGTCAGCTTCGTGAGCACTTTAATGCGCCGGCCGCATTCGCCAAAAGAAATCGCTGTTGCGGTGACTTGGGAATGTCGTGAGCCCGGCCTCGGCCCGCTTTGACCAATTGGAGCGGTAGCGATGGTGGAACAAACCCGCAAATTGCTGGTAAAGCTCGGTGAAACGACATCATCAGAGGAGCCGCCATGATCGCCGGTCTCATGAAAAGTCGCATCGACCCACTATGGGAGCAGGCCGCTTCTCCGCTGATCGGGATCGGCATGACGCCGAACCAGGTTACGGCCAGCGGGCTGGTGCTCGTCGCTTTGTCCTCGGCGGCCTACGTCTACCACCATTCAAGCCTTGCCTTTGGCCTTTGCCTGGCGTTTGCCTTCACCTTCGATGCGCTGGACGGTGCGGTCGCCCGCCGGACAAATATGAGCACCAAGGCCGGTGGCTATTTCGATGCCGTCGTCGACCGCTATCAGGAATTGGCCGTCTTTGCGGCTATCGGCTGGGTCGCCGATCTGTGGGCGATCGCAATGTTCGCGTTCGCCGGCGGGATCCTGACCAGTTACGCCAAGGCGCGGACGGCGCTGGAAATCCCGGTGAAAAACCATGGTTGGCCGGATTTCTTCGAGCGGATGGAACGTCTGGTGTTCATTTGCGTGCTGCTCGCCGCCGACGGAGTCGCGACCGCCATGGGCGCGGCTTCGCCCTGGATTCTGGCGGGCGGGTTCGCGCTGTACGCAGTGCTGGCCAACGCCACAGCCCTGCAACGGATCAGTCGCGCATTTGCGATGCTGAAACGAGCCGACGGGAAGCAGCCGTCAGACCGCAAGAACACGGGCATCGTACGATCGCCCTGACTTTTCGAACAAAGTCGCGTCAGCGCCAGCCCAAGCCAGGGGCGACATGGGTCAGGATCGCCTCGATGACATGGGCATTGTAGTCGACGCCGAGCTGGTTGGGGACGGTAAGCAGCAGCGTATCGGCCTCGGCGATGGCTTCGTCGCCCTTTAGCTGCTCGATCAGGACGTCCGGTTCGGCGGCATAGGAGCGGCCGAACACCGCGCGTCTGTCTGCCTCGATGTAACCGAAATGATCTCCGCTCTGGTTGCCGCCGAAATAGGCCCGGTCGCGATCGTCGACCAATGCAAAAACGCTCCGGCTCACCGACACCCGCGGCTCGCGCGTGTGTCCGGCCGCCTTCCAGGCCTCACGAAAGGCCCGGATCTGTTCGGCCTGCTGGATGTGAAACGGCTTTCCGCCTTCATCGAATTTGAGCGTGGAGCTCTGCAGGTTCATCCCCAGCCTCGCCGCCCATTCCGCCGTGGCGTTGGTGGCGGCGCCCCACCAGATGCGGTCGCGCAGGCCCTCCGAGTGTGGTTCAACGCGAAGCAGGCCGGGCGGGTTGGGAAACATCGGCCGCGGGTTGGGCTGCGCAAAACCTTTGCCCAGCAACACTTCGAGCAGCACTCCGGTGTGTCTGCGGGCCATGTCAGCATCGCTCTCGCCCTCTTGCGGGGCGTAGCCGAAGTAGCGCCATCCCTCGATTACCTGCTCCGGCGAGCCGCGGCTGATGCCCAGCTGCAGACGCCCTCCGGCGATTAGGTCGGCGGCGCCGGCGTCCTCGGCCATGTAGAGCGGGTTCTCATAGCGCATGTCGATCACCGCCGTGCCGATCTCGATTCGGCTGGTCTTTGCGCCGACCGCCGCCAGCAGCGGGAAGGGCGAGGCGAGCTGGCGGGCGAAGTGATGCACGCGGAAATACGCGCCGTCCGCACCCAGCTCCTCGGCCGCGACCGCCAACTCGACGGACTGCAAAAGCGCGTCGGATGCCGTCCGCGTCTGCGATTGCGGCGAGGGCGTCCAGTGCCCGAACGAGAGGAAACCAATCTTCTTCATGAGAACCAGCCTAAAGGGGAGCCAGGTGCAGACTATGCTGCGGCGCGCAGCAAAGCATCGCAAAATCGGTGCCGATGACCGCCTGCCTTGACGCGCAAAGCTTGAATCGGCGGTTGTTGATCAACGATGGCCGACCGTGCCGAGCTGCCGTCGGACGCCAGCCTAGGAAGGTGCCGCGAATGCGAGCGCTATCGCGATGAGGATCAACAGCGGTCCCATCCATTTGAAGCGAGTCCCAAAGTTGGTCCACCATGCTTGCTGCTGGCCGGGGCGAGCTTGGAACGGGTCCGCGAGAAATCCGAAGCCGACGCCAGCCATCCACAACCCGGCGCAGAACATGATGAACTCGTCGATGTATTCCGCGACCATGCTTCGAAGCTTTCGAATTTATGCCGCCGCTACATGCGCCGAATTCGAGCCGATATAGTTTCGGATCGTTTCGATGATCCGGTCCTGGTCAGCCTCGCTCAGATAGGGATGCATTGGCAGGCACAGGATGCGCTTCGGCAGCTCTTCCGAAACGGCAAGGCCGGTCGGCGTGCGCGGATAATCGCGATAGGCAATCTGGCTGTGCAGCGGTTTCACATAGTAGATGACCGACGGAATGCCCTTTTCACCGAGATGTGCCTTGAGCCCGTCGCGTTTCGGCGTTTCGATGGCGTATTGCGCCCAGGCCGAGCGGCCGCCGCCCAGATTGCGCGCCGCCTTGACGATATCGCCGAGACCTTCGGCATAGCGATTGGCGACCGCTTGCCGCGCCACCATCTCGTCCTCGAGGATGGCCAGCTTCTCTATCAGGATCGCCGCCTGAAGCGTGTCGAGCCGTGAATTGATGCCGACGCGGACATTGTCGTATTGCGTTTCGCCCTTTCCGTGAAAGGCGAACGAGCGCAGCTGTTCGGCCAGCGCATCGTCATTGGTGAACATCGCACCGCCGTCGCCATAGCAGCCGAGCGGCTTTGCCGGATAGAAGCTGGTCGAGCCCACGGTGCCGAACGAGCCGCACATCTTGCCGTCAGCCGAGCCGCCGGTCGCCTGCGCCGCATCCTCGATGACCATCAGGCCTTCGCGATCGGCGATGGCCATGATCGCCTCGTAATCGGCGGCGAGGCCGAACAGGTCGACGGGAATGATTGCCTTCGGCCTCAGCCGGCCCTCCGCCTTGATCATGGCAATTGCCGCCTCGAGGCTGGCGATGTCGATATTGTAGCTGTCGGCATCGACATCGACGAACACCGGTTCGGCCTTGGTCAGCGCCACCACTTCGGCCGTGGCGGCGAAGGTGAAGCTCGGCACGAACACCGCGTCGCCCGGGCCGATGCCGGCGGCAAACAGCGGCAGCAGCAGCGCATCGGTGCCGTTGGCGCAAGCGACCACGTGCTTGGTGCCGATATAGGCGGCGAGCTTGTTTTCGAATTCGGTGACCTGCGGTCCGAGAATATAGCGGCCTTCGTCGACAACCCGGTCGATTGCCGCTTTCAGCCTGTCGCGGATGCGTTCGCGCTGCGCGCCAAGATCGATGAACTGCATGTCGGCCTCAAACGGTTTTAGTCAGATAACCGGCCGCTGGTAGCAGACTTGGTACGGCCGAGAAAGCCGCAGGGCAAAAACCCTGAATTGCTCAAGTGTCGCAGCCTGTTACCTCTGATTTCCGATCTGCCCTCTTAAACGCGGGGAAATCCGGGCTTCGGCCGGCCTGATACAGGCTTCGCATCCCGCCCGCCAGGCTGGACGAAACATAAAGTGATCGTCGGTGAGCAGTCCATGGGCTGCGCACCAGCCGGTCAAGCGATTTCATGCCGCCATGGCGGGTTGGCGCCGGCCCGCGATACCGTCACCGCCGCCGCCTTGGCACCGAGCGTCAGCGCCTTGTGGATGGCGTCTTCCGGCAAACTGGCGATTGCCGTCTTCGACAGCAGACCCTGTTCGTGCAAGGAGGCAAGAATGCCGGCATTGAATGTGTCGCCGGCGCCGACCGTATCGACCACCTCGACCTTGTCCGGCACGACGGTGACCCGGTGCTGGCTGCTGTAACCGACCGCGCCTTCGCTGCCGTGGGTGACGACGATCAGCTTCGGGCCGCGATCCAGCCAGTTACGGACGACGTCCTCATGCGAGCCGGCTTCGCCGAACCAGTTCAAATCCTCGTCCGACAGTTTCACGACGTCGGCCATCGCCATCATGCTGCGGATGCGCCTGAGGTGCCTGGCCTTGTCGGGAATGAAGTTTGGCCGGATGTTGGGGTCGAGCATCATCACGCGGCGCTCATGCTCGCGCCGCATGAACTCTTCATAGGCCGACCCGGCCGGCTCCGAGATCAGGCTGATGGCGCCGAACAGCATGGCCTCGATCTCGCTGCCGAGTTCCGGCAAGTCCTCGATGGTCAGCATGCGCCCGGCGGTGTTCTCGTCGTAGAAGGTGTAGGTCGCCTGGCCGTTGGTGAGCCGCACGAAGGCGAGAGTAGTCGGACGCGGCGAGGTGTGCGCATAGGTGGAACTGACCTTGCTGGCCTTCAGCGCCTCCCTGAGCTGGCCGCCGAACAGATCCGACGACAGGCCGGAGAAAAAGGCAGCGGGCGCGCCGAGCCGGCCTAGCGCAATGGCCGAGTTGAAGACGGCACCGCCGACATAGGGGGCAAAGGCCGGCTCGCCCTCCGTCGTGGTCCGCGGCAGCATGTCGATCAGGGCTTCGCCGCAGCAGAGGATCATGAAGTCTTGCTTTCCGGCGGATAGATCACGCCCTTGCGAATGATGATGTTGGCGTAGAGCCGCGGCTCGCTCGTCGCGACGATCGCGTGCGCGGCCTTGACCCGTGCATAGAAGTCGGCACCGGCAAGCGCAACCACCTTGCGGCCCGGCGCACGCCTGGCGCAGATCGCTTCCATCTCATGGTGAACCGGATCGGCGAGCAGGGGATCGCCTTTGGCCGAGGCGCGAAACAGCGCCTGCGGCACGGCGTCGTCGACCGGCAATACGCTCAATACCGCATCGAGCACGGGGACGAGATGATGACCATCGGCGCGGACCAGCCGCTGTGCCTGCTGCTCGGCCGGGTAGTTGCCGTCGACCAAGGCGATCTCGTCGCCATGGCCCATGGCGCGCAATATCGCCAGAAGCTCGGGGCCGAGCAGCGCCGGGATGCCGATCAGCATGCTCAGAAGCTCCGGGAAATCGTGGTCGAGCCGATGAGGAAGCGCTCCGACAGCGGCAGGCTGGCGCCACCCAGCGCCCGTGCATGGATGCCGACGGTTCCCTCGCGAACGGCCGGCAGCCTCAGGCCCTCGCCGTCGATCCGGCCGATGGCCTGGATAATGGCATCGACAAGCCGCCTGCGCACGGCAAGCGGCATCCATCCGTCGATCACCGCGGCATCGAAGTCAATGACGGAGGAGGCCGAAACGATGGCATAGGCAAGCGCCTGCGAGGCGCTGGCGATCCAGTCGTCAAGCTCGGCGCCGATCTCGCCCCAGTCCCCCGGTGATGTCCACAGATGCGAGGCCTCGATGCCGCGCGCGTTGAGCGCCTTTTCCAGCATGGCGATCGACGCCACGTCGATCAACTGCGTCGGCTTGCCGTCCGGCCCTGGCACCGGCATCGAGCCCAGCGCGCCGGCATTGCCGGTTGGGCCACCAAACAACCGGCCGTTCAGCACGATGCCGCCGCCGGCAAAGGCACCGATATAGAAATAGACGAAATCGCGTGCCGCACCCGCCGCGTGGCCGAACACGAGTTCGGCGCCGCAGGCCGAGGTGGCGTCGTTCTGCAGATAGACTGGAAATTCGCATTGCGCCTGGATATCGGCGCGGATGTCGCGATGGCGCCATTCGTCCATGATTTCGCGCGGTGCGCCGGCGGTGTCGGCCCAGTTCCACAATTCGAACGGCATGGCGATGCCAAGCCCGGCAATGCGTTTATCCTGCACCGGGGTGAGTTCGCCGCGCATCTTCTTCATGCCGCTTGCGACGAATTCCACCGTTTCGCGCGGCGCCGGATAGCGGTAGGAATGCTGCAGCATAGAGCGCACATTGCCGAGGAAATCGATCAGCACCAACTCGGCGCTGCGGCGGCCGATCTTCAGGCCGATGAAATAGGCGCCGTCGGGATTGAGCGCCATGGGTATCGAGGGCTGGCCGATCTTGCCGCGCAACGGCGCCTGGCGGACGAGCAGGTCGTCCTCCTCCAGTTCGCGCATGATGACTGACACTGTCTGCGCCGAAAGGCCGGTCATACGTGCGATGTCGGATTTGGCCAGGCTGCCGTGCTGGCGCACCAGCGACAGCACCAGCCGCTCATTGTGGTCCCGCATGCCGCTTTGATTGGTGCCGCGGTGCAGGCGGCTTTCGGCCGCATCGGGCGAGCCGTGCCTCGTAATGCCGGTCTCCACCCTGTTCCTCCCGTCGTTTCCCCTCAATGCTTTTGGTCTAGAGTGAGTGAACGATCCTGCGTTGTCAATAATAAATAAGAGTGATTTAATTATTGACAGTGCTGGCGGACTGGTGTCTCTTGAGTGTCGGCGCCGACACTGGGAGATTTCGTCGGACGCGCTGCAGATGCCGGTTGGCCGGCATCCTAAATGGTTCCATGGGAGGAAAATCGTGACCACGTCAAAACTGTTGAAATCCACCGTGTTTGCCGCGGCCGGACTGAGCCTGATGGCCTTTGCGTCGACGGCATCGGCCGCCGGGGTCGGCGCCTGCTTGATCACCAAGACCGACACCAATCCCTTCTTCGTCAAGATGAAGGAAGGTGCCGCCGCGAAAGCCAAGGAAATTGGTGTCGATCTGAAGGCCTACGCCGGCAAGGCGGAAGGTGACAATGAGGGCCAGGTTGCGGCGATCGAATCCTGCATCGCCGACGGCGCCAAGGGCATTTTGATCACCGCCACCGACACTGCGGCCATCGTGCCGGCGGTGAAGAAGGCGCGTGATGCAGGGGTGCTGGTGATCGCTCTGGACACCCAGCTAGAGCCTGCCGACGCCGCGGATGCGACGTTTGCGACCGACAATTTCAAGGCCGGCGAGCTTATCGGCTCCTGGGCAAAGGCCACCTTGGGCGACAAGGCCAAGGACGCGCACATCGCCTACATGGATCTTATCGCCAGCCAGCCCTCCGTCGACGTGCAGCGTGATCAGGGCTTCATGAAGGGCTTCGGCATCGACCTCGGCGATCCCAACAAGATCGGCGACGAAACCGACGCACGCAATGTCTGTCACGATCTGTCGAGCGGCAATGAGGATGGCGGGCACACTGCCATGGAGAATTGCCTGCAGAAGGATCCGGATATCAACGTCGTCTACACCATCAACGAACCTGCGGCCGCGGGCGCCTACCAGGCGCTGAAGGCCGTCGGCAAGGAGAAGGACGTCCTGATTGTCTCGGTCGATGGCGGCTGCCCGGGTGTCAAGAACGTTGCCGAGGGCGTGATCGGCGCCACTTCACAGCAATATCCACTGCTCATGGCCTCGCTCGGCATCGAGGCGATCAAGACCTTTGCCGACAGCGGCAAGAAGCCTGAGCCGTCGCCCGGTCTGAACTTCTACAACACCGGCGTGACGCTGATCACCGACAAGCCTGCCGCCGGCATCGAATCCATTGACACGAAGCAAGGCCTCAGCAAGTGCTGGGGTTGATTTGATCCCCTGATCGGCTCAACTTCAAAAGAACAATAGAGAATGTGGAGCGGTTTCGGCCGCTCCACATCACAGGCGGGGAGGCCGACTTGAGCGTCGAAACAACCAGGAGCAAGGGACCGCAGGAATTCGAGACGGTCCTGGCCACTAGTGACACCAGCGTCGCTTCATTCGAGACGCATTCCCGCTCGACGCTCGAGAGCATCCAGCACCGCTTGCACAAAAGCCCTGCCATGGTGCCCCTGATCATCCTGATCATCTCGGTGGGTCTGTTCGCAGTGGTCGTCGGCGGACGCTTCTTTTCTCCTTTCACCCTCACCCTGATCCTCCAGCAGGTGGCGATAACCGGCATGGTTGGCATCGCGCAGACACTGGTGGTGCTCACCGCCGGCATCGACCTGTCCGTCGGTGCCATCATGGTGCTGAGCTCGGTCGTCATGGGCCAGTTTGCCATGCATTACGGTGTTCCAGCGCCGGTGGCCGTTGCCGTCGGGCTGCTTGTCGGCGCGATTTGCGGCTTGATCAACGGCATTCTCATCGCTTGGGTGAAACTGCCGCCATTCATCGTGACGCTCGGCACCTGGTCGATCTACGCTGCCATCAACTTCATCTATTCCGGTAACGAGACCATCCGCAGCCAGGATCTCGAGACGACGGCGCCGCTGCTGCAGTTTTTCGGCGGATCGTTCAGGATCGGGGGCGCCGTCTTCACCTATGGCGTGCTGTTGGTGCTGATCATGGCGGCAATTGCCTGGTACGTGCTCAATCACACCGCGTGGGGCCGGCACGTCTATGCGGTGGGCGACGACCCGGAGGCCGCGGAACTGTCGGGAGTGCGCGTCAGCCGGATGCTGGTCGCGGTCTACACGCTGACTGGTATCATTTGCGCCATCGCCGGCTGGGCCCTGATCGGACGCATCGGATCGGTCTCGCCACAGGCCGGGCAGTTCGAGAACATCAATTCGATTACCGCCGTGGTGATCGGCGGCACTTCGCTGTTCGGCGGCCGCGGCTCCATCCTCGGGACCATCTTCGGTGCGCTGATCGTCGGCGTGTTCGCGCTCGGCCTCAGGCTTTGGGGGACAGATCCGCAATGGACGCAATTGTCCGTCGGCGCCCTTATCATCATCGCTGTTGGTATCGACCAGTGGATCAGGAAGATCTCGGCATGAACCAGACTCACGAACCGATCCTTACCGCGCGCAGCCTGGTCAAGCGCTACGGCCGCGTCACCGCTCTCGACAGCGCAGACTTCGACCTCTATCCGGGCGAAATCCTTGCTGTCATTGGCGACAACGGCGCCGGCAAGTCATCGCTTATCAAAGCCATTTCCGGAGCGGTCACCCCCGACGAAGGTGAGATACGGCTTGAAGGCAAGCCTATCGCCTTCAAATCACCGATGGAGGCGCGCGAGGCCGGCATCGAGACCGTCTATCAGAACCTGGCTCTGTCGCCGGCGCTGTCCATCGCCGACAACATGTTCCTCGGCCGCGAGATCCGCAAGCCGGGCTTTCTTGGCAACTGGCTACGCATGCTCGACCGTCCGGCGATGGAAAAGCGCGCCCGCGACAAGCTCACCGAACTTGGCCTGATGACGATCCAGAACATCAGCCAGGCGGTGGAAACGCTTTCGGGCGGCCAGCGCCAAGGCGTGGCGGTGGCCCGCGCCGCCGCCTTCGGCTCGAAGATGGTCATCATGGATGAGCCGACGGCCGCGCTCGGCGTCAAGGAGAGCCGCCGCGTGCTCGAACTGATCCTCGACGTTAAACGGCGTGGCCTGCCGATCGTGCTGATTTCACACAACATGCCGCATGTTTTCGAGGTGGCGGACCGCATCCACATTCACCGGCTCGGCCGTCGCCTCTGCGTCATCGATCCGAAGCAGTATACGATGTCCGACGCGGTCGCCTTCATGACCGGCGCCAAGGTGCCGCCGGAAGCGGCGCTGGCGGCCTGAGCAAGAACTTGAGGCCCATCGCGGAGGTCCCAAACGCGCTGTTTCCAAATGCCAAATTGCCGCAGGGCAACCCGGCTTGCGATCACCTGAATCGATTGAACATCCGGTGGGATGTACTAGCATTGGCAGAGATGGTGAAAGCCGCATGATCCTGGCAACGTCACGAGAGGCAGCATGACGCGCGCGATGACAACCGAAGCTCCTCTGCCCACGCTCAAAAACCCGGATCCCAAGACGCTCGCCGAGGAAGTCTTGCAAGCCCTCAAATACAGGGTCGGCAAGGGCACCAACGTTGCAACCCAGTACGATTGGCTCACCGCCTCGATCAAGGTTGTACGCGACCGCATCGTCGATCACTGGATGCAGGCGACCCAAGAGGCCTACGCCCAGCAGGAAAAGCGCGTCTACTACCTGTCACTGGAATTCCTCATCGGCCGCCTGATGCGCGACGCCTTCTCCAATCTCGGCCTGATGGACAATATGCGCGAGGCGCTGTCGTCGCTTGGCGTCGACCTCGACATCATTGCAGCGCTCGAACCGGACGCTGCCCTTGGCAATGGCGGTCTTGGCCGGCTCGCCGCCTGCTTCATGGAAAGCATGGCGACCGTCAATATCCCCACGCATGGCTACGGCATCCGCTACGCCAACGGCATGTTTCGGCAGGAGATCCATGACGGCTGGCAGGTGGAGCTGCCCGAGACGTGGCTCGATCACGGCAATCCCTGGGAGTTCGAGCGCCGCGAACGCTCCTTCGAGGTCGGCTTCGGCGGCTCGGTGGAATCGGTCACGTCGAAGGACGGCAGGCTCGAGCGCCACGTCTGGAAGCCGACGGAACATGTTCTGGCCGTCGCTTACGATACGCCAGTGGTTGGCTGGCGGGCCAACCGCGTCAACACGCTGCGTCTGTGGTCCGGCATGCCGGTCGACCCGATCCTGCTCGACAAGTTCAATGCCGGCGATCACATCGGTGCGCTCGCCGAAAGCAACAAGGCCGATGCGTTGTCGCGCGTCCTTTACCCGGCCGATTCCCACAAGGCCGGCCAGGAGTTGCGGCTCAGGCAGGAGTATTTCTTCTCCACCGCCTCGCTGCAGGACATCGTCCAGCGTCATCTCAGCCAGTATGGCGACCTGCAATCGCTGCCCGACAAGGCGGCGATCCATCTTAACGACACCCATCCGGCCATCGCCGTCCCCGAGTTGATGCGCCTGTTGATGGATGTCCATGGCATGGATTTCGACCAGGCCTGGAGCATCACCAAGCGCACTTTCGGCTACACCAACCACACGCTCCTTCCCGAAGCGCTGGAAAGCTGGCCCGTGCCGCTGTTCGAGCGGCTGTTGCCGCGCCACATGCAGATCGTCTACGCCATCAACGCCGAGGTGCTGCTCGAGGCGCGCGCCTCCGACCAGTTCTCGGACGAGCAGATCAGCCGCATCTCGCTGATCCAGGAAAATGGCGATCGGCGCGTGCGTATGGGCAATCTGGCCTTTGTCGGCTCGCACTCGATCAACGGCGTGTCGGCACTGCATACGGAATTGATGAAGGAGACGGTGTTTGCCGACCTCCACAGGCTCTACCCGGATCGCATCAACAACAAGACCAACGGGATCACACCACGGCGCTGGCTGATACAGTGTAATCCCGGCCTCACTGCACTCACCCGAGAGGCGATTGGCGACGGCTTCCTCGACGACATCGACGAGATAAAGCGGCTTGATCCTTTCGCTGAGGACGCAGCCTTCCGCGACAAGTTCGCCGCCGTCAAACGGGCGAACAAGATGAGGCTTGCCAAGCTCGTTGCCGACCGGCTCGGCATCAAGGTCGACCCATCGGCGCTGTTCGACATCCAGGTCAAGCGCATCCACGAATACAAGCGCCAGCTCTTGAACATTCTCGAAGCGGTCGCGCTTTACGACCAGATCCGCTCGCATCCGGAGCGCGACTGGATGCCTCGCGTCAAATTCTTCGGCGGCAAGGCGGCGCCCAGCTATCACAACGCCAAGCTGATCATCAAACTTGCCAATGACGTCGCCCGGGTCATCAACCGCGACCCGGCGGTGCGCGGCTTGCTGAAAGTGGTATTCGTGCCGAACTACAATGTCAGCCTGGCCGAGATCATGATGCCGGCCGCCGATCTTTCGGAGCAGATATCGACCGCCGGCATGGAAGCGTCCGGCACCGGCAACATGAAGTTCGCGCTGAACGGCGCGCTGACCATCGGCACGCTCGACGGCGCCAATGTCGAGATCAAGGAATGCGTGGGCGACGACAATATCTTCATCTTCGGCCTGACCACCGATGAGGTCGCCGAGCGACGCAACAATGGTTACGATCCTCGCGCTGTGATCGAGGGATCGCCTGAATTGGCGCAGGCGCTGGCCGCGGTTTCATCCGGAGTCTTTTCACCTGACGATCCGGACCGTTATCGCGACCTGATCAACGGTCTTTACCAGAGCGACTGGTTCATGGTCGCCGCGGATTTCGATGCCTACGCCGCCACCCAGCGCGACGTCGATGCCGTCTGGCGCAACAGCCCGGACTGGTACGCCAGAGCCATCCGCAATGTCGCGCGCGTCGGCTGGTTCTCGTCCGACCGCACGATCCGCCAATATGCGAAAGACATCTGGCACGTGCCCGCCTGATGTGATTGCATGAGACTACGAACAATGTGGCCCTAGTGGAGTGATTTGACCCTCGCATCCCTTGGAGGGTAAGGCGGCATGGCGAATGTCGAATTCAAAACTCCACTAGAAACATACACTTGGTGCCCGGGGAGGGTCACTGCCTGATGAGCAAGCCGCGCGCGACCGTTGCGACAAACGGGCCGGACGGACTGGCGCCAGCCGGCGATGTCGCGGCGATTGTCGCCGGCACGCACGGCGATCCGTTTGCCGTGCTTGGCGTGCATGAGGCGGGAAAGGGCTTTGTCGCCCGCTGCTTCGTCCCTCATGCCGAGTTCGTCACCGCCTATACGCTGACCGGCAAGAATGCCGGCGAACTGTCGAGACGCGACGACCGCGGTTTCTTCGAAGGCAAACTGTCGCTGCGCAAACGCCAGCCGCTGCGCTATCACGCCAGGAATTCCGGCGGTGACTGGTGGCTGACCGACCCATATTCCTTCGGTCCCGTGCTCGGCCCGCTGGACGATTATTACATCGCCGAAGGGTCGCATCTCAGGCTGTTCGACAAGCTTGGCGCCCATCTCATCGACCATGAAGGTGCATCGGGTGTGCATTTTGCGGTGTGGGCGCCCAATGCAAGGCGCGTCTCGGTGGTCGGCGACTTCAACGAGTGGGACGGCCGCAGGCATACCATGCGCGTCCGCCGCGATACCGGCATCTGGGAGCTGTTCATTCCCGACATCGGCGCTGGCCGCCCGTATAAGTATGAAATCATCGGGCCGGATGGCGTGAGATTGCCGCTCAAAGCCGATCCGTTCGCCTTCAAGTCCGAACTGCGCCCGGCCACCGCCTCGGTGACGGCGCTGCCGCCGGCGCACGAATGGGGCGACGAGGCGCACCGGAACTACTGGCGCAATGCCGACCAGAGGCGCGAAGCCGTATCGATCTACGAGGTCCATGCCGGGTCATGGCGGCTTCACGACGACGGCAGCTTCCTGTCGTGGGACGAGCTCGCCGACAGGCTGATCCCTTACGTGGTCGAGACCGGCTTTACCCACATCGAATTCATGCCGATCGCCGAACACCCTTATGACCCGTCCTGGGGCTACCAGACGACGGGTCTTTATGCGCCGACTGCCCGCTTTGGCGATCCGGACGGTTTTGCCCGCTTCGTCGACGGCGCCCACCGCGCAGGCATCGGCGTCATCCTCGACTGGGTGCCGGCGCATTTCCCGGTTGACGAACACGGTCTGGCAAAGTTCGACGGTACCGCGCTCTACGAACATGCCGATCCGCGCAAGGGCTTCCATCCCGACTGGAGCACCGCGATCTACAATTTTGGGCGCCGCGAAGTGATTTCGTTCCTGGTCAACAATGCGCTGTTCTGGGCCGAGAAATATCACGTCGACGGACTGCGCGTCGATGCGGTCGCCTCGATGCTTTATCTCGATTATTCGCGCAAGGCCGGTGAATGGATTCCCAACGAGAAGGGCGGGCGGGAGAACCTCGAAGCGGTCAGCTTCCTGCAGCGTATGAACAAGGAGGTCTACGGCCACCATCCAGGTGTGATGACCATCGCCGAGGAATCGACCTCGTGGCCGAAAGTCTCGCAGCCGGTGCATGAAGGCGGACTGGGCTTCGGTTTCAAATGGAACATGGGCTTCATGCATGACACTTTGGAGTATTTCTCCAAGGAGCCGATCTTCCGCAAGCATCACCACAACGACATCACCTTCGGCCTGGTCTACGCTTTCAGCGAGAATTTCGTGCTGCCGCTGTCCCATGATGAGGTGGTGCACGGCAAGGGCACGCTGCTCAACAAGATGGCCGGCGACGACTGGCAGAAATTCGCGACGCTGCGCGCCTATTACGCCTTCATGTGGGGTTATCCCGGCAAGAAGCTGTTGTTCATGGGCCAGGAGTTCGCACAGCGCCGCGAGTGGAGCGAGGCGCGCGCGCTCGACTGGAACCTGCTCGATTTCCGGCTCCACCGCGGCGTCTGGCAGACGGTGCGCGATCTCAACTATCTCTACCGCTCGCGCCCCGCGCTGCATGCCCGCGACTGCGAGCCGGAGGGCTTTTCCTGGCTGATCGTCGACGACAGCGCGAACTCGGTATTTGCCTGGCTGCGCAGCGCGCCGGGCGGCAACCCGGTCGCCGTCATTTCCAACTTCACGCCGGTGCCGCGCGACAATTACCGCGTGCCGTTGCCGCAGGCCGGAAAATGGCGCGAGATCATCAACACCGATGCCACGGATTATGGCGGTTCCGGCAAGGGCAATAGCGGCGTCGTCGAGGCTCGGGCGGAAGGAGGAGGCATTTCGGCGACGATGCTTTTGCCGCCGCTGTCGACGATCATGCTCGAATTCGTCCCGGACTGAGCTATGTCTGGAGCATCTAACCTGGGAGGATAGGAATGGCTGAAATAAAACGAACACAGCCGCTGGCACGCGACGCCATGGCTTATGTGCTGGCAGGCGGCCGTGGTAGCCGGCTCAAGGAACTGACCGACCGCCGCGCCAAGCCGGCGGTCTATTTTGGCGGCAAGACCCGCATCATCGATTTCGCGCTCTCCAATGCGCTCAATTCCGGTATCCGCCGCCTCGGCGTCGCCACCCAGTACAAGGCGCATTCGCTGATCCGCCATCTGCAGCGCGGCTGGAACTTCCTGCGGCCCGAGCGCAACGAGAGTTTCGACATCCTGCCTGCCAGCCAGCGTGTATCGGAAACGCAATGGTATGAGGGCACCGCCGACGCCGTTTACCAGAACATCGACATCATCGAGGCCTACGGGCCGGAATACATGGTCATCCTGGCCGGCGACCACATCTACAAGATGGACTACGAAATGATGCTGCGCCAGCATGTCGAGGCCGGCGCCGACGTCACCGTCGGCTGCCTCGAAGTGCCGCGCATGGAAGCCACCGGCTTCGGCGTCATGCATGTCGATCCCAAGGACACCATCATCTCCTTCATCGAAAAGCCCGCCGATCCGCCGGGAATTCCCGACAAACCGGATTTCGCGCTGGCCTCGATGGGCATCTATGTGTTCAAGACCAAATTCCTGATGGAGCAATTGCGTCGCGATGCGGCGGAGCCCGGCTCGAGCCGGGACTTCGGCAAGGACATCATCCCCTACATCGTCGAGCACGGAAAGGCGATCGCCCATCGTTTTGCCAAATCCTGCGTGCGCTCGACCGCCGAGAACGAGGCCTATTGGCGCGACGTCGGCACGGTCGACGCCTATTGGGAGGCCAATATCGACCTGACCGACATCACGCCGGAACTCGACCTTTACGACCGCGATTGGCCGATCTGGACCTATGCCGAGTTGAAGCCGCCGGCAAAATTCGTGCATGACGAGGATGGCCGCCGCGGGTCGGCCGTGTCGTCTCTCGTGTCGGGCGATTGCATCGTTTCGGGCGCTTCGCTGAAGCGAAGCCTGATCTTCACCGGCGCGCGCATCAATTCCTATTCGACGCTGGAGGAGGTCGTCATGCTGCCGGACGTCCATGTCGGCCGCAACGCCAGGCTGAAGCGCGTGGTCATCGATCACGGCGTCAGGATCCCGGAGGGTCTGGTGGTCGGCGAGGATCCCGTCCTCGACGCCAAGCGTTTCCGCGTTTCGGAAAAAGGCATCTGCCTGGTCACGCAGGACATGATCAACAGGCTGGGATCGTAGTGCATGCAGGTTCTGTCGGTGGCGCCCGAGATCTTTCCGCTGGTCAAGACCGGAGGGCTCGCCGACGTAACCGGCGCCTTGCCCATGGCATTGGCCGGCAAGGGCGTCACCATGCGCACGCTCGTCCCCGGCTACCCGCAGGTGATGGGCGCCTTCAGGAGAAAGAAGCCGGTTCAGCAATATCCATTGCTGCAGGGCGGCAAGGCTTCGGTGCATGCCGCCCAGATCGCCGGGCTCGACCTGTTCGTGCTCGACGCGCCGCATCTTTTCGACCGTCCCGGCGGCCCATACGGCAACGCGACAGGCGCCGACTGGCCGGACAATTGGCGCCGGTTCGCGGCCTTGAGCCAGGTAGGCGGTGATATTGCCGGCGGCGCGATCTCGGGCTACCTGCCCGATATCGTCCATGCCCATGACTGGCAGTCGGCAATGACGCTTGCCTACATGCGCTACGGCAAGGCGGTCGGCACGCCGTCGATGATCACCGTGCACAACCTAGCCTTCCAAGGCCAGTTCGGCGCCGGCATCTTTGGCGAGCTTGGCCTGCCGGCGGCGGCGATGGCGCTCGACGGCGTCGAATATTACGGCGGCGTCGGCTTCCTCAAGGCCGGCCTGCAGGCGGCGTGGGCGATCACCACGGTCAGCCCGACCTATGCGCAGGAAATCCGCTTGCCCGAATTCGGCATGGGCCTCGACGGCCTGATCAACATGCGCTCCGTCGATCTCCATGGCATCGTCAACGGCATCGATACCGAGATCTGGAACCCGGAAACCGACAAGCATCTGGTCTCCAACTACACCGCAAAGACGCTCAAGGCGCGAATGCCCAACAAGGCCGCGGTCGAGGACCGTTTCAGCCTCGATCGCGATGACAGTCCGATCGTCTGCGTCGTCAGCCGGCTGACCTGGCAAAAGGGCATGGACATACTGGCTGCGGCCATCGACGGCATCGTCGCGGCAGGTGCACGGCTGGCGATCCTCGGCTCCGGCGACGCTGGGCTGGAAGGCGCGTTGCTTGCCGCCGCAGCCCGCCATCGCGGCCGCATCGGCGTCGTCGTCGGCTATGACGAGGGACTCTCCCACACCATGCAGGGCGGCTGCGACGCAATCATTATCCCATCGCGCTTCGAACCTTGCGGGCTGACACAGCTTTACGGCCTGCGCTATGGCTGCGTGCCGGTCGTCGCGCGCACCGGCGGCCTTGCCGACACGATCATCGATGCCAACGAAGCCGCCATTTCTGCCGGCGTGGCGACCGGTTTCCAGTTTGCGCCCGCCAATGCCGGCGCCTTGCTGCACGCCGTCCGCCGCCTTGTCGAGGCGCATGCCAATCCCACAGTGTGGACGTCGATGCAGCGGCAAGGCATGAAGGCCGACGTTTCGTGGGACAAAAGCGCCGAAAAATATATCCAACTCTATCGCTTGCTGCTTTCGAAAAGGGCTGCCTGACTGATGATCCGCACCGTCGCCACCAAACCCTATCCCGACCAGAAGCCCGGCACCTCCGGGCTGCGTAAAAAGGTCCCGGTGTTCCAGCAGGAGCACTATGCCGAGAACTTCATCCAGTCGATCTTCGACGCGCTGGACGGGTTCGAGGGCAAAACCCTGGTGATCGGCGGCGACGGCCGCTTCTATAACCGCGAGGTCATCCAGAAGGCCATCGCCATGGCCGCGGCAAACGGCTTCGGCAAGGTGATGGTCGGGCAGGGCGGCATCTTGTCGACGCCGGCCGCTTCGCATGTCATCCGCAAATACAAGACCTTTGGCGGCATCATCCTGTCGGCCAGCCACAATCCGGGTGGCCCGCATGAGGATTTCGGCATCAAGTACAATGCCGGCAATGGCGGCCCGGCGCCGGAAAAGCTGACCGACGCGATCTTCGAAAAAACCAAGGCGATTTCAAGCTTCAAGATCGCCGATATCGGGCAGGTCGACATCGACACGATCGGCACGGTCAAGACGGGGGACATGACCGTCGAAATCATCGATCCTGTCGCCGACTATGCCGAACTGATGGAAAGCCTGTTCGATTTCGACGCATTGCGGGCGCTGTTCAGGTCGGGCTTCCGCATGCGCTTCGACGCCATGCATGCGGTGACCGGCCCCTACGCCAAGGAGATCCTCGAAAACCGGCTCGGCGCGCCCAACGGCACCGCCCGCAATTTCATTCCGCTGCCGGATTTCGGCGGCCATCATCCCGATCCCAATCTGGTGCACGCAAAACACCTATACGACGAGATGATGGGGCCGGATGCGCCAGACTTTGGCGCCGCCTCGGATGGCGACGGCGACCGCAACCTGATTATCGGCAAGGGAATTTTCATCACCCCGTCGGATTCGGTGGCGATGCTCGCCGCCAACGCCCATCTGGCGCCGGGCTACAAGGCGGGGCTGAAAGGCATCGCCCGCTCGATGCCGACCAGCGGTGCTGCCGACCGGGTCGCCGAAAAGCTCGGCATCGGCATCTACGAGACGCCGACCGGCTGGAAATTTTTCGGCAATCTGCTCGATGCCGGCATGGCAACGATCTGTGGCGAGGAGAGTGCGGGGACCGGCTCCAACCATGTCCGCGAAAAGGACGGCCTGTGGGCTGTGCTTTTATGGCTCAACATCCTTGCCGTTCGCGGCGAAAGCGCCAAGCAGATCGTCACCCAGCATTGGACGGCCTATGGCCGTAACTATTATTCGCGCCACGACTACGAGGAGGTCGAGACCGATCGTGCCAACGCGCTTGTTGGCGAGTTGCGCGCCAAGCTCGGCTCGCTGCCTGGCACCCGCGTGCGCGGCATGACGATCGCCAGCGCTGATGATTTCGCCTATCACGATCCGGTCGACGGCTCGGTCAGCGAGAACCAGGGCATCAGGGTGCTGTTCGAAGGCGGCTCACGCGTCGTCTTCCGCCTGTCCGGCACCGGCACCTCGGGCGCGACGCTGCGGCTTTATGTCGAGCGCTACGAGCCGGACAAGAACCGCCACGATCTCGACACCCAGGAGGCGCTTGCCGATCTGATCGCGGCGGCCGACGACATTGCCGGGATTCGCAGCCATACCGGCCGCGCCAAGCCGAGCGTCATCACCTGATGTCGTCGGGACTATCCGCCGGCTATCGTCCGCGATTTGGCGGGCTTGCCGGGGAGGGTGGTATCCGCTTCGCCGCATGGTCCTCGTCGGCTCGGCGCATCTGGGTTTCGATTTTCGACGAACACGGCAACCGCGAAGTCGACCGGCTGGAACTCCAGTCGGAAGACGAGGGCGTCCATGCACTTTTTGTTGCCGGTCTCGCCGCCGGGACCCGATACGGGTTCCGCGCCGATGGCGACTACGCGCCGGAACACGGTCTCTGGTTCGATCCCGACAAGCTGCTGGCCGATCCCTATGCCGTCGAGATCGACAGGCCCTATGCCTATGACGGCCGGCTCGCCGCGCGCCGAGGCGAGGGGGCCGACACGGCGCCGCTGATGCCGAAAGCCATCGCCGGCGCCTTGCCGGAACCCTTGCCCGCCTTGCCGCCGCTGTTTCGGCCCGGCGGCCTTATCTACGAAGTGCCGGTACGCGCCTTCACAAAGCTGCATCCCGACATTCCCGAGAAGCAACGCGGCACCATTGCAGCGCTCGCTCACCCCCTCGTTGTCGAGCATCTGCAAAAACTCGGCGTGGCAGCCATTGAGTTGATGCCGGTGACTGCATCGATCGACGAACGGCATTTACCGCCGCTCGGTCTGCGCAACGCCTGGGGTTATAATCCCGTGACCTTCATAGCGCTCGATCCGCGACTGGCGCCCGGCGGTCTGGCCGAGTTGCGCGGAACGGTCGCCGCGCTGCGCGAGGCCGGCATCGGCACCATTCTCGACCTGGTGTTCAACCACACCGGCGAAAGCGACCGGCTCGGCCCGACATTGTCGCTGCGCGGGCTCGACAGCCGCGCCTATTATCGGCACGAGCCGGACGGCGCTCTGGTCAATGACACCGGAACCGGCAATACGCTCGCCTGCGAGCATCCGGTCGTCCGGGAAATGGTCCTCCACACGCTTCGCCACTTTGTCCAGCGCGCCGGTGTCGACGGATTCCGCTTCGACCTGGCGCCGATCCTCGGCCGCGTCGACGGCGTTTTCGACGCCGATGCGCCGCTGCTGAACGCCATTCGCAACGACCCTGTTCTTGGCGACCGGGTGCTGATCGCCGAGCCTTGGGATATCGGACCGGATGGCTATCAGCTCGGCAATTTTCCGCCGCCCTTCCTCGAATGGAACGACAAATACCGCGACGATATCCGCCGCTTCTGGCGCGGCGACGGCGGCATGATCGGTGCCCTGGCGACGCGGCTTGCCGGTTCGTCCGACGTCTTTGCCAAAGCAGGCCAGACAACGAGCCGCAGCATCAACTTCATCGCCGCGCATGACGGCATGACGCTGGCCGATATCGTCGCCTATGGGCACAAGCACAACGAGGCCAATGGCGAACTGAACCGCGATGGTCACGACGACAACCTGTCCTGGAACGATGGCGTCGAGGGCGAGACCAGCGACCAGTCAATCGTTACGGCCCGTTTCGATGACCAGCGCGCGCTGCTGGCGACGCTCTTTGCCTCGCGCGGCACGATCATGCTGACGGCCGGCGACGAGTTCGGCCGCACGCAGCGCGGCAACAACAACGCCTACGCGCAGGACAATGACATCACCTGGCTCGACTGGGCCGGGCGCGACCTGGCGCTCGAGCATCATACGGCTCTGCTCGCCAGGATGCGTCGCGCCGTGCCGGCGCTCTTGGACACAGCATTCCTGACCGGAGAACAGCCTGCGGGTTCGGAAATCCCAGACGTAGCCTGGCTGACGGAAACCGGCGTGCCGTTCGAAGAGGCAGCCTGGGACGATGCCAGGCGGCACCGGCTGGTCATGGTTCTCGGTAGCGGTGAGAACAGTCGCCTTGCCGTGATCATCAACGGCGACCGCCGGGCCTGCACGTTCACGCTGCCGGAACGGGCGGGTTTTCATTGGCGCCCAGCTATCGAACCGGATAGTAGCGATATCTCGCGGCCGGTGCCTGGGCGAACAGTCCTGTTCATGATCGAAAGCAGGACAGCGTGTGCGGGCGCAGGGGAGAGCCATGATGGCTGACAATGCCGAATGGTGGCGCGGCTGCGTCATCTACCAGATCTACCCGCGCTCCTTCCAGGACACGACAGGCGACGGCAGCGGCGATCTCAGCGGCATCACCTCGAGGCTGGCCCATGTCGCATCGCTCGGTGCCGACGCCGTTTGGCTGTCGCCTTTTTTCAAGTCGCCAATGGCCGATATGGGTTACGACGTTTCGGATTACTGCGCCGTCGATCCGATGTTCGGCACATTAGAGGATTTCGACGCACTGATTGCGGAGGCGCACCGGCTCGGCCTGAAGGTGATCATCGATCAGGTCTTGTCGCATTCGTCGGATCGGCACGAATGGTTCGTCGAAAGCCGCACGAGCCACGACAACCCCAAGGCCGACTGGTACGTCTGGGCCGATGCGAAGCCCGACGGCACCGCCCCCAACAACTGGCTGTCGCTTTTCGGCGGCCCGGCCTGGGAATGGGACGCAACGCGCAGGCAATATTACCTGCACAATTTCCTCGCCTCGCAGCCGGACCTGAATTTCCACAACCCACAGGTGCAGGACGCCTTGCTGGAAACGGTGCGGTTCTGGCTCGAGCGCGGCGTCGACGGTTTCCGGCTGGATACGGTCAACTATTACGTCCACGACCGCTGGCTGCGCAGCAACCCGCCTTTGGCGGAAAGCGTCGCCGGCACCAATACGGCAACCAGCCCCTATCTCTATCAGGAGCATCTGTTCGACAAGAGCCAGCCGGAAAACCTTGCTTTCCTAAGGCGCTTCCGGGCCTTGCTTGACGAATATGAAGGCCGCGCCGCTGTCGGCGAGATTGGCGACGAAACGCGTTCCTTGCAGACACTCGCCGCCTATACCGGCGGTGGCGACAAGCTCCAAATGTCCTACACGTTCGACTTGCTCGGCCCGCAATTCTCGGCGTCGCATGTGCGTGGCTGTGTCGAGGCCTTCGAGAGTAAGGTATTCGACGGCTGGGTTTGCTGGGCGTTCTCCAATCACGATGTCGTGCGCCATGTCAGTCGATGGAAAAGGCCGGGCGGCGATCCGGACAGGGTGGCGAAATTCTCGATCGTGCTGCTTTCCTGCCTGCGCGGATCGATCTGCCTCTACCAGGGCGAAGAACTCGGGCTGGAGGAGGCCGAACTGGCGTTCGAGGATTTGCGCGATCCTTTCGGCATCCGCTTCTGGCCGGGGATCAAGGGGCGGGATGGGTGCCGAACGCCGATGGTCTGGGAGGCTGGCGCCGACAATGCCGGCTTTTCGACGGGCAAGCCGTGGCTTCCGGTCCCGGCAAGCCATCGCGCCCAGGCGGTCGACGTCCAGGATGGCGAGCAAACCTCCGTCCTGGCGAGCTACCGTGCGATGCTGGCCTTGCGCAAGCAGCATCCGGTGCTGGTTCGAGGCTCGATCCGGTTCCTCGATGCCGAAGGCGACGTCCTTGCTTTCATTCGCGAAGGCGGTGACGAAAAGCTGCTCAGTGTCTTCAATTTCGCCGACGAGCCGGCCGGCTGGCAATTGCCACCGGATCTGGAAGCGATAGAGCCGATAGACCTTGGCGGTGCTGCCGGCGTCTTGCAGGAAAGAACGCTGTCGCTGCCGCCGCTGGGCTGCTTCCTCGGCCGGATTGGCTGAGCTCTATTTCATTATCTCATTGAACGAGCACGGAGCGCCCGCAAGTCGCGCCGACAACCCGCACATCGGCCTCGCCGACATGCACGCCGACAGCTGCAAGCACGTTATAGACCAGTTCGTCGACCGGCGCCGTCACGCCGTTCAGAACCGTTACCACCGCCGGCTTAACCGTTCCGAGCAGGGCCGTCACGTCCAGCCCGAGGCCCAGTGCATTGACCGAGAGCGAGAGGCCGCTGACCAGCGATGTCGTGAGTGATTGCGTCAGGTTTTTTGTGGCGACAGTTTTTATCGTCTTGTTGGCGATATCGGTGCTGTCGAACGTCAATGTGGTCGGATCGTTGTTGGTGATGGCAAGTGATGACGAACCCTTCACATCGAGCAGATTGAGGGTAAGCAGCAGAAGCTTCACGCTTACCTGGGCAATCGTGGCATCGGAGAACGATTGCGGATTGCTGAAATCGGCGAAGGCCGATGGGTTGTTGTCGGCGTCGCTGGTGGCAAGGTGCAGCGAGGCCACGCCAGGCTGCGCGGCGATCGAAACCTTGATGCTATCCGGCCGGCCCGTCGGGCAGCTGATGTCGGTTAGCTTGGCTTCCGCATAGGCGACTTCGACATGCAGAGGCAGGTTGACGGACAGCAGGCTGATGCCGCCGCCGAGATTGGAATTGCCGATGCCCACTGTGGTGACCAGCTTGATGCGCGTCTGCGCGGTGCGCACCACGGTGCCTTTTTCCCCGACGGCCAGCCAGGGTGAGTATTGCATCGGTTCACCGATGGCGATGGCGAGCGTGGTGGAGGTAAGTCCCGGAATAGTGGCGCCGAGATCGACCTGGACCTGGTTTGAGCCATTGGCCAGCGAGGCGGCGGCACCCAGCATGCCCATCGCGCTTGCGTCGACGGAAAAGCCGGGAGACTTTTGTCCGAGACCGAGCCTGCCGATCGAGCCAAGATCGATAAGATGACTGAGGGGTATCTTGACCGTGTTGGTGGCCCTCGACGCGATCGTCTGCAGCACAAGTTTGCTGGCGCTGCCCGATCCGGACGCATTGGCCATGGCGGTCGCGATCTGGCCTACCGTCGCTTTTGACGCCAGAACGTCGGAATAGCTGACACCTGTCAGTTGCAACTGTACGGCAAGGGCATCGACGAACGAAAGCACGTTTACATCGGCCGAGATCAGCGCGTTGTAGTCCATGACGCTGAGCGAAATGTTGGCGCCCAGCAACTTGCTGAGAAGCGCGTTGAGGATGCCGCCATTGACGCTGAGGAGCCTGGACCCGACCGAGAACATCGCTTGCGGGGTCACGCTGGCAATGGCTTCGGTGCCGACAACCGGAGTAGGGATGAGCGAACTGGCGAAATACCGGGCGGGGATTTTTCGCAGAGTGACGCGAACGGCGTTGTAAGGCGTTTTGCCGGCTTCGAAGCGCTTGTCGACACCAACGGAGGACGCCGCTGAGTATCGGCCGCCGGTGACCGACACGACGGTTTTGCCAACCGTGGGAACGATTGTCTGACCTGCCTTTTGAACAATGATGCCGGGCATTCGGTTGTCACTGAGCGTGGTTACCGCCGCGGCTTCCATATTGTTGATGTTCGACGCCGCGGTGATCGCCGCCAGATCGGTCATCGCCTGGGCTTCCCTGCGCTCCGTGTAGATCGAACCTTCGTCGACAGCGAAGGCAGCCAGCCCCAGCGCGAATGGCGCTGTCAGCGCCGTCATGACGGCAAAGTTCGCCTTCTTGTCGCCAACCATCGAGCGAGCGATCCGCCCGATGCTCCTCAGCAAGAACTGCGACATTTCAAATGCCTCCAATCCTGATGGTAGATCTGCGCGACATCGTGGTTTGCGGCATCGCAAGGCTTGGTAACAGGTTCCAGATCGGCAGGTTGCTGGCATCGTACTGGATCGACACGACGAACTGATTTCCGTCGGCCGTGCTGTCCGTCGCCTGATAGGTCAGCTTGCCGGAATCGACAAACGGGTATCCACTGGCATTGTTCTTGACGAAACTCGCCACCAGCGCCTGGCGCTCGGTTTGATTCAATCCGGCAATTGCGGTGCGGGCGGCATCGGCGGCGATTTGCTGCAAGGAGTTGCTTGCACCAAAATAGATACCATATGCAACCATTCCGAGCAAAAGAAGGATAAAGATTGGGGAAAGCAGGGCGAACTCGACCGCGGAAGTTCCGGACTCTTCTCCAATTTTGCGTAGATTCGTCCGTATGTGGCGCAATATTTTACGCTTCAATGCGACAGTATTACTGTCTATCTTGTTCATTGCCCTTGCCCGTTGGAACCCAAGGTCGATGTGCCGATTCCATCGAAATTTGTAACCCTTGGTTGCCTAAGAACCAATTAATACATTCCGGTAAACTGAAAAGATCGGTCAGATTATTTCCCAGATCGGCGTTCTGGCCAGGAAACCCAGTCAAACTCATGGTTTCGACCATTGATTGGCCGCCCGCAAAACGACTGCCCCGGCCCCCTTACTTTGGGTGACCCCGAGAGTCTGTTGAAATAAAAAATCTCCACGTTACTGTTTGGCCACCAGCTGCCGGAAAGGGAACCGGCTGCGCGCTCGAAAGGAACCAGCCAATCGGTTTCGGGGCGTCAACACTTAGAGACGTGGCCGAAGGGCGACGTCGTTAGGGAGAACTCCATGCTGAAACATGTGCTGAAGGCGACGGTACTCGCCACGACCATGGTCTTGGCCGCCGGTACGTTCTACACGCCGGCTTTCGCCGAGACCGTCTACAACCGCGGAGCCGCCGCCGAAGCGGAGACGCTCGATCCGCACAAGACCTCGACGGTCTACGAAGCCGATATCATACGCGACCTGTTCCAGGGCCTCGTCATGCATGACCAGAAGACGAATCTCATTCCGGGCGCCGCTGAAAGCTGGACGGTGTCCGACGACGGCACTGTCTACACCTTCAAGCTGCGCAAGGACGGCCTCTGGTCGGATGGCAGCCCGGTGACGGCGGACGACTTCGTTTATTCGTTCCGTCGGCTGGAAGATCCGGCCACCGCTGCGGAATACGCTTCCATGCTCTATCCAGTGAAGGGTGCCGAGGAAGTCAACACCAAGAAGGGCAAGCCGGAGGATATGGGCGTCAAGGCGATTGACGCAAATACCCTCGAAGTCACGCTCAAGGCGCCAACGCCTTACTTCCTGGAGATGCTGACCCATCAGGCGACCTATCCGGTTAACAAGGCGTCTATCGAAAAGCTTGGCGCCGACTGGATCAAGGCAGGCAAGCTGGTCTCGAACGGGGCCTTTACAGCGGCAGAGTGGATTCCCAACGACCATCTGAAGCTGGTCAAGAATCCGAAATTCTGGGACGCCGCCAGCGTCAAGTTGGACGTGGTCAACTACATCCCGACCGAGGATCGCTCGTCCGCGATGAAGCGCTTCGAGGCCGGCGAATTCGACAGTTACGGTGACCTGCCGACCGAACAGCTCGCCGATCTCAAGACCAAATTCGGCGACCAGGTCCGTGTCGGGCCATATCTCGGCATCTACTATTACGCGATCAAGACCGACAAGGCGCCTTGGGACAACGTCGAACTGCGCAACGCTATCTCGATGGCGATCGATCGCGACTTCCTCGCTGAAAAAGTCTGGCAGAATTCGATGCTGCCCGGCTATTCGATGGTCCCTCCGGGTATCCAGGGCTACACGCCGGCACTGGCCAAATACGCCGACATGCCGCAGATCGACCGCGAGGACGCTGCCAAGAAGATCCTCGAGAAACTCGGCTATACACCCGAGCATCCGTTGAAGATGCAGATCCGCTACAACACCTCGGAAAACCACAAGAACACCGCTGTCGCCATCCAGGAACAGTTGAAGCCGCTTGGCGTCGAGGTCACGCTGCTCAACACCGACACCAAGACCCACTACTCCTTCCTCGAGCAGAAGGGCGACTACGATGTGGCGCGTGCCGCCTGGATCGCCGATTACAAGGACCCGGAAACCTTCCTCGGCATATCTCGCAAGGCCAGCGGCAACAATTATTCGAGCTATAACAGCCCGAAATTCGAGGCGGCCATGGACAAGGCTGCCGCCGCCGGCGGCAAGCCCGACCAGCGCATGAAGGAACTCGCCGAGGCCGAGCGCATCCTCGTCGACGACGTCGGCGAGATCCCGCTTCTCTACTACAGCTACCACGACATCGTTTCCTCGAAGCTGCACGGCTTCGACGACAATGTGATGGACATCCATCCGTCCCGCTTCATCAGCAAGGACTGATACCTTAGCCAGGCCGCCGCGCGACTCAATGCGCGGCGGCGCCGGTTTGCCATCGCATCGGCCCGGGAACCGGATTCGATTTTCGACAATGTCGGTGCGAAGATTTGAAGGCTAGAGCGCAATCGTCCAGCCGGACGCGCGCTGCTCTGGATCAAGCGGGGCATCGATGCTGCGATTCGTTTTCCGGCGGCTCCTGACCGCCATCCCGACGCTGTTCGTCATCGTGACTATAGCGTTCTTCCTGATACGCGTCGCGCCGGGCGGCCCGTTCAACCAGGAGCGGGGCCTGAGCCCCGAGATCAGGGCCAATCTCGAAGCCCAGTTCGGGCTCAACGACCCGCTCTGGCTGCAGTACCTCCATTATTTAGGCAATCTTCTGCGCGGCAATTTCGGCCCCAGCTACAACATGCCGGATTTCACCGTCGGCGAGTTGTTCAGGGAAGGCCTGCCGATCTCGATCCAACTTGGCGCTTCGGCGCTCGTTCTGGCGCTGCTCCTCGGCAGCGTGCTCGGCACTGTTGCCGCGCTCAACCAGAACAAGCTTGCCGACTATTCGGTGATCGCGCTGGCGACCGCCGGCAGCACCATACCAACCTTCGTCATCGCCCCGATAATCCAGCTTGTATTCGGATTGACCTGGAAGCTGCTGCCGATCGGCGGCTGGGGCGACGGAGCCCTCATCAACAAGGTCGGCCCGGTACTGACGCTCGCTCTGCCGCAGATCGCCATCGTTGCCCGCCTGATGCGCGGCTCGATGATCGAATCGCTGCACTCGCATCACATCCGCACCGCGCGCGCTCTCGGCCTGTCCGACTGGTCGGTCGTCGTCAAGCATGCGCTGCGCGGCGCCATCCTGCCGATCGTCTCCTTCACCGGTCCGGCAGCCGCAGCCCTTCTCACCGGCTCGGTCATCGTCGAGACCATCTTCTCTATCCCGGGCATCGGCCGCCATTTTGTCGTTGCTGCACTCAACCGCGACTACACGCTGGTGATGGGGACGGTGGTGGTCATCGCGCTCTTCACCATTGTCTTCAACCTGATCGTCGACGTCCTCTATGGGGTCGTCGATCCGAGGGTGCGCTATGACTGATATCGCAGTTGCCGCACCGGTCGTCGGCCGGTCCCTTTGGGGTGACGCCTGGGCGCGCCTCAAGGCCAATCGCGCGGCCATGTTCAGCCTCTATTATCTTGCCTTCATCGCCGTCATCAGCGTGTTTGGGCCCTATCTCGTGCCGCACCAATACACCACCATCTATGCCGACTATGTCCGTACGCCGCCGAGCTTCTCCGCCTATCCGAAGGCCGACATGATCGAAGGCGCTCTCGATGAGGCGATCAGGCGTATGCGCGTCGACATTACGGAGTGGCGGCAGGAGGACAGCCGTGTGTTCGTTACCGTCAAATCGTCCAAGCCGATCGATGACCGCAACATTCGCTACCTTGATCGTTCCGATACCTTTGATGACACAAAGATCGAGAGCAAATCGCCGGACGGTCTCGAAATGGTGATGAGTGCCTCGATCAAGCAGCAATATTTCCTGTTCGGCACCGACAATACCGGCCGCGATCTCCTGTCCCGAACGCTGATGGCCGGGCGCATATCGCTAGCCATCGGCCTGCTTGCCGGCATTGTGGCCGTGGTTATCGGCGTGCTCTATGGCGCCACCGCCGGCCTTGCCGGCGGCAGGGTCGACGAGGTGATGATGCGTGTCGTCGACGTGCTTTATTCTTTGCCGTTCATCTTCTTCGTCATCATGCTGGTGGTGTTCTTCGGCAGGAACTTCGTGCTGATGTTCCTGGCGGTCGGCGCGGTGCTGTGGCTCGACATGGCGCGCATCGTTCGCGGACAAGCGCTGTCGATCCGCCGGCAGGAATATGTCCAGGCGGCGGAAGCGATGGGCGTCGGCCAGCGAGGCATTCTGCTGCGCCATGTGATCCCCAATTTGCTCGGGCCGGTGGTGATCTACATGACGCTGCTGGTGCCGCAGGTCATTATCCTGGAGAGTTTTTTGTCGTTCCTCGGGCTTGGCGTCCAGGAGCCGATGACCAGCTGGGGCGTGCTGATCTCGGTTGGCGCCCAGAACATCGGCTCGGCCAACTGGCTGCTTCTTTTCCCGGCCTTCTTTCTCGTCTCCACGCTGTTCGCGCTGAATTTCGTCGGCGATGGGCTGCGCGATGCGCTCGACCCGAAGGATCGTTGAGATGGCTGCTTCCGATACCATTCTCAGCGTCAAGGACCTTCGAGTCCGCTTCCGCACCCTCGACGGTGTGGTGGAGGCGGTGAAGGGCATCAATATCCACGTCAAATCAGGCGAAACCGTCGCCGTCGTCGGCGAATCCGGTTCCGGCAAGAGCCAGACGATGATGGCGGCGATGAGCCTGCTCGCCTCGAACGGCGAAGCCAGCGGCACAGTCGATTATCGCGGCCGCAATCTTTTGACCTTGAGCAAACCCGAGCTCAACAAGATCCGCGGCCGCAAGATCAGCATGATCTTCCAGGAGCCGATGACGTCGCTAGACCCGCTCTATTCGATCGGCAACCAGCTGATCGAGCCGATCCGCAAGCATCGCGGACTTGGCGCCGCCGCGGCGCGCGAGGAGGCGCTCAAGCTGCTGCGGCTGGTCCATATTCCCGATCCGGAGCGGCGGATGAAATCCTATCCGCACGAGTTGTCGGGCGGTCAGCGCCAGCGCGTCATGATCGCCATGGCGCTGGCCAACGACCCCGACATACTGATCGCCGACGAGCCGACGACCGCGCTCGACGTCACCATCCAGGCGCAGATCCTCATGCTGCTCGCCGAATTGCAGCGCAAGCTCGGCATGGCGATCGTCTTCATCACCCACGATCTCGGCATCGTCCGGCGCTTTGCCGATCGGGTCTATGTGATGCGCTATGGCGAGGTGGTCGAGGAGGGCGAGGCGGAAGCGATCTTCGCCAACCCGCAGCACGGCTACACCAAGATGCTACTTGCCGCCGAACCGACCGGCACCAAGGCGCCGCCGCCTCCGAATGCCCCTGTCCTGCTTGAAGGCAGAAACGTCGAGGTGACCTTCAAGATCGGCGGCGGATTTCTTGGCGGCGAGCCGCTGCTGCTGCGCGCCGTCGATCGCATTTCGATACGGCTGAAGCGCAACCAGACGATCGGCATCGTCGGCGAATCCGGCTCGGGAAAATCGACGCTCGGCCGCGCCTTGCTGCGGCTCCTGCCCAGCGACGGTATCATCCGGCTTGGTGACCGCGACATTTCCCACGCCGACCGCCAGGCGATGAGGCCGCTGCGGCGCGAATTGCAGCTGGTTTTCCAGGATCCGTTCGGCTCGCTGTCGCCACGCATGACCGTCGGCCAGATCATCACCGAGGGGCTCCTGGTCCATGAGCCCAATCTGTCGGGCAGGCAGCGCGATCTCCGCGCGGTCGATGCCTTGCTCGAAGTCGGGCTCGACCCGAACACGCGCAACCGCTATCCGCATGAATTCTCCGGCGGTCAGCGGCAGCGCATCGCCATTGCGCGCGCCATGATACTCAAGCCTAAAGTGGTGGTGCTGGACGAGCCGACCTCGGCGCTGGACCGCTCCGTGCAGAAGCAGATCGTCGAATTGCTACGCAAGCTGCAGGCCGACCACGAACTGTCCTATCTGTTCATCAGCCACGATCTCGCCGTTGTGCGCGCCATGGCCGACTACATCATCGTCATGAAACAGGGCAAGATCGTCGAGGAGGGGCCGGCCGAGGCGATCTTCAGCAATCCGCAGGCAACCTACACACAGACACTGATGGCCGCGGCCATCGATGTCACGCGATTTCGCCTGAGCGCATAGCCTTGCTGGCGATCCGCCACATGTCGACGTCGCACAGCACAGGCCACATGGCGCGGGTATAGCGAAGCACATTCGGGGTGACATCGTCGCTGAGCCCGGCTTCCACGCGGCAGGTGCGGAACGCCTTCTCGATGCGCTTTGTCGGTTCGCCCAGGCTGTCATGGACGACCGGCCCGCAGTCGCAATCGATACGCTTCCAGCGGCGCATATGGGCGATCAGCCGTGACGGCAGTCGCGTCGGCGGACGCCATTTCTTGCTTTTTTTCGCGTGCTGATCTTTGCAATAGAGCACGCCGCGGCCTAGGTCCGGCCAAGCTTCTGCGGCCTCGCCATCCCAATTGAGTTGCAGGATTGAACGATGTCGGCAGCCAGTGTAGAGCCCCACAATGATAAAGCGGCAGAGATGAGCGTACTGACCGTGCTTCCGGCGCAGCCGCAATGCCGCGCGCAGCAGTCCCGCTGCTTCCTCGCGCGTCAGCCAGCGCTCGCGCGCTGCTGGTTTGTCTGGCAAGGTGACGGACGGCTTCGGATCGAGACCGTATTCCTTGGCCCAAAAGTTGATCGCCGAGCGGAGGTCCTCAAGATCGCGACGCGGGCCTGATGTAAAGTCCTTGTCTCGCCACGCCGGGAGTAACGCACGGCGGGTCTCCATCGCCGCAGCGTTGAGCTTGGCGATTCGCTCACGCTCTACCCGATTGCGCTCGCGCGAACGGTGCTCGACATAGGCGCGGCAGCGATCTCCATTGATGTTGGCGACCGGCTCGGTGCCGAAGAATTCGTTCAGAAAACGCATCCTGGCGAGAAATTCCTTGCGACCGGCAATCTTGGCCTGGCGTGCTTCGGTATAGGCGGCGAGGATGTCACCGACAGTCAGGCGGCGGGCATCGGCCCTGGAGATCGGGCGCTGATGTTTGCCTGCGGCGGCAGGCCCGAGTTGAGGGCGCAGCATACCTGAAGCGCTAGACACCGCTCCCGTGCGGGCATGATGATGGGTCGTCACAATGGTCCCCTTTTTTGCTCCGAAGTTGTTCGTCCTGCGGACGGGGATCACTAGAAGAGGCGACAAGACCGGCTTTGCAACAAGCAAAATGGGCGATAGTGCCGTGAGATGCAAAGACTTGCGAAAGGCGGCGCAGAATCGCGCCGGCTTGGCTTTCCCGCCGGACGACGAGTCTTGGTGCATTCCCGGAGGGTAGCTGACAGCCGCATCAAAATGGTGGCTCGGGCTATCCCATGTTCCGGTTGCAACTGAGGTGTAAATCTCACGCCGGCTTTCACGGGACGATTTGGCGTTTCGAAGCGGGGGAGGTTTCCGGTGCCTTGGAAATCTCGCTTTTTTCGGTGACGAACATGCGTTAGCAATAGCCGCGATCCGATGCCACTGCGGGCACCGCGTAGCCTCTCCTCGGCCAAACCTCTTTTTGTCGAATGTACAGGCGCAACTTGGAAGAGCCCCTACGAGCCCTGAGCCATTGCCTCCCGGGTTGGACAATGTTTTTTCTGGTCGGAGTGGCAGGATTTGAACCTGCGACCCCATCGTCCCGAACGATGTGCGCTACCAGGCTGCGCTACACTCCGTGACCAGACCGCGGGCTTATAGCCGCCGAGTTTGGTTACTGCAAGCGCCAATGGCAGCGCTTCTGTCGCATTTCTTTCGCTTTCGCCGCCACGTCATACAGGTTTCAGTTTCCTGTCGCACAAACACGGCTTAAAGGGCATCTGGGTAACCGTCCACTTGCCTCGAAGCACCTGATTCAGCCGCCTGGAGTTTGCAGCCTTGTCGATGAAGATCGTTAGCGATGCCAGACCAAACACATTCGAGTTCGAAACCTCGGCGCTCGTCATGCCGTCCGGGTTTCGCGAATATGATGCGCGCTGGTGGTTCGGCCATCCCGGCTCGAACGAAACGCCGGAACTCAATCTAATCGGCGTCCAGGCGCTCGGCATGGGGCTCGGCACGCTGATCCGTCGCCTGGGTGCCGGACCCGACATCGTCACCGGTCACGATTTCCGCTCCTATTCGCTTGCCATCAAGCTGGCGCTGGTTTCCGGGCTGATGGCGGCCGGCGCACGGGTCAAGGATGTCGGGCTTGCCCTGTCGCCGATGGCCTATTTCGCCCAGTTCGCGCTCGACACGCCGTCCGTCGCCATGGTCACTGCCTCACACAACGAGAATGGCTGGACCGGCGTCAAGATGGGCGCGGCGCGTCCGCTGACCTTCGGTCCGGAGGAGATGAGCGCGCTGAAGGCGATCGTGCTGTCAGGCGATTTCGACCTTGTCGGTGGTGGCTCCTACGCCTTCGTTGCGGATTTCCGCAAAACCTACCTTGACGATCTGACCGCGGGAAAGCGTATCTCCAGGAAGCTCAAGGTGGTGGCCGCCTGCGGCAACGGCACCGCCGGGGCTTTCGCTCCCGAGGCACTGGAAAGTATCGGCTGCGAGGTCATCCCGCTCGACGTCGAGCTCGATCATACGTTTCCCAATTACAATCCCAACCCCGAAGACATGCAGATGCTGCACGCCATTCGCGACAAGGTGCTGGAAACGGGCGCCGATGTCGGGCTAGGCTTCGACGGCGACGGCGATCGCTGCGGCGTGGTCGACAATGAAGGAAACGAGATCTTCGCCGACAAGGTCGGCGTCATGCTGGCGCGCGACATTTCGCACCTCTATCCCGGCTCGACTTTCGTCGTCGACGTCAAGTCGACCGGATTGTTCATGACTGACAAGGTGCTGCAGGAGAATGGCGCGGTCACCGACTATTGGAAGACCGGTCACTCCTATATCAAGCGGCGGGTGGCCGAACTCGGCGCCGTTGCTGGTTTTGAGAAATCGGGCCACTTCTTCTTCAATCCTCCGATCGGCCGCGGCTATGACGATGGCCTGGTCACGGCCATCGCCATCTGCCAGATGCTTGATCGCAGCCCGCAAAGCAGCATGGCTGACCTCTATCGCGATCTGCCGCTGACCTTTGGCACGCCGACCATGTCGCCACACTGCGCCGACGAGCTCAAATACGGCGTCGTCGAGCGCGTCGTAGGCGACTTTCGCAAGCTGAAGGACGAGGGCACGGTCTTCGCCGGCCAGAAGATCGGCGAACTGATCACCGTCAACGGCGTCAGGGTCGTGGCGGAGGATGGTACATGGGGGTTGGTGCGGGCATCATCGAACAAGCCGGAGCTTGTGGTGGTGGTGGAGAGCCCGGTATCGTCCGAGCGGCGCCGGCAGATGTTCGAAGCCGTCGATGCGGTGCTGCGCCGCAGCCCCGAAGTCGGCGCCTACAATCAGACTTTTTGAACGCGGGGCTTGTTTTCATGATCGAACGGATCGTCAGTTTTGTGATGAGCGGCGGCGTCGGCTCGCGGCTGTGGCCGTTGTCGCGCGAGGACAATCCCAAGCAGTTCCATGATTTCTCGGGCGACGGCTCAATGCTGGCCAAGACGCTGCGCCGGCTGACCGCGCGGCCGGAAGGCGAAACGCCGGTTTTCCTGATTGCCTCGGAAAGGCATGCCGACCGCGTTCATGCCGACATTGCCGGTCACGAGCTTTCCGGCGGCGGCCCGCTGTTCGAGCCGACCGGACGCAATACTGCCGCGGCCGTCGCTTTGGCAAGTCTGCGCACGCTGTCGGAATTCGGCGACAGCCTGGTGCTGGTGGTGCCGTCCGATCATGAGATCGCGACGCCACAGCAATTCTGGCGGAGCATCGAGGCCGGCACGGCGGCCGCGCGCCAAGGCAGGCTGGTGGTGTTCGGCATCAAGCCCGCCCAACCCGAGACCGGTTACGGCTACATCGAGGTGGCCGGCGAGCGCGATGGCATCTGCGATGTCTCGCGTTTCGTCGAAAAACCCGATCTCGCCACGGCGCAGAGCTATCTCGAGGCCGGCAATTTCTACTGGAACACCGGCATCTTCCTGTTTCGCGCCAGTGCGATGCGCGACGCGTTCATGGCCTTCCAGCCCGACATCTGGAGCGCCACGGAGGCTGCCTACCAGGCTGCGACATCGGATCTTTCCGGCCTCTACATGCCTCTGGATCTCTATGCCGCCATCCCATCGACATCGATCGACTATGCGATCATGGAGCGCGCCAGCGGCATCGCCATGGTGCCGGCCGGCTTTCGCTGGAACGATCTCGGCTCCTGGCAATCGCTGCTCGACGTCGGCCCCTCCGACACGCAGGGCAATGTCATCGTCGGCGATGTCGTCGCCATCGATTGCGAGAACTCCTATATCCGCAGCGACGGCCGCCTGCTGTCGGCCATAGGCCTGAAGGACGTCGCCATCGTGTCGACCGCCGACGCCACTTTCGTTGCTCCGGTCAGTCACAGCCAGAACGTCAAGAAGATCGTCGAGCAGCTCGAAAAAAGCGGCCGCCTTGAGACCAGGTTCACGCCCGCCGACGACCGCGTCATCGAAAGCGGCGCCTGGCAGCGTCGCGTGCATCATTGGCTGTTCGAGGAGACGGTGCCGTTGTGGTCGACGGTCGGTGTCGATGAGCGCCACGGCGGGTTCCACGAGGCGCTCGGCTTCGATGCCGCCCCGCTGATGAAACCCAAGCGCATGCGCACGCAGGCCAGGCAGATCTACGCCTTCGCCGTCGCCAAGGCGCGCGGCTGGAACGGCCCGGCCGATCGGCTGATCAGCCACGGCCTCGAATTCATGGCCAGGCACGGACGCACCGACAATGGTGGCTGGGTACGCACGCTCAACGTCGACGGCACCGTCGCCGACGCCGCCGAGGATGCCTATGACCATTCCTGCGTGCTCCTGGCGCTGGCGCATGCGCATATGTGCGGTAATCCCGATGCGTTGCGGCTTGGCCAGGAGACCTTCGCGTTCATCGACGCGCATCTCGAGGACGAACGCCTGACCGGCTTCCGCGAGACCTCGAGCGGCGAGGGCGAGCGCCGCTCCAACCCGCACATGCATCTGCTCGAGGCATTCCTGGCCTGGCATCAGGCGACCGGCGAGCGCGCCCATCTTCGTCGCGCCGCGCGCATCGTCGATCTGTTTCGCAGCCATTTCTTCGACCCGGAAAGCTGGACGCTGGGTGAGTATTTCGACCATGAATGGCGGCCGACCCCTGGTGAGAAGGGCACGTGGACCGAACCCGGCCATCATTTCGAATGGGCCTCGCTGCTGGTCGACTTCGCCGGCCGCAGCGGCCAGAGCGGCTTGACCGGCCTTGCCCGGAAGCTCTACGCGTCGGCGATCGCCAATGGCCTGAACCGCGCCACGGGCCTCGCCTACGGCGCCGTCTCGCGGCAAGGACTGCCGCTCGACCGCGTCTCGCGCAGCTGGCCGCAGGCCGAAGCGATCAAGGCGGCGATCGCGCTGGACGGTTCGGGCGGTCCCGACCTGAAGCCGGAGATCGAGGCGCGTGTCGGCCGGCTGTTCCGCTGGCACATCAATCCGGCACCGCTCGGCCTGTGGATCGACCGCATCGACGAGCGTGGCCGCTCCTTGGCGAGCGAGGTGCCGGCCAGCATCTTCTATCATCTCGTCTGCGCGCTGACGCAGTATCTGGACGGCACGGCGCCCAAGGATCAGTACGGGCTGGCGACATCCCCGGTCTCGACATAGACCGACTTCAGCTGCGAATAGAGCGCCAATGCCGCGAGCGAATTCTCGCGGCCGATGCCGGACTGCTTGAAGCCGCCGAAGGGGATTTCGACCGGCGTCAGATTGTAGGCGTTGATCCAGCAGGTGCCGGCCTGCAGTTCGGCGATGACACGATGGGCGCGCGCCAGGTCTCGCGTGAACACGCCTGCGGCGAGGCCGAATTCGGTGTCGTTGGCGCGATCGATCACCTCGTCCTCGCTGTCGAATTTCAGCACGCTCATGACCGGCCCGAAAATCTCCTCGCGGGCAATGCGCATCGTGTCGACGACACCGGTGAACACCGTCGGCTCGACGAAGAAGCCGCCCTGAAAACCCTGCAGCGAAGGCACGTTGCCGCCGCAGCCGAGCACCGCGCCATCCTGCTTGCCGGCCTCGATGTAAGAGACCACCTTGTCGTGCTGCGCCTTCGAGACCAGCGGCCCCATCTGCGTGTCCGGATCGAGCGGATCGCCGATGCGGATTTTCTTCGTCCGTTCGGTCAGCCTCTCGACGAAACGGTCATGGATGCCGCTCTGCACGAAGACCCGCGTGCCGTTGGAGCAGATCTGGCCGGTCGAATAGAAATTGCCGAGCATCGCGCCGCCGATGGCGTTTTCGAGGTCGGCGTCTTCGAAGACGATCAGCGGCGACTTGCCGCCGAGCTCCATCGTCGCGTGCTTCATCTTCGAGCCGGCGAGCGACAGCACTTTGCGGCCGGTCGGCACCGAGCCGGTCACCGAGACCTTGGCGACGACATCGTGGCCGACAAGGCCGGCGCCGACATCGCCAAAACCCTGCACCACGTTGAACAGCCCGTCGGGCAGCCCGGCCTCGGTATAGATTTCGGCGAGCGCCAGCGCTGATAACGGCGTGTTTTCCGATGGTTTGAAAACCATCGCATTGCCCATTGCGAGGGCGGGTGCGGATTTCCAGCCGGCGATCTGGATCGGATAGTTCCAGGCGCCAATGCCGACGCAAACGCCGAGCGCCTCGCGCCTGGTATAGGCAAAGGGTCCGCCGAGATCGACGGCCTCGCCATTAAAGGCGGCGACGGCGCCGCCGAAATATTCCAGGCAGTCGGCCGCCGACGGGGCGTCCGCAACCAGCGTCTCCTGGATCGGTTTACCAGTGTCCAGCGTCTCGATGCGCGCCAGATCGGCATTGCGCGCGCGCAAGATGTCGGCGGCGCGGCGCAGGATGCGGCCGCGTTCGACCGGCTTCAGCCGCGCCCAGGCCGGTTGTGCTGCACGCGCGGCCTCGATCGCGAGCTCCAGCACGTTCGGCGTCGCCGAGCGCAGCATGGCGATGGTCTCGCCGGTTGCCGGATAGATAACCGGCAGCGCTGCGCCGCGCTCGTCGTCGATATAGCGGCCGTTGACATAATGCGATGCCGTTGGCTGGGCGCGCATGACTGTTCTCCAAATCGTTGTCGCGGCATGCGGACTGTGCGTCCGCCGGATCATGGCCTATCTGTCCGACACCTGCCAGCGCGGATTGATCCATGGTTCCTGGTTGGAAGGTGGCAGCGGCGTGCGCCCGAGAATGTGGTCGGCGGCTTTCTCGCCGGTCATGATCGACGGAGCGTTGAGATTGCCATTGGTGACGCGCGGGAAGATCGAGGAATCGGCGACCCGAAGCCCTTCGACGCCAATGACGCGGCATTCCGGATCGACGACGCTCATCGCATCGTCGGCACGGCCCATCTTGCAGGTGCCGCAAGGGTGGTAGGCGCTTTCGGCGTGGTCGCGAATGAAGGCGTCGAGCTCTTCATCCGATTGTACATGCGAGCCCGGCGACAGTTCCTTGCCGCGGTACGGATCGAAGGCCGCTTGCCCGAAGATCTCGCGGGTCAGCCGGATGCAGTGGCGGAACTCCGTCCAGTCGTCCGGATGCGACATGTAGTTGAAGCGGATCACCGGCTTCGATTTGGGATCGGGCGAGCGCAGCGTGACCGAACCGCGCGACTTCGACCGCATCGGCCCGACATGCGCCTGGAAGCCGTGCGCCTTGGCCGCCGCCTTGCCGTCATAGCGGACCGCGGCCGGGATGAAGTGATACTGGATATCGGGATAGTCGACGCCGGCGCCCGAGCGTACGAAGGCGGCCGCCTCGAAATGATTGGTGGCGCCGAGGCCGGACTTGAAGAACAGCCATTGTGCCCCGATCAGCGCCTTCGAGAACGGGTTCAGCACCGAGTTCAGCGTGATCGGCTTCGTCGATTCCTGCTGGATGTAGAGTTCCATATGGTCCTGCAGATTGCGACCGACGCCGGGCCGGTCGACAATCACCGGGATGCCGTTCTCCCTAAGGTGCTGGCCGGGGCCGATGCCGGATAGCATCAGGATCTTGGGCGAGTTGATCGAGGACGCCGCAACGATCACCTCACGCCGCGCTCTGACCATCTGAATCCGTTTGCGCACTTCGATCTCGACGCCGGTGGCGCGTTGATTCTCGATGATTACCCGCCGGGCGAAACCCTTGACCAGACTGACATTTTTCCGCCTGAGTGCCGGCCTGAGGTAGGCGCTCGCCGCCGACCAGCGGCGACCGCCGCGAATGGTCTGCTCCATCGGCCCAAAGCCTTCCTGCTTCGCGCCGTTGTAGTCGTCGGTCAGCTCGAAACCGGCCTGGCGGCCCGCCTCGACGAAGGCGCCGTAGAGTGGGTTCGTCCTCGAGCCGCGCTGCACAGTCAGCGGGCCGCCGTGGCCGCGCCAGCCATTCTCGCCGCCTGCGCTGTCCTCCATGCGCTTGAAATAGGGGAGCACGTCGGCAAAGCCCCAGCCGGCGGCACCCTGTTCGGCCCAATGGTCGAAGTCACGTGCATGGCCGCGCACATAGACCATGCCGTTGATCGAGGATGAGCCGCCGATGACCTTGCCGCGCGGCGTCGCCAGCACGCGGCCGCCGAGATACGGCTCCGGCTCGCTGACGAAGCCCCAGTCGTAAAGGCTCATATTGAGCGGGATCGACAGCGCCGACGGCATCTGGATCAGCGGCCCGATATCGCTGCCGCCATATTCGATGACGATCACCGAATGCTTGCCGTCCTCCGACAGCCGGTAGGCCATGGCCGAGCCGGCCGAGCCGGAGCCGATGATGACGAAATCCGCTTCAAGCATGGTTCATATGCGCCCATGGTTCATATGCGCCATGAAATCGGCGAGCGAGACGTTGCCGCCGGTTGCCATCACCAGAACGGTCCTGCCGGTTATGTCGACCTTGCCGCCGAGCACCGCCGCCAGCGAGGCAGCGCCGGATGGCTCAAGCACCAGCTTCATCCGCTCGAAGGCAATGTGCATGGCGCGCCGCACCGACGCATCATCGACAGTGACGCCGCGAACGCCGGCGGTCGTCACCGCTGCGAACGGCGCGTCGCCGGGCCGCCGCGACATCAGCCCGTCGCAGATCGATTTCGGCCCGATCGGCATGGTTTCGATGGCGCCATGCGCGAGCGACGAGCCCATGCCGTCAAAACCTTCCGGCTCGACGCCGATGATCTCTGTGGCGGGCGACAGATAGTGGAAGGCCAGCGAAACGCCACCTATCAGCCCGCCACCGCCGACCGAACAGAACAAGAGATCGGCCTCCACTTGCCTGGCGGCGAGCTGGTCGAGTGCCTCCAGTCCGGCGCCGGCCTGGCCGGCGACGATCTCCGGATCGTCGAACGGGTGCAGCAGGGCCAGGTCATCGCTGGCGGCGATCTCACGCGCTCTGGCGGCGGCGACTTCCTCACGCGCGCGCTCGCCATGGTCGGTCAGCACGACACGCGCGCCATACCCCGACGTGGCATCGCGTTTGGCGGCAGGGGCGTCGATCGGCATGACGATGGTGACGGGAATGCCAAGCGCCTGGCCCGCCGCCGCCAGCCCCTGCGCGAAATTGCCGGAGGAATAGGCGACGACGCCCTTTTTGGTTTCGTCAGGCGAGAGCTTCTTCAGCCGCCAGTAGGCGCCGCGCACCTTGAACGATCCTGCCCATTGCAGCGATTCGGCCTTGACGAAGACGCGGGCGGCGCCGGTCTCGCGGGCAAGTGCCGCCGATTCCAGGAGCGGCGTGATCTGCGTCGCCTTGGAGGTGACGGCATAGGCCTGCCTGAGATGGTCGAGCGAGGGGACGAGACGGTCTGCCATCATTTGCCTCGCGGAAAGCGCTTCTGCTCTTCGAGCAGGTCGAGGTTCATATGGTTTCGCATGTAGCGCTCCGATGCCTTCTGCAGCGGCTGGAATTCCCAGGGATAATGGGTGCCGTTGCGCAGCGCCGGGTAGACCACCCAGCGGCGTGCCTGGCTGGCACGCACCGCGGCATCGAACGCCGCCATGTCCCAGCGCGCCCGCACCTTGTCGGTGAAAGCGGCCACCAAAGCCGCATTGGCCGGATCGGCGGCGAGGTTGGTCGATTCCAGCGGATCCGATTCAAGATCAAACAGTTGCGGCGGATCGATCTCGCAATGGATGAATTTGTAACGGCCCTCGCGCAGCGCCACCATCGGCGCGTTCGAGCCTTCGGCGGCATATTCCATCAGCACCGGCGCGGAGCGCTTCTTTCCATTCAGCAGCGGCAGCAGCGACTGGCCGTCGGTCCACGGCGCAATCGCGCTGATGTCGATGCCGGCGAGGTCGCAAAGCGTCGGCGTCACGTCGAGGTTGGAGACCGGCGTGTCGACCAGCCCGGCGGCGATGCGCTTGCCGGCGATCATCAGCGGCACCCGCGCCGAACCTTCGAAGAAGCACATCTTGAACCACAGGCCGCGCTCGCCGAGCATGTCGCCGTGATCCGAGCAGAACTGGATGACCGTGTCGTCGAGCATGCGCGTGCGCTCGAGCACCGACATCAATTCGCCGAGCTTGTCGTCGAGATAGGAGATGTTGGCGAAATAGCCGCGCCGTGCGCGGCGTATCTGCTCAGCGGTGATGTCGAACCTGTCATAGTCGCTGGCGCGGTAGAGCCGCTGCGAATGCGGGTCCTGCCTGTTGTAAGGAATGAAGCCGACCTCAGGCTCGAGCGCCGGGCAATCCTCGTAGAGGTCCCAGTAGCGCTGCCGCGCGACATACGGGTCGTGCGGATGGGTGAAGGAAACCGTCAAGCACCAGGGCCGATGTGCGGCATCGTCGGAGACGCGGGCAAAATCATAGAGCTTCTGCACCGCATGGAAGGCGACCTCGTCGTCATATTCCAGCTGGTTGGTGATCTCGGCAATACCGGCGCCGCTGACGGAGCCGAGATTGTGATACCACCAGTCGATGCGCTCGCCGGGTTTGCGGTAGTCCGGTGTCCAGCCGAAATCAGCCGGATAGATGTCGGTGGTCAGCCGCTCTTCGAAGCCGTGCAACTGGTCCGGACCGACGAAATGCATCTTGCCGGATAGGCAGGTGTGATAACCTGCGGCGCGCAGATGATGGGCGAAGGTCGGGATCGAAGACGCGAATTCGGCGGCGTTGTCATAGACCCCGGTGCGTGACGGCAATTGGCCGCTCATGAATGCGGCGCGGCCCGGCGCGCAGAGCGGCGAGGCCGTGTAATTGTTGCAAAAACGCGCCGAACGCGCGGCGAGCGCCTTCAGATGCGGCGCGTGCAGGAAGTCCGCCGGCCCATCCGGAAACAGCGTTCCGTTGAGCTGATCGACCATGACGATCAGGATGTTGGGTCGCTTGGATGTCACTGCTTCTGCCGTCCGCTGAGCTTCGTTTCGAGATAGTCCTCGACCAGTGCAATCGCGGTCGCGGCATCGGGAAGACCGTCCTTCAGCGCGCGCCTGATATAGAGCCCGTCGATCAGCGCCGCCGTCGCTTCGGCGACCCGATCGGCCTCGCTTCTCGGCAGGATGCCGGTCAGCCCGCTGAGCAGATTGGAATGCAGCCGCCGCGCATAGACCTTGAGCAGCCGTCGAAGTGCTGCCGATTTTTGCGCTTCGACATAGAAGGCGAGCCAGGCGGCGATCGTTTCGGGCTGGAACTGGATGTCGGAAAAATTGACCGCGACCACCGCCGAGACGCGCTGGCGCGCCGTGCCGGCCGCGCGAAGTGCACGGCCCGTATCGGCGGTGAGCTCGCTGAGGATGTGCCGCATCGTCGCCAACAGCAATTCGTCCTTGACGCCGAAATAATGGTGGGCAAGCGCCGAGGACACGCCGGCGCGCCCGGCGATTTCCGACATCGTCACATCAAGCGAACCGCGCTCGCCGATCGCCGAGATCGTTGCATCGATTAGCGCCCTGCGGCGCAACGGCTCCATTCCGAGTTTCGGCATCCTTGCTCCGGCCTATTGGCGCAAGATTATTTTTTATTGACGCATCAATCAACAAAAATACACCCTGATTTGCTGGCAAAAGCCAGGCACTATGACCAGATCATCAAGATCAAGCGATTGTGCGGTTCTGGCCCCTTCGCGAGGCCGGCAGAACGGTTCATGCTTGAACAATGCTGATGCGCGCGCAGTATCGCGTAGCCCCGGTCCGCAGGATGGAGATCGCCATGACAGCATGCATCGTCGGTTGGGCGCATTCGCGCTTCGGCAAGCTCGAAGGCGAGACGCTGGAGGGCCTGATCACCAAGGTGGCAGTCGAGGCGCTCGATCATGCCGGCATCGGTCCAGATGACGTCGACGAGATCGTGCTCGGCCACTTCAACGCCGGGTTTTCCGCCCAGGATTTCACCGCGAGCCTGGTCCTCCAGGCCGACGACCGGCTGCGCTTCAAGCCGGCGACCCGCGTCGAGAACGCCTGCGCCACCGGCTCGGCGGCGGTCAGGCAAGGCATCCGCGCCATCGACGCCAATGCCGCCCGTATCGTGCTGGTGGTCGGCGCCGAGCAGATGACGACGACGCCCGGTCCCGAGATCGGCAAGAACCTGCTCAAGGCCTCGTATCTGCCGGAGGACGGTGACACGCCGGCAGGTTTCGCCGGCGTCTTCGGCAAGATCGCCCAAGCCTATTTCCAGCGCTACGGCGACCAGTCGGATGCGCTGGCGATGATCGCCGCCAAGAACCACAAGAACGGCGTCGACAATCCCTACGCGCAGATGCGCAAGGATTTCGGCTACGAGTTCTGCCGGCAGGAAAGCGAAAAAAACCCCTTCGTCGCCGGTCCGCTGAAGCGCACAGACTGCTCGCTGGTGTCGGACGGTGCCGCCGCGCTTGTCCTTGCCGACACGGCCACGGCGCTGAAGATGCGCCGCGCCGTCGCCTTCCGCGCCAATGAGCATGTGCAGGATTTCCTGCCGATGTCGAAGCGCGACATTCTCGCCTTCGAAGGCTGCGAGCAGGCGTGGAACCAGGCGCTGAAGCAGGCGGGCGTGACGCTCGGCGACCTGTCCTTCGTCGAGACGCACGACTGTTTCACCATCGCCGAACTGATCGAGTATGAGGCGATGGGCCTGGCAAAGCCGGGCGAGGGCGCCAAGCTGGCCCTGGATGGCGAGACGGCGAAAAACGGAAGGCTGCCGGTCAATCCGTCCGGTGGACTGAAGGCCAAGGGCCACCCGATCGGTGCCACCGGCGTATCGATGCATGTGCTGAGCGCCATGCAGCTTGTCGGCGAGGCGGGCGGCATCCAGGTGCCGGGAGCAAAACTCGGCGGCATCTTCAACATGGGTGGTGCCGCGGTCGCCAACTACGTTTCCATTCTCGACCGGATCAGATAAACCCGCCCGCATTGCGGGAGGTGACATGACAAATCCGGTTCTGGTCGAAGTCTTGCGCGGCGCAATCGTCGAGAGTGCCCATCGCGGCGCTGTTGCCGTCTTCGACGCCGACGGCAAGCCTGTCTGGGAGATCGGCGACACGGCACAACCGGTGTTCCCGCGTTCGGCGGTCAAGGCGATCCAGGCGCTGCCGCTGGTCGAGAGCGGCGCTGCCGATGCCTACGGCTTCGGTGATCGGGAGCTGGCGCTGGCCTGCGCCTCGCATTCCGGCGAGCCGCCACATGTCGAGCTGGCGCGCGCCATGCTGGCGAAGGCCGGCCTGGACGAGACGGCACTCGAATGCGGCGCGCATTGGCCGTCGAGCCATGGAGCGACGTTGGCACTTGCCCGCGCCGGCAGCGTGCCGAACGCGCTGCACAACAATTGTTCCGGCAAGCACTCGGGCTTTCTCTGCACCTGCGTTCACAGCGGCATCGCCCATCGTGGTTACGTCAAGGCTGGCCATGCCTCGCAGGAGATGGTGCGCGAAGCGATGCAGGCGGTGACCGGTGCTGCCCATGACGCCGATCACCGCGGCACCGACGGCTGCTCGATTCCGACCTATGCCGTGCCGCTGCGCAGCTTTGCCCTTGGCTTTGCCCGCATGGCGACAGGTGCCGGGTTCGAGCCGGTGCGCGCCCGGGCGGCGAAGCGGCTGCTTTCCGCCTGCATGGCCGAGCCGTTTTTCGTCGCCGGCACGGGCAGGTCCGATGTCGCGATGATGGACGCCGCACCGGGCCGGATTTTCGTCAAGGGAGGCGCCGAAGGTGTTTTTTGTGCAGCCCTTCCGGAGCTTGGCCTTGGCATCGCGCTGAAGTGCGACGATGGCGCCGGCCGCGCCGCTGAAGTGATGGTCGCGGCCGTGCTGGCTAAGCTTTTGCAAGCCGACCAGGCGCTCGCAGCGAAACTGACCGAACAGGCAAATCCGCCTATCGAGAGCCGGATCGGCGCCAAGGTTGGCGCGCTCCGGCCGACGGCCACCTTCAACTGACGTGGTTGCGCTCGACGGTCAAATGCGCATAGCCGGCATTGCCTGATGCAGCGAGGTCGCCGGTCACCGGCTCGGCCCAGCGTTGGCCGACGATCGCGCCGTTCTGGACTCCGTCGATGACATTGTCGGAGATGATTGCCGTTCCGGCACCTTCGACCACAGTGACGACGATGCCGGTCCCCGCCTTGCGGATGACGTTTCCCGTGGCGACCACATTGCGCATGAACGGTCCCCAGCCGATCTGCATGCCGTAGAGCGGCGCATTCTCGATGACGTTGCCGGAAACGGTGGTGTCGGCCTCGACGCTAATGCCGACGCCGAAGCCGGGCGCGTCGGCAGGGTAGGGGCCGCTGGTCGACAGATTGCGGACGATGTTGCCGGAGCACACGCCCATGCGGCCGCCCTCGTTGAAATTGACGATCGAAATGCCGTTCGCGGCGCCGTCGACGATGTTGTTGCCGATGACGGCGCCTTCGAACGAGAATTCGGAATACACGGCCGTCTCGCCCGAACGCGAGCAGGTGTTGCCGGTGACTTGCAAATTGCTGGAAGTGTTGGCGCGGATCGCCGAGAACGCGCAGTCCGAGACAATATTGCCGGAGATGATGACGTTGCCGGCGCGGAACGCATTGATGCCGTTGCCGTTCTGGCCGGCTCCGCCGCTGCGCGCCTGGATGCGCTCGATCCGGTTGCCGCTGACGATGGTGCCGTCTTCAGCCGCCTGCCAGCGGTGCACGAGAATGCCGCCATTGGCGCAGTCGGAGACGCTATTGCCTGATATTTCCAGGCCATCGGCCTCGACCGAATAGATGCCGGCATCGGCCGCACCGGATATCTCCGAGCGCTGGATTCGGCCCCAGGCGTGCTCGAGCGCCAGACCGTTCTTGCCGCTGCCGGTAAGCTGGCAATTGTCGACGACCAGATGGGCGATGCGGCGCAGATCGAGCAGGCCTTGCGTGTAGTCGCCCATCCAGCGGTTGCAGCCATCGAACACCAGCCCGCTGAGTTCGATATGCTCGGCCTGGTCGGCCATGATGAGATGGCCATTGCCGCCATAGACGATCCGCGATGCGCCCGGCACGCCGGACAGGCGCACCCGGCCGGGCAGCGACAGGTTGGAAACGATATAGATCCCCGGCGGCAGGAACACCGGCATGTCGCGGTCGTGCGCGTCGCGCAGCAGCTTGGTGAAAGCCTTGCTCTGATCGTCAAGCGCACCGGGCCGGACGCCGAGCTCGGTCGCGTTGATCGCGCCACGCATCGCGGCTTTCTCGATGCCGGGAAGGTTTTTCGCCGCTGCCTTGCCGAGCGAAAGCCCCATGACGGCAAAGCCGGCGGTCTGCGCAAGCAGCGTTCGTCTGTTCAACATCGGCACAGATTCCTTGCGTTCAACGTCGCGCCGCAGGATTCGTGCCAGACAGGATCGGCCCGGATCGGCTCCGACGTCGGTTCGCCGGCTACGGCTTGTGGAGTCGTCGCGTCAGGCATAAGTTCGATAAATGAGCAGGGCTTTCACCCGCGAGGAAGACAGCGAAAACGCCATCGCCGGCATCGGCGAGCGGCCGATCAGTCATCACCGCAATCTGGTGACGGAACGCGGCCTGACGCTGATCGATGCGGAGGTGGCCGCTCTGCGCGACGAACTGGGCAGAGCCGAAAAGAGGGCCGACCGCGAGCGCATCGCGCTGGTGTCGCGTGATCTCCGCTACTGGACGGCGCGGCGCGAAAGCGCCGAGCTTTCGGTGCCGGAACCGGGCAGCGACATGGTTCGCTTCGGCATGGGCGTCACGCTGGAAAGCCACGACGGCAAGAAGGTGCACTGGAAGATCGTCGGCGAGGACGAAGCCAATCCCGCTAAGGGGACAATTTCTCATATGTCGCCGATGGCGATGGCCTTGTTCGGCAAGAAGGTCGGCGAAGTTGCCGTGGTCAATGGCAAGGAATGGGAGATCGTCAAGCTCTCCGACAGTTAGTCTTCGAGCTTGACGACATGATCGCGGAAGAACGCTGAGGCGCCGGCCTCGTCGATTTCGCCGGCGGCGACCATAATGACCAGTTGAATAATGTCCGCCTGCTCGGCTTCGATGCTCAGCCCGTTGAAATAAAGGAACAGATCGGCCGCCGCAAAAGCCGTGCGCTTGTTGCCGTCGACGAATGGATGGTTCTTGGCAATGCCGAAAAGATAGGCGGCTGCGAGTTCACAGAGATCGGGCTCGCCATAGATTTCTCTTTGCTGCGGCCTGTAAAGCGCCGACTCCAGCATTCCTTGATCGCGGATTCCCGCTGCTCCTCCGTGAAGGCGCAACTGCTCGGCGTGAAGCGCCTCCACGAACTCCCTCGAATGATGCTCGGTCATTTTGCGAGCGCGCGGTAGGCAACCTCGTACTTCTTCATCCGTTCACGCGCTATCTTCATCTTGCTTTCGAATTTCTCGGGATCGCTTTCAAGCCGACGAAGCCGAAGTTCGCCTGCGTTCTCGGCGGCCACAAGCGTATCTCCTGCCCGAACATTTAGCCGATCAAGCACTTCCCGAGGCAAGATCACACCTTCGGAATTGCCGATTTTACGCACGGTAATGTTCATTGAAAACTCCTTCAGTCTCCCTTAGCACTGTTCTAACAACAATTATAACGGAAAACTTCTACCTGTCAAGTCAGTCTGTCAGCAGCCGGTCCATCAGCCGGTCCGCCGCTTCCGGTATGACCGTGCCGGGCGGGAAGATCTCAGTGGCGCCTGCCTGCCGGACTGCGTCGTAATCCTGCGGCGGAATGACGCCGCCGGCGACGATCAGCATGTCGTCGCGGCCGAGCTTCTTCAGTGCAAGCTTAAGTTCGGGAATGAGCGTCAAATGGCCTGCTGCCAGCGACGAGGCGCCTACGACGTGCACGTCATGCTCGACCGCCAGCCTGGCGATCTCGTCCGGAGTCTGGAACATCGGCCCGACGGTGACGTCGAAGCCTAGGTCGGCAAAGGCGGTGGCGATCACTTTCTGGCCGCGATCATGGCCGTCTTGCCCCATCTTGGCGACCAGAATGCGCGGCTTGCCGCCGGACTTTTCCTCGAACGCTACGATCTTGTCCTGCAGCCGGTCGACCACCGGATTGTCGCCGAGCGCGTTGCGATAGACGCCGGAGATCGTCTGCACCGAGGCGACATGGCGGCCGAAAACTTTTTCCAGCGCCAGCGAAATCTCGCCGACCGTGGCGTTGGCCCGTGCGGCCCGGATGGCGAATTCCAGCAGGTTTCCGTTACTCCCGGCAGCACGGGTAAGCGCATCGAGCGCGCTCTCGGCGGCGGCGACATCACGCGTGCCTTTCAGCCGCTGCAGCTTCGACAATTGCCGCGCCCTGACTTCGGCATTGTCGATCTTCAGCACGTCGACTTCGATGTCCGTGCCGGGACGGTGAGCATTGACACCGACCACGATCTGTTCGCCGGAATCGATGCGCGCCTGGGTGCGCGCGGCAGCCTCTTCGATGCGCAGCTTCGGTAGGCCCTTTTCGATCGCCGCGGCCATGCCGCCGAGGCTCTCGACCTCCTCGATATGCGCAAGCGCACGCGCCGCCAGATCATGTGTCAGCCGTTCGACATAGGCGGAGCCGCCCCACGGGTCGATAATGCGCGTCGTGCCGGATTCCTTCTGCAGGATGAGCTGTGTGTTGCGGGCGATGCGGGCCGAATGGTCGGTCGGCAGCGCCATTGCCTCGTCGAAGGAATTGGTGTGCAGCGACTGCGTGTGCCCTTGAGTGGCGGCCATCGCCTCGATCATGGTGCGGATGATGTTGTTGTAGGGATCCTGCGCCGTCAGCGACCAGCCCGAAGTCTGGCAATGGGTGCGCAGCGACAGCGAGCGCTCGTCCTTCGGCGAAAAGTTCTTCAGCATCAGGCTGGCCCACAAAAGGCGCGCTGCTCTCAGCTTGGCGACTTCCATGAAGAAATTCATGCCGATCGCCCAGAAGAAGGAAAGGCGCGGCGCGAAACGGTCGATGTCGAGGCCGGCCGCGACGCCGGCGCGGGCATATTCGATACCGTCTGCAATCGTGTAGGCGAGCTCGAGGTCCGCCGTCGCTCCCGCCTCCTGCATGTGGTAGCCGGAGATCGAGATCGAATTGAACTTCGGCATGTGCTTCGACGTGTAGGAAAAAATGTCCGACACGATCCGCATCGAAGGTTTTGGCGGATAGATGTAGGTGTTGCGCACCATGAACTCTTTCAGGATGTCGTTCTGAATGGTCCCGGTGAGGTCCTTCTGCGCAACGCCCTGTTCCTCCGCCGCCACAATATAGAGCGCCATGATCGGCAGCACCGCGCCGTTCATCGTCATCGATACCGTCATCTCGTCAAGCGGTATACCGTCGAACAGCTGGCGCATGTCGAGAATGGAATCGATGGCGACGCCGGCCATGCCGACATCGCCGGCGACGCGCGGATGGTCGCTGTCGTAGCCGCGGTGCGTGGCGAGATCGAAGGCGACCGACAGGCCTTTCTGGCCGGCGGCAAGGTTGCGCCGGTAGAAGGCGTTGGACTCTTCGGCCGTCGAGAAGCCGGCATATTGCCGGATCGTCCAGGGTTGCTGGACATACATCGTCGGATAGGGGCCGCGCACGAAAGGCGGCAGGCCTGGATAGGTATCGAGGTGCGGCAAGCCCTTGAGATCGCCCTGGTTGTAGAGATGCTTGACGGCGATTCCTTCCGGCGTCATCCGCTGGCCTTTGATCTCGACCGGCGCCCGCCGTGGCGGCGACCAGGCGATCTGGCTGAAATCCGGGATCATGGCACGGCTCCGATCGACTGATCGATGCGGATCGGAAATAGCGGCTCGCACACCGCAACGCCTTCGGTGAAGGCAGGCCGCCGCTCCGCCGCCAGCGTCTCGACCGGACGCTCGGTCTTCGACGGGTGCAGCGTCGTGCCGACGATCGCCCGTTCGCCCGCCTGGTAGGCTGTGTTGCGGCGGGCGGAAGCTGCCTGGACGCGCCTCTGGATGTGGCCTTGCTCAAGGCTGGTCAGCACGCCGCCTTCCGCCTCGATCTGCTGGAACTCCTGCCAGGCCGCCGCGCAGAGCTCCGCAGTCAGCGCTTCGACGGCCCCCGAACCGCAAACCGGATCGGCGACGTGGTCGATATTGCTTTCATTGGCCATGATCAGTTGCGCGTTGCGGGCAACGCGGCGGGCAAAACCCGCGGGCAGGCCGTGCGCGATCGTGTGCGGCAGGATGGCGATCGAATCCGCGCCGCCGGCGGCAGCGGCAAAAGCGGCAATGGTGGTGCGCAGGATGTTGGTTTCCGGATCGGCCGCCGTCATCATCCGGAAGGATGTTTCGGCATGGATGCTGGCGGTGGAGGGCACTATCGAGCAGGCCTCCTGGACACGCGCCCACAGCCTGCGCAACGCCCTGACCTTGGCCGTCGACACGAACTGGTCCTGGTCGACGCTGAGTGCAAAACCGATATGCGGCGCCGCGTAGACGAGCGGCTGGCGCGCCTTCTCGAACAGCCTCAAATAGGAGACGGCCGAGGCGAGCATGGTGCCAAGCTCCTGCGCCTCGGTGGCGCCGGCATTGTGGAATACCCGCCCGTCGGCCTCCAGCAGCACGCCGGGCACACCCATCGAAAAGAAATGCGCCAGCGATTGCGGCATCGAAGCCTGTAAAGCCTCGATCGACATGCGCAGCCTGCCGGTCCCGGCAAAGATCGCCGCCGGATCGATGCCGAAGGAGAGGTTGAGCTTTGCCGGGTCGGAGCGGCGCTTGGTCAAAAACGCCACCAGCCAGTCGGCCACGGCACGGCTCCAGGGATGGGCGTCGATGCGGATCTGGATGCGGTTGAGCGGCACGCCGTCGAGCACGCCCTCCAGCGCCTCCGCCGTCCTCGGCAAGCCATAGCCGAAGGCGTTCGGCGCACCCTCGAAGACAAGCGACAGTCCGGTGGCACCCTGCGCGACGTCTTCCAGCGCCTGCGCACTGGCCCGGCCTATGTCCGGATCGTCGATGCGCTGGCTGACGATCCACGGTGATCCCGGGTTGGCGCGCACGACAGGCTCGGCGGTTACCGAACGCTCGTAGAGCGGCTCGATGCGGATGGCGTCGTCCGTATGCGAGACGAGCTTTTCCTCGAAGGACCCGCCGGCCAGCGCCTTCTCCGCCAGCGCCAGCCATCGTTGCCGGTCGACGTTCGGAAGTTCGGCATCCTGGGTCAAGGCACCGGCGCCCATCGGTTCTCCTCGTTCTAGCGGCCGCAGCGGCCGACTATGTCAGTCTACGGTCCCCGGCCCGATATCACAATGCAGCACACATGCCGTGCAACTCGCCTTCCGTGACGGTGACCGTCAACCGATTGCCAAACATGGGCAGGTTCCGCAAGCTCCAAAAGCCATTTTCGACAACGCCCATTGTCGCTGCGCAATGGCCTCACTATACCTGCGGCGGGGCTCCCTTTTCTTCAAGGGATCAGGGCATTCAACCCTATAGGTTTGCGGAGACCGGACACATGGCCGACGATACCAGTATCTTCATAGGGGCCAGCCGCAAGCCGGACGACAGCTATCAGCGGCCCGAACAGCTTTTGCTGCAATATGGCAACCGTCACGGCCTGGTCACCGGCGCGACCGGCACCGGCAAGACGGTGACCCTGCAGATATTGGCCGAGGGTTTCTCCAATGCCGGCGTGCCGGTATTCTGCGCCGACATCAAGGGCGACCTGTCGGGTATCGCCATGATGGGCACAACGCAGGATTTCCTGGTCAAGCGGGCCGAGCAGGTCAAGCTCGATCCCTATGAGTTCCAGGAATTCCCGGTCATCTTCTGGGATCTGTTCGGCGAGCAGGGCCACCCGATCCGTGCCACCATCTCGGAGATGGGGCCGCTGCTTCTGTCGCGCTTGATGAACCTTTCCGAGGCGCAGGAAGGCATTGTGAACATCGCCTTCCGCATCGCCGACGAGGAAGGCCTTCTGTTGCTCGATTTGAAGGACCTGCAGTCACTGCTGGCCAACATCGCCGACCGCGCCGAAGAGATCGGCGCCCGCTACGGCAATGTGACGAAACCTTCGGTCGGCGCGATCCAGCGCACGCTGCTGGTCCTGGAGCAGCAGGGCGCTGCCAATTTCTTCGGCGAGCCGGCATTGCGGATATCCGACATTATGCGCACCACGCGCGATGGACGCGGCGCCATCAGCGTGCTCGCCGCCGACAAGCTGATGATGAATCCGCGGCTCTATGCGACGTTCCTTCTGTGGCTGATGTCGGAGCTGTTCGAGGAACTGCCCGAGGTCGGCGATCCCGACGAGCCGAAGCTGGTCTTCTTCTTCGACGAGGCGCATCTTTTGTTCGACGACGCGCCGAAGGTGTTGGTCGACCGCGTCGAGCAGGTGGTCCGGCTGATCCGTTCGAAGGGCGTCGGCGTCTATTTCGTCACGCAAAATCCGCTGGATATCCCTGAAACAGTGCTGGCCCAGTTGGGCAACCGCGTGCAGCACGCACTTCGTGCCTATACGCCGCGCGAACAGAAGGCCGTCAAGACGGCGGCCGAGACGTTCAGGCCCAATCCCGATTTCGACTGCGCAACCGTGATCACGCAGCTCGGCACCGGCGAGGCGCTTGTCTCGACGCTGGAAGCCAAGGGCGTGCCGTCCATGGTGCAGCGGACGCTGATCCGCCCGCCATCCTCGCGCCTTGGCCCGATCACGCCCGAAGAGCGCCGCAAGCTGATCACTGAGAGCCCGGTTGCCGGACAGTACGACCAGACCGTCGACCGCGAATCGGCTTTCGAGATGCTGCAGAAGAAGGCCAAGGACGCCCAGGAGGCGCAGGCGCAGCAACAGGACAGCGGCCGTTCGCGCTGGACCATTCCCGGTTTCGGCAATGACGAGCCCGCTCCTCAGCCCGGCGGTGGCCGGCGGGCGCCGCGCCCCTCCAACCGGCAGACGGTGGCGGAGGCGGCGATCAAATCCGTGGTGCGCTCGATCGGTTCGTCGGTCGGACGGGCGATCGTCCGCGGGATTTTGGGGAGCTTGTCCAGGGGCAGGTGAGGGGCATCGGACCCGAAGGCGGGCATCGGTGTTGGCAATTCTGTCTTGCATCAAGCGCCAGTAGCAGATCTGGAGGACAGCGGACGGCGGCTATGCGCCATAGCTGCCGTCGGACCGTCTGCAAAAGTGTAAACGCGTATCGGCGGTAGCTAGCTCAGCGTCGCCAACAGGCGCGCGGCAGCCTTCAAATCTTCCGTACTCGCGCCTTCTACGAAATGCTCCGCAACCGATTGCAAGAGCTCGCGAGCGCCGTCGATCTCGCCTCGCGCGGCCATCAACGTTGCCATATCAATTGCGGTTCGCAGCTCCCATGCCCGCGCGCCCTGACTCCGGCTCAACTCCAGTGCCTGCATTAGGTATGCGCCGACCTCGTCGCGATTGCGTCCCGACAGTTGTTGGAGAAGAAGGCCTCCCTTCATCCGCAGCAACTCCGGAAGGTACAATTGGTCACCGTTCTTTTCGACTTGACCAACTGAATGAGCGATCAGCGCGGCTGCTTCGCCGACCTGACCGATCGCGGATAGTCCTCTAACCAGCGAGAGGTTGAGCTCGGTCGTGAGCAATTCGTAAGGTGCTGCGTGGAGCTTTTGGAGAGAACTCTGGAGGCCCCCGACCCCACCTGTCGCATCCCCGTGCCGGATTGCGACTTCGCTTTTGAATCCCCGACCGACCAGCAGATAAGGGGCCATGGAATGGGACTCGGCGCGGGAAATCAGCATGTCGATGTGTGCCTCCGCGCTCTCCAGTTCCCCGGCCCACAGGAACACCGATATTCCCCAGATCAGGGCGATCGCCAGAGTCAGCGAGTGGTCCATGGCGGCGGCCTCTTCGACGGCCTGTCGAGCACGTTCCATGGCTTGGTCCGGATGGCCTTGCAGCCAAAGGTTCCTCGCCAGGATAGCCTTGGCCAGGATTTTGCCCTCGAAACCGAGATAGACCGTTGTGGTTCGCTGAGAGCGTGGCCCACGATCCAGCGCTGCCTCAAGCTCCGCGCGGGCTTCGGCCAGGTCACCACGAAGGTGAAGCGATATCCCCAGAATGGTATGCGCCAACGCAATCGCGACCGGATCCTCCAGGGTCGCGGCTATGGCTGAACAGCGTTTTGCAAACTGGAGGGCGGTCACGAAGTTGCCTGTCCGCAGGTGGAACATGTTGAGCGGACCCAGCAGGCGCACTTGATCCAACGTATCACCGCGTTCTTCGGCGATCGCCAGGCTTTTCTCCAGGGCGACGCGCGCCGCATCACGCCCTCCGCGCATGAACATCAGGGACACACCCAAGGCTGCCTGGAGATGCATCTCGTCAAGTCCGCCAAGAGCGGCATCGTCGAGAGCGAATATCGCGCGTTCTGACCAGCGATGACACTCCGGCAACAAGGACATCGCCAGGAAAACAGGCGCGGCAGCAGTGGCAAGTCCGATGCCGATATCGGCGTTTCCGCCCTCGCCGAAGCACCATTCCAGAGCGGCCCGCACATTGTTGATGGCGGCGAAGTGAGGAGCCCGCTCCTCGCCGGTCGCCAGACCTGGCCACTCGATACCTGTTTGCTCAAGCCATCTTCGATAGTAGGCGGCGTGGCGCACCGCCAGATCGGCGGCCTCGGCGTCATCTATGCTGATATCGAGGACGTAGGCGCGCGTGGTATCCAGGAGCCGATAGCGCATCATCGCTCCGAGCGGGCGCGTCGCTATGATCGACTTGGCAACAAGACTATCCATGGCATTAAGAACCGTCGATCTGTCGAGGGCAGCGCTTGTGACGACTTCCAAGACCGCATCGAGCGTGAAATGGCCAAGGAATACAGCGAGCCTGCGAAGCACTGCGCGCTCCAGGTCGGTAAGTAGCCCAAAGCTCCAATCCAGCGTGGCCTGCAGGGTCTTTTGACGCGGTGGCGCGGTCCGCGATCCCAGCCACAGCAAAGTCAGACGTTGATCGAGAAGCGCGGCGGTTTGTTGCAATCCATAAGACTCGACCCGCCGGGCCGCCAACTCGATTGCAAGCGCCACACCGTCAAGCTTTCGACAGATGCTTGCGACGATCAGGGCCTCCGCATCGCTGACATCCAAGCGCGCGCCACTTGCCACCGCGCGCTCCACGAACAGTTGAATGGCCGGGAACGTCTGGACAACCGCCGCCGTAAGCCTTGGGTCGTCCGGCGGACAGGCAAGGGCATCCAATCGGTAGATATGCTCGCCTTCGACCCGAAGCGCTTCGCGACTTGTTGCAAGAATGTGGACCTGCGACGCCGCGTCGATGATGCTTGCGGCCAGAGGCGCCACCGCATCGACGAGATGCTCGCAGGTATCGAGGATCAAAAGCATCCGCTTGTTGCGCAGGTAGGCGATCAGATTGGGCGTCGCGTCACTCGATTGAACCGACAGCCCAAGCATGGAGGCAACGGCTGTCGTCACCAGGTCGGGATCGCCGAGCATTCCCAGGTCGACGAACAGCACAGCGCCCGCGAAGGCGTCAATGAGGTGATGTCCGACCGCGATCGCGACGGTGGTTTTGCCGACGCCGCCCGCGCCAACGATTGTGACGAAGCGCGACGCATTCAGTCGAGCCGACAGCTGGAGAACGTCGTCGTCCCGGCCAACCATTCGGCCCAAGCGGCTCGGAAGATTCGCGTGCTGAAAACTGGCGGCAGCTGCAGGCTCTTCATCGCGCGGACCGCCGATCTGCGAGACGGGCGCGATGAAGCAATAACCCCGCCCTGGTAGTGTTGCGATGTATCGTGCGCCGTCCTTTCCGTCACCCAGCGCCTTGCGGAGCCTGGTCATGTGAAACCGCAGGCTGCCTTCCTCGACTACGACATCGGGCCAAACCCGCGACATCAGATCCTTTTTGCCGACGATTTCATTCGGCGTGGAGATCAGGGCAATGAGAATGTCCAGTGCACGCGAGCCCAGCGCCAAGGGAGCGCCGTCTTTTGTGACGAGCCTTTCGCGCGCAACCAGATGGAAAGGACCGAACGACAGTCCGTCCTTGGCCTGACCTGCCACTATCGTCATGGCGCTTCTCTCGGAGCCGCCCGCCACCAAGCCGATAGTCTAAGTCAAGTACAACACCTGCACCATAGGCGAACGGTGGCAGGACCCCGCTGCCCGGAGCCACCAGCGCTGACAGCCACTAACAGGGGGCTCACAACACATAACGGGCGATTCTCGTCCTGCGGGCGTAAGTTTTCGGCAGCACCGAGCACCCCCCAGGAGAGACCCATGAATACGACCAAGACTCCCGAACTAATCGATCAGGACCGCCGCCTGGTTTTGAGCACGGCCGCAATGGGCATTGCCGCCGTAGGTACTGCCAGCCTGCTCCCATCGGTCGCCGCAGCCGCGGGCGATGCGATCCGGCCCTTCAAGGTCAGCTTTCCTCAGGAGGAAATCGACGAGCTTAGCCGACGCGTCGCCGCGACCCGCTGGCCGGACCAGGAGAATGTGGCTGACGACACCCAGGGCGTGCAGCTCGCCACAATGCAGAAGCTCGCGAAGTACTGGGCGACGGATTACGACTGGCGCAAGATGGAGACCCGGCTCCATGCCCTGCCGCAGTTCATCACCGAGATCGACGGGCTGGACATCCACTTCATCCATGTCCGCTCCAGGCATGAGAATGCATTGCCGGTAATTATCACGCATGGCTGGCCTGGCTCGATCATCGAGCAGTTGAAGGTCATCGAGCCGCTCACCAATCCAACCGCCAACGGCGGGAGCGAAGCGGACGCATTTCATGTGGTGATCCCCTCGCTGCCTGGTTACGGCTTCTCAGGCAAGCCGACCGCACCGGGATGGACACCTGTCCGCATCGCCAAAGCGTGGGCGATGCTGATGCAACGCCTCGGTTACACGAGATACGTCGCGCAGGGCGGCGACTGGGGCAACGCCGTGTCGGAGACGATGGCGCTGCAAGAGCCTCCGGGCTTGCTTGGCATCCACACCAACATGGCTGCCACCGTGCCCGCCGACATCTCGAAGGCGCTTGCCGCCGGCGGCCGGGCGCCCGCCGGCCTCTCGCCCGACGAGAAGCGCGCCTGGGACCAGCTCGACGATTTCTACAAGAACGGGCTGGGCTACGCGATCGAGATGAACAATCGCCCGCAGACGCTCTACGGCATCGTCGACTCGCCGGTTGGTCTCGCAGCCTGGATGCTCGACCACGACATCCGCAGCTACGAGCTGATCGCACGCGTCTTCGACGGGCAGCCGGAAGGGCTGACGAAGGACGATATCCTGGACAATGTCACGATGTACTGGCTGACCAACACGGCGATCTCCTCGGCGCGTCTTTACTGGGACAACGCGCACCACCCGACGGGAGGCTTCTTCGACCCCAGGGGCATCAAGATCCCGGTCGCTGTGAGCGCCTTCCCGGACGAGATCTACCAGGCGCCGCAGACCTGGGCTGAAAAGGCGTATCCGAAGCTTATCCATTACAACCGGCTCCCCAAGGGCGGCCATTTCGCAGCCTGGGAGCAGCCCGCGGCCTTCACCGCCGAACTCCGGACGGCATTTCGTCCGCTGCGCCAGCAAATCTGAACCCCTCACAGGGTTCCGCTTGCAGTCACACCTGCTCGACTGTCCAAGGCAACCCGATTGAACCCGGGACAAAGGAGAACGCCATGTCAGCAATCGCGCACTCTTCCGCATCGCACGAACCCATCACGAAGATGGCAGCCCCCGTCGAGGACCATGAAATCGTCGATTCAAGCTTTACGGCTATCATCAACGCGCCGATCGAGAAGATCGACATTCCCAACTGGTGCTTCGCGCTGTCCGAATATGAATATCAGGGGTGTTCGCCTGCCCACATAGCGGCGGGTTTCACGACGGCGCCGGATGGCAAGCGCATGTCGATCAATGTCGAGATCATCGGCGGCAGCCTGATGGTGCAACACTATGTCGAGACGCTTGGCCGCAAGGATCACCTCATCCTGGAGTCGGTTTCAGACCTCTTCACGCCTACGGGCCGCACCACGATCCATGTGCGTTGGGAGCTGAGCGTCAAGGCTATCGACAGTCGCCGATGTGAGTTTACCAACCACGTCCGGTCCTGGGCCACGAAGGAATTCATGGCCTTCTTCGAGCGCCAGGGCATCCCGTTCGAGGTGCTTCGGTCACAGCGCCAGCCCATGTCGATCGCTCACAACAAGGGCGAGACGCCGCTTTTTGCGGCCAGCATCGAACGAGCCGCGCTCAGGAACTGAGCGGCAGCATCTTTCTTGTGATGTAGCCGCTCCATGGAGGAGGCACAATGACGAGGCACGCACATGACCGGGAGGTCACCGCACTTCTGGTGATCGATCCGTACAACGACTTCATTTCCGATGGGGGCAAGATATGGCCCCGCATCCGGGCTGTCGCAGAGGCGAACGGCTGCGTGCCTCACATGCTGCAAGTCCTGAATGCCGCGCGTCAAGCTAAGCTTCGCGTCTTCTATGCAATGCATCATCGATACCGTCCGGGCGACTATGAGACATGGACTTACGTCGCGCCCGTCCAGAAGAGAGCATGGAAGAGCAAGAGCTTTGAATACGGCACCTGGGGCGGCGAGATTCGGTCCGAGTTCGAGCCCAAGCCAGGCGAAACTGTCGCGACCGAACATTGGTGTTCCAGTGGGTTCGCCAATACGGATCTGGATCTGCAGCTGAAAAGGCACGGAATCCAGAAACTCATTGTCATCGGACTGATCGCACACACCTGCGTCGAAGCGACCGTTCGCTTCGCCGCCGAGCTCGGCTACGACGTAACCATGGTGAGGGACGCGACGGCAGACTACTCGGATGAGGAGATGCACGCGGCTCTCGACATCAACATGCCGAACTACGCCAGCGCGATTGTCACGACAGACCAAATCATCGACTCGATTTCTGCCGTGCAGACCTCGGCCGCCGAGGCGTAGGTGATGATCGATCTCACACGCGAGGGAATGGCCAACCGTGCGCATCTCACTCTGCACTCCGGCGGACCGTTTCCGTGCGCTCGACGCGTCAAAATACGTCGAAGAGAACTTGGCTCTGGCCGACATGCAGCAGAGAGATCCAGAACAGGCTCGGTCATTACGTGGCAACGATCGGGCAGGACCAGGTCCCACCCAACTGGAAAGAAAACGACCATGTCAGACATCGCAACGGCCCGTCAGGGCGAAAAGACCTCCGACACCGCAAGCGCACGTCCCGTCGACCTGAAGTTCGAGGTTGTCGTTATTCCGGTCGCAGACGTCGACCGCTCCAAGCAGTTCTACGAGGGCCTCGGCTGGCGGCTCGATGCCGACTTCGCGGTCGGCGACATGTTCCGGGTTGTGCAGTTCACGCCTCCGGGCTCGCCTGGCTCGATCCACTTCGGCAAGGCTGTCACCTCGGCCGCGCCGGGGTCGACACAGGGTCTCTATCTCATCGTGTCCGACATCGTAGCGGCGCGCGCCGAGCTCATCGCTCACGGTGCAGATGTGAGCGAAGTGTTCCACCGTGCCGGTCCGGGACAGCCTGCTGTCAATGGTCGGGACCCGGAGGGACGCAGCTACGTCTCCTTTGCAACGTTCAGCGATCCCGACGGGAACGGCTGGCTGCTCCAGGAGATCACCACCCGGTTTCCGGGCCGGATCGACTCGAAGGCGACGAGCTTCGCCTCCGAGGGCGACCTGGCCGCCGCAATGCGGCGCGCGTCGGTCGCCCACGGAGAGCACGAGAAGCGGACCGGCGGCCAGCGTGACGAGAACTGGCCGGACTGGTACGCCGAATACATAGTGGCCGAGCAGTCTGGCGAGGAACTGCCGCAGTAGGACGAGCTTCCAGACGGCGGCACACTGGCGCCGTATTCGTCCGCGGCCTGCGGAGATCGTGGCGACCTGACGGCCTTTATCGGAGGAAATCATGAGTACCGCAGCCATCCCCACTCAGCGCGAACCTGAACTTCTTGGCCAGACCGTCGTCGTCATCGGCGGTAGCGCCGGCATCGGTCTGGAGACCGCCCGGCGTGCCCGCGCCGAAGGCGCCCGCGTCATCCTCACCGGACGCAATCGCGACCGCCTCGATCAAGCAGCGCGCGAGATTAGCGCTGAGGGCACCGCCGCCTTCGACGCCAACGATGCGACCCAGCTGAAGTCGTTCTTTCAAGATCTGCCGGACTTGATCGACCATGTGATGGTTACTGCCGGCGCTCCCCATTATCGCTCACCCCTCGAAATTCCTCCCGAGGAGGCACGACACGATCTCACGGACCACCTATTGCTCGCGCTCAATGTGGCACGCAGCGCCGCTGGCAAGGTCGGGTCGGCCGGCTCACTGATATTCATGGGCGGCACGGGCGCACGCCGCCCAAAACCAGGCCTCGCGATCGTCTCGACGGTTACCGTCGCGTTCCCCGCGCTCATCGCCAATCTCGCGCTCGAGCTCGCGCCGATACGCGTCAACCTGATCGCCGCAGGCTTCGTCGACACGCCACTGTCGGCGTCGCTGCTCGGCGACAACCTCGACAAGCGGCGCGATGAACTGCGCGCGACGCTGCCAATCCGACGTGTCGTCGGACCGGCTGATGTCGCCGCGCTCGCCGTTCACATCATGAGCAACACGGCGCTGACGGGCGCGACATACGACCTCGACGGCGGCCAGCAGCTCGTCTCGTGACTACGCAGGAACAAAGCACATTGCCTCATCACAAAGAGACATCACTATGAACACGATCAGTGTTTGCGACAAAATCGATGAGCGCCGCCGTCGCCTGATCGGTGCAGCCGCAATGGGCATGACGCTTGCCGAACTCGGCATGACCGCGACAGCGAAGGCGGCGCCCATTGGAGTCGACCAGACGACGGCGTCTGCGATGCACACGGCAAAGAACTCGTTCGGCGAACCCAGGCAGATCGATGCCGGTGTCCTTAATGTCGGCTATGCAGAGGCCGGCCCTGCCGACGGTCCGCCCGTTATCCTTCTCCATGGCTGGCCTTACGACATCCACACATATGTCGACGTTGCGCCCATTCTGGCGGCGAAAGGCCGCCGCGTGATCGTGCCCTACCTGCGCGGATACGGCACGACGCGGTTCCTGTCGGACGAGACGATGCGCAATGGTCAGCAGTCGGCCATCGCTGCCGACATCGTCGCGCTGATGGATGCGCTGGGTATCGAGAAGGCGACGATTGCCGGCTGCGACTGGGGCGCTCGGACGGCGAACATCATCGCCGTCCTGTGGCCGGAACGCTGCAAGGCGATGGTCTCGGTGAGCGGCTATCTCATCGGCAACCAGCAAGCCGGCAAACTGCCGCTGCCGCCGAAGGCCGAGCTGCAATGGTGGTACCAATATTACTTCGCTACCGATCGCGGCCGTATCGGCTACGAGAAATATACGCGCGATTTCGCCAGGCTGATTTGGCAGCTCGCCTCGCCGCAATGGAATTTCGATGAGCCCACGTTCGAGCGGAGTGCTGCGGCCTTCGACAATCCGGATCACGTCGCGATCGTCATCCACAATTATCGCTGGCGGCTCGGCCTGGCAGAAGGCGAGGCGCAATATGATTCACTGGAGCAGCGGCTTGCTCAGGCACCCGTCATCTCCGTGCCCACGATGACGCTCGAGGGCGACGCCAATGGCGCGCCGCATCCGGACGCCAGCGCTTACGCCAAGATGTTTTCAGGCAGATATAGCCACCGGGTAGTCATGGGCGGCATTGGACACAACCTACCTCAGGAAGCACCACAGGCCTTTGCCGACGCCGTTGTCGAGGTCGACGCGTGATCGAGTTCGCGGCGCCGCCCCTCCGGCAGGTACGACAACCACCAAAAGAATGCCTATGAACCCGATCGCAAGGGTTGTTTACACGGCCAGGACCGCAACCACAGGTGGCCGCGAGAATGGCGCCTCGCGCAGCTCTGATGGCCTTCTGGACATCAGGCTTTCCATACCCGGATCGGCGCGCATCGGCACCAACCCGGAGCAACTGCTTGCAGCCGGCTGGTCGGCCAGCTTCGCAAGCGCGGTTGCGTCTGTGGCTCACGAACAAAAAATTACGCTGCCGGCCGGAGTGAGAATCGATGCCGAGGTTGATCTGAATCTCGGGGACGACGGCTACTCTCTCAGCACTCGGCTCAACGTCAGCCTGCCTGGCGTGGAGTACAATACCGCACGAGCCCTGATCGACGAGGCGCACGACATTTGTCCGTACTCGAAAGCGACGCGCGGCAACGTGCAAATTGCGATCAACCTGCTCTGAGTGGATTGCATCGATCGTTGAAGCAATTGGCATGGCCAGGGTTACATTTTGGATCATTCCTTCTCGCCAAGGTCTACAAAAACCTGCCACGGCATCGCACCTGTGAGAGGGCATCCAGCACAAATACGGTCAGGATGACAGGAGGGGTATCCCCGGTCACCGTGATAATCCCTTCTGAGCGCGAAATGTCCGCTCTGGCTCATGAGCTGTCACCGGCGGCGTCTGCACACGGCGCGGCAAAATCCGCTGCTCAACGAAAGCGTCAAATCCAAAGGCGGGCACCGGAACGGGCAAGCCGACGCTCGGCAAAACCAGCAGGAGCCGTGAGCAATCCCGCCTCCGCGCTTCCGTCAGCTCAGAAGATCGAGTCTGTGATCGCCTTGACCGGGCCGAGCAGGATCGACCCTTCCGGCACGCCGGCGTCGATCGGGATGGCTTTGCGGTTTGCTGTGGCCACCATCGGCTGGCCGATGTCGGCCGTCACCACGACCGGGGTCTTGTTCGGCACTCGGTCGTAGAGATCGATAATGTCCTGGTTCATCAGGCGAACACAGCCCGACGACACCGACTTGCCGATCGACCGCCATTCCGGCGAACCGTGCAAGCGGTAGAGCGTGTCCTGGTTGCCCTGGAAGAGATAGAGCGCCCGCGCGCCAAGCGGGTTCTTGAGCCCACCGGGCATGCCGCCATTCTCGGCGCTGTAGGGTCTCAACTCCGGCTGCCGCGCTATCATGTCGTCCGGCGGCGTCCATTTCGGCCATTTCTGCTTCCATTGGACCACCGCATCGCCCGACCATTCGAAGCCGGCGCGGCCGAGGCCGACACCGTAGCGGATCGCCTGGCCGCCCGGGCGCACCAGATAGAGGAAGTGATTGGTGGTGTCGACGACGATGGTGCCCGGCTGCTGCCCGGTCGGATCGTCAACGATCTGGCGCAGGAACTGCGGGTCGATCTTGTCGACCGGTATGGCCGGCAGCTCGAAGCCGCCATCCGACATCGGCCCATACATCGTCACATAGTCGCCGAGCGCCGGCTCGACATAGGTCGGCGGCGGCGGCTCGACCGGTTGTTGCGACAGCGTGGTGCAACTGGAGACCGCGACCGAGGCGGCGCCAAGGGCTGCTGCGTTGAGGAAACCGCGACGGCTAAGGCGCAGAGAGGACGATTGGGGTGTGAACATGATTGCCTTTTTTAAGTCTCAAATCGCAACAAAGCATGAATGCGCCCGGTTGCGCGCGGTTGTCCGAGCAATGCCCGGCGCGATAGGCGGTTCCAATTCTGGCCGCAGGGTGGACAAACAAAGGCAAAGCTGTGACTGGATCGTCACTGTTGCGCCGACGCAACATTTCCGGTGTCACCCCCCGGCGACCAGACCTTCAAGGGACGGCAGGATCAGGGCCGGTGGAAAATCCCGGTATTCCTCTGGCTGATTGGCGCGGTTGATCCACACCGTCCTGAAGCCGAATTTGGTGGCGCCGGCGACGTCCCAGCGGTTGGATGACTGGAAAGAGACAGCGCCCGGATAGAGGCGCCAGCCCGTGGTGACCATGTCGTAGACCGACGGATCGGTCTTGAAGCGCCTGACGCTGTCGACGGAAAAGACGTCGTCCAGGACCTGGTCGAGCGCGGCGGATTTGACGGCCGCTTCCAGCATCTCAGGCGAACCGTTGGACAGGATCGCCAGCCTTGCTCCCGATGCCTTGAGCGCCTTGAGCACGGCCGGCACCTCCGGATAGCAGTCCAGCCGCCAATAAGCCTCGAGCAGCTTCGCCCTCAGCCCGGCATCCGCGGATGGAACCTTGCGCAGGGCGAAGTCGAGCGCCTGCTCGGTGAGCTGCCAGAAATCGGCGTAGGCCCCCATCAGCGTCCTGACCCAGGAATATTCCAGCTGCTTGGCGCGCCAGATATCGGACAGCAACTGGCCGTCCGGCCCGATCTGGTCGGCGTGACGGCGCACGGCCGCATGCACGTCGAACAGCGTGCCATAGGCGTCGAAAACGTAAGCCGCGAACTGCATTCGACAGTTTTGAGGCCGCGTAAGGCAAGGCGCAAGCGCTGATTGCAGTCCGCCAGCCCGCTGGCCTCAACAAATCTCAGCCAAGCCGGTTGACGGCGGCCGCCAAAGCATCTTCCAATGCGCCGCAACAAGCATCGAACGGAACCTGGCAATGACACTGGCGACTGCGGCGCAATCCGCGACATGGACCTTCGTCGACGGCGACTGGTACGAGGGCAATGTTGCCATTCTCGGGCCGCGCAGCCACGCCATGTGGCTCGGCACCAGCGTGTTCGACGGCGCCCGCTGGTTCGAGGGCGTCGCTCCCGATCTCGATCGCCATGCAGCGCGGGTAAATGCCTCGGCGATCGCGCTCGGCCTGAAGCCGACGATGAGCACCGACAGGATCGTCGGGCTGACCTGGGACGGGCTGAAGAAGTTCGACGGCAAGACGGCGGTCTACATCAGGCCGATGTATTGGGCCGAGCATGGCGGCTATATGGGCGTGCCGGCCGACCCGGCCTCGACGCGTTTTTGCCTTTGCCTCTATGAATCGCCGATGATCTCGCCGGCGGGTTTTTCGGTGACGGTGTCGCCGTTCCGGCGCCCGACCATCGAAACCATGCCGACCAATGCCAAGGCCGGCTGCCTTTATCCCAACAACGGCCGGGCCATCCTCGAAGCCAAGATGCGCGGCTTCGACAATGCGCTCGTGCTCGACATGCTGGGCAATGTCGCCGAGACCGGCACGTCGAATATTTTTCTGGTCAAGGACGGCCATGTCCTGACGCCGGCGCCGAACGGCACCTTCCTTTCCGGCATCACCCGCGCGCGCACCATGGCCCTGCTTGGCGAATACGGGTTCACGACGACAGAAAAGACGCTGTCGATCCGCGACTTCCTGGAGGCGGACGAAATCTTCTCGACCGGAAACCACTCGAAAGTCGTGCCGGTCACCCGTATCGAGGATCGCAATCTGCAGCCCGGACCGGTGGCCAAGAAGGCGCGCGAACTCTATTGGGAATGGGCGCATTCGACTTCGCCCGGCTGACCCGCTAAAAAGCGGCCGGCGCTTCGTTTCCGGAGTTGTTCCAGACCAATCCAGTCCTATGTTAGTCCGGTATCGACACCGGATTTTTCCACGAGGGAGTACGACCGATGGCTTTTGAATTGCCCGCCTTGCCCTATGATTACGAGGCTTTGCAGCCTTATATGTCCAAGGAAACGCTGGAATATCATCACGACAAGCACCACAAGGCCTATGTCGACAACGGCAACAAGCTGGCCGCCGAGGCGGGCATGGGCGATTTGTCGGTCGAAGAGGCCGTCAAACAGTCCTTCGGCAAGAATGCGGGCCTCTTCAACAATGCCGCCCAGCACTACAATCACATCCATTTCTGGAAATGGATGAAGAAGGGCGGCGGTGGCAACAAGCTGCCGGGCGCATTGCAAAAGGCGGTCGACAGCGATCTTGGTGGCTATGACAAGTTCAAGGCCGACTTCATCGCCGCCGGCACCACCCAGTTCGGTTCGGGCTGGGCCTGGGTCTCGGTCAAGGACGGCAAGCTGGCGATCTCGAAGACGCCGAATGGCGAGAACCCGCTCGTCCATGGCGCGACGCCGATCCTCGGCGTCGATGTCTGGGAACATTCCTATTACATCGATTATCGCAACGCCCGGCCGAAATATCTCGAAGCCTTCGTCGACAGTCTCATCAACTGGGACTATGTGCTCGAGCTCTACGAAAAGGCCTGATCCGTTCCAGAAAAGCCCCGGCAGAACCGGGGCTTTTCTTTTTCAGCATCAGAACGACAGCTGCAAAAATTTCACGCAAGCGTGAGGCGAAGCGTCGGAATTTTTAAGCCATCCTTGCCGTTTGTCATCGGGGTGGGACCGCATCCTGAACTGCCTTCAACATGGAGCCAAGTGAATGAGAAAGCTTATCCTCGCCATCTCGATGCTCGCCTTCGCTGGTTCGGCGGCATTTGCCGACCCGGTAGCCGACCGGCAGGCCCTGATGAAGGAACGTGGCAAGATCGCCGCCGGCTTGTCGAAAGTGGTCAAGGGCGAGACGCCCTACGACGCAGCTTCGGTGCTGACGGCGTTGCAGGCACTGCAGGTCAATGCCGAGAAATTCCATGCCGGCGTCGACACGCTTTTCCCGGCCGGCAGCGACACCGGCGACACCACGGCGTCCCCAAAAATCTGGCAGGACATGGCCGGCTTCAAGACGGCTGAAGGCAAGTACCTCGCCGACGTCAAGGCGGCGGTCGCCGCAGCACCTGCGGATGCCGACGCGTTGAAGGCGCAGTTCAACACCATTGGCGGCGGCTGCGGCAACTGCCATCAAAACTACCGGGTAAAAAAAGGCTGATAGCGGGCAATGCGCTTGCTGAAGAAATTTGTCGGCGCCGCCCTCGTTCTGGGCGGCGCGGCCGCGATTGCCGGCTGGTTGCTGTCGGCTCCGGTCAGGCTCGATGCCGCAACGCTGGCTGAGCTTGGTCCCGGCGACGCCGCCAGGGGCAAGCGCATCTTCTACGCCGGCGGCTGCACATCCTGTCATGCCAAGCCCGGCTCGCAAGGCGACGCCCGCCTTCGGCTGGTCGGCGGCCTTGAGCTCAAGACGCCGTTCGGCAGCTTCGTGCCGCCGAACATATCGCAGGATACCAGGGACGGCATCGGCGCCTGGTCGGTCGAGGATCTTGCCAACGCCATGCTGAAGGGCGTGTCGCCGTCGGGCGAGCATCTCTATCCGGCATTTCCCTATGCTTCCTACGCGCGCATGAAGCCGGCCGACATTGCCGATCTCTATGCATTCCTGAAGACGTTACCCGCGGTCGCCGGCAAGGCGCCCGCCAATTCGCTGGCATTTCCCTTCAACGTCCGACGCGGTCTTGGCTTGTGGAAGCTGCTCTATTTGAGTGACCAGCCGGTCGTTTCCTTTCCCGACGGCACACCGGATCCGGTGTTGACAGGCCGCTATCTGGTCGAAGGCCCCGGCCATTGCGGCGAATGCCACACGCCGCGGGATCTTGCCGGCGGCACCAGCAAGAGCCAATGGCTGGCAGGTGCGGCCGCCGCCGAAGGCAGCGGCATCGTGCCGAACATCACGTCGGGCGAGGGCGGCATCGCCGACTGGTCCGAAGCCGACATCGCCAACTATCTCGAAACCGGCGTTACGCCGGATTTCGATACGGTCGGCGGCGCTATGGTCGACGTGCAGCGGAACATGGCCGTGCTGACCTCGGAGGACCGCTCGGCGATCGCCGCCTACCTGAAAGCCGTGCCGCCGCATCCCAACGGCTATCCGGCGCGCAAGAAGCCGGCGAGCTGACAGCTGTTGCGTCAGCGGTCGCCGAGAAAGTCGAAGCCGGTTTCGAAGAAGTGATTGTAGTCGCAGGTCATTTCCTCGCCGGGCGCAATGTCGCGCAAGGCATAGGTCTCCTCCGGTTGCGAGACGTCGCAATTCGGGTCGTCGGCATGGTTCATGTAGCGCGCATCGTCGGCCTCGAAGACGATGTAGTTCGGGTCGCGCCGGTCCGGATAGGCGTAGCGGTCGAGATAGGCTTTGACCGGCCCGGTTTCCCGCTCATAGGTCTCCACCTCGATGCGCCGGTCGTATTTAGGGTCGAGCTTCCAGACCAGCGTGCCGCGGGCAATGTGGTTCTTGGCAAAGACGCCGATGCCCTGGATGGGCGATTTGTCGAGATAGACATCGACGAGCAACATGGCAGATCCCTGCGTGATTGAGTGTTGGCGGCGACCGTGAAAAGGCCGCGCACTGGGTAGCGCGCGGCCCTTGCAATTGCGAGCGGAAAATCAACTGTGCCTGCCTAGTATCCGAAGCCTCATACGGCGTCGCTTGTCGAGACCCTAGCGCTGTTGCAGCGCCAGCCGGATGCCCAAGGCGCAATAGATGCCGCCGACAGCCTTGCCTTGCCATCTCAGCACCGTCGGGTTTCGGCGCAGGAATGCACCGAGGCCGCCCGCACCCACGGCGAAAACCACCGTGCTGGCGAGGCCCAACAGAACAAAGATGACGCCCAATATCGCCAGTTGAAGCATCACCGATCCGTTTTCAGGCCGCACGAACTGCGGAAGAAATGCGAGGAAGAAAAGCGCGGTCTTGGGATTGAGAACCTCGGTCAAAACAGCCTGCCGAAATGCTTTGGCAGCGGGGATCGCGAGTGCGCCGGCGGCCGGATAGGCCGGCGTTTTCTCGATGATCGCGCGAATGCCGAGATAAATGAGGTAGGCTGCGCCGATGTACTTCACGATGCTGAAAAGCGCCGCCGACGTGGCAATGATCGCCGAAATGCCGACGATCGCCATGAAGGTGTGAACCACGTCGCCGGCCGCGATCCCCGCGCCGGTCGCGATGCCAACCCTGGTTCCGGAACTAGTAGCCCGCGCCACGGTCAGAAGGGTGGCCGGACCCGGGATGAAGACAAAGCCAAGCACAACCGCGACATAAGCTATCAACGTGGCGAGATCGATCATTGGTGGGCTCCGCAACTCTCACCGCCAATGAAGCCACGTCGCGGAACGGAAGGCAATGACCGCTCATCCGCCGATGTTCACGCCGCAAGCTCGGCCTTGCCTGTCACCTTGAGCGCGAAGGCGTAGGTGAAGGCGATTTCCTCCAGTCTTGAAAACCGGCCGGAGGCGCCGGCATGGCCTGAATCCAGGTTGATCTTGAACAGCACCGGATTTTCACCCGTCTTGCGGTCGCGCAGCCGCGCCACCCATTTGGCCGGCTCCCAATAGGTGACGCGCGGGTCGGTCAGGCCGGCCAGTGCCAGGATCGGCGGATAGTCGAGTGCGGCGACATTGTCGTAGGGCGAGTAGGCGGCGATGGTCCGGTAATCCTCCGCCGACGCGATCGGATTGCCCCATTCCGGCCATTCCGGCGGCGTCAGCGGCAAGCTGGCGTCGAGCATGGTGGAGAGCACGTCGACGAAGGGAACCTCGGCGACGATTCCGCCGAAGCATTGCGGCGCCATGTTGGCGACCGCGCCCATCAGCATGCCGCCGGCCGAACCGCCTTGCGCAACGATGCGGTCATGCTGCGTATAGCGTTCGGCGACGAGGTGGTGGGCGGCAGCGACAAAATCGGTGAACGTGTTCATCTTGTTCACCCGCTTGCCGTCGTCGTACCAGCCATAGCCCTTGTCCTTGCCGCCGCGAACATGGGCTATCGCGTAGACAAAGCCGCGGTCGACCAGCGAAAACAGATTGGTGTTGAACGCGGCCGGCACGGTGATGCCATACGAGCCGTAGCCGTAAAGCAGGCAAGGGGCGGACCCGTCGAGCGGTGTGTCGCGGTGATGGAGGAGCGAGATCGGCACCAGTTCGCCGTCGGCGGCAGGCGCCATCAGCCGGCGCGTGACGTAGTGCTCCGGGTCGTGGCCGGACGGCACTTCCTGGGTCTTGAGCAGCACCCGCTCGCGGGTGCGCATGTTGTAATCGAAGACCTGCGCCGGGGTCGTCATCGACGAATAGGAAAAGCGCATGATCTCGGTATCGTATTCGTAGGAGCCGGACAGGCCGAGCGAGAAGGCTTCCTCGTCGAAGGAGATCAGGTGCTCCTCGCCGCTCTTGCGGTCGCGCACGACGATGCGCGGTAGGCCTTCCTTGCGCTCGAGCCGGACCATGTGGTCCTTGAAGCCGATCACCGAAAGGATCAGCCGGCCCGCTTCGTGCGGCACCAGTTCCTGCCAGTTGGCGCGCACCGGATCGTGGGCCGGCGCCGTCATGATCTTGAAGTCCTTGGCGCCGTCGGCATTGGTGAGGATGAAGAAGATGTCGCCGCCTTCCTCGAGTTCGTACTGCAGGCCGGTCTGGCGCGCCGCAACCAGCTTCGGCTCTGCGAACGGATCGTTGGCGCTCATGATGCGGTATTCCGAGGTCTCATGATCGTTGATGCCGATCATGATCCACTCGTTGGAGCGCGTGCCGCCGACATCCATAAAAAAGCCGGGATCGGTCTCCTCGTAGATCAGCCGGTCGTTTTCAGGACCGTCGCCAAGCGCATGGAACAGCACTTTGGAAGGACGGTGGTTGGGGTCGAGGCGGGTGTAGAAAAAACCGTCATTGCCGGCATCCCACACACCGCCACCGCCGGTGTCCGGGACCCTGTCCGCCAGATCGTTGCCGCCGGCCAGATCGCGGACGCGCAGCGTGTAGAATTCGGAACCCTTGTCGTCGAAGGCCCAGAGCAGCTTGCTGTGGTCGTGCGAATGATCGACGCCGCCCAGGCGGAAATAGGGCTTGCCCTCGGCCTCGGCATCGCCGTCGAGCAATATCTGCTTGTCGCCGCCGTCACGCGCCGTGCGGAAATAACGCGGCTGCTGGCCGCCAAGCTTGAAGGAGGAGCCGTAGGCGTAAGGTCCGTCCTTCATCGGCACGGAAGAATCGTCTTCCTTGATGCGTCCCTTCATTTCCGCGAAAAGCTGCTTCTGCAGTTGGACGGTATCGGCCATCAGCGCCGCCTGGTAAGCATTCTCGGCTTCGAGGTGGGCGCGGATTTGGCCGTCGAGCAGGGACGGATCCCTGAACATCTCTTGCCAATTGGCGGCCCTCAGCCAGGCATAATCGTCCGTCCGCGTTATGCCGTGATGCGTGTCGAAGATCGGCCGCTTCTCCGGCTGCGGCGGCGTGGCGGTCGGAAACACTGGGGTTCTGGTCATTGCGTCTCGCTGTGGAAGCTACTTGAATGGCGAATGAACACGCCGAGCAGCGCGGGTTCAAGGGCTATGATCTATCGTCGTGGTGGCTCGAGAGGACGGGCTGGAGGAGCGGATAACGAATATTTCTTCTCGGACTGCCGCGGTTCTCGCCGTCGCTGCGATGACCCCGCCAGTGCCGGTCAATCTCATGCAACTGCCTTCGCGGCTTTGCAAGTGGCCGAGATGGCTGGGTCTACGGAAATACATTACCCCATTTCAATGACACAGCGCACCGCTCCGGCGACGGCTCGCGAGCAACAGCAACGCTTCGCAACCTATGATTTTACTGAATCCGCCGATCACCCTGGCTGTAATGCCGCCGGCAGGGTCAAGCATCGAACTCTATTTACCTGCTGCCGTTTGTGTAATTGCTGCTTGCCGCCGCGTCAGTCGATGCTGGTCTGACCAGAAAAAACGGCAAAGTTACACTTTGCACGAAAGAGTGAAGCTGAATGAGGAATATTTGACTTGTATCGCTGAATAGACCGCAAGACGCGAATTGACTTACTTGGCGCTCAGGCTCATTAAGATGCCGCGACGCGAATCGCGGAGGCTTTTTCCTGCACAAGTTCGCGCGATGCCCTGCTTGCCAAAAATAGGGCGTAGACAGAAACAATTCTCGTTGGGACATGAACGCCATGGATATTACCGAAACACCTTCCAGAAACAGTGACGCGCTGATCGAGCTCACCGCCGACGTGGTGGCCGCCTATGTCAGCAACAATCCCGTACCGGTCGGCGAACTGCCGAACCTTATCGCCGATGTCCACGCCGCTCTCGGGCGCGTCGGCGGGGCCGCCGAGCAGCCGCCTGCCGACAAGCAGAAGCCGGCGGTAAATCCGAAGCGGTCGGTGCATGACGACTACATCATCTGTCTCGAAGACGGCAAGAAGTTCAAGTCGCTCAAGCGTCACTTGATGACCCACTATGATCTGACGCCCGACCAGTATCGCGAAAAGTGGAACCTGGACCCGAGCTATCCGATGGTTGCGCCCAATTACGCGGCCGCCCGTTCGCAGCTCGCCAAGAAGATGGGTCTCGGCCGCAAGCGCAAGGGACGCTGACAAGGGGCTCTTCCGGTTTGATACTCAAACGGCGCCTGCGGGCGCCGTTTTCGCATTGGGGGGAGACCAAGCTTGGGCCGCCAGTTCTTCATGCCGCCGGCACCTGCCGTGCGTCAGGCGGTCTGCTTCAGCGCTGCCTCGGCGTCACGCTTGATGCGCTTGACCATCGAGCGAAGGCCATTGGCGCGCTGCGGCGACAGGTGCTCGTCAAGCCCGAGTGCCTTTAGCGTTGCCTCGGCGTCGGTCCTCTGGATTTCGCTGGCCGGCCGTCCCGAAAACAGCGCCAGCATGATGGCGACCAGGCCGCGCACGATATGGGCGTCGGAATCGCCCTTGAAGGTGATAACGGGGTCGGCACCCCCGCCCTGTTCGGTGGTCAACCAGACCTGGCTGACGCAGCCGGGCACCTTGTTTGCCGGTATGCGTTGCTCATCCGGAAACGGCGGCAGCGCTTCACCCAGTTCAATCACATAGCGATAGCGGTCTTCCCACTCGTCGAGCAGGGAAAAGTCGTCGCGGATGGTCTGGATCGTCGTCGTCATGCCCCCGGATATAGTCATCCGGCGCTGCCACGTCACGGAAAAAGAGGAGAAACGCCGCAGGCGCCGGGCATGGGGAGCCTTGCGGTCTGGCGATGAATTCGGCCGAAACAGTCTCAGTTCTTCGCCGGCAAGTGCAGTTTCGCCGGCAGATCGACTTTCGCCGGCAAGACGATTTCCCCCGGCACGCTGCCGGTAGTCGCCACTGTATCGGGTTCAGCGGCCTTGTCGTCCAGCATGGCAGCCGCGATCTTGGCGGTCTCCCGGGCCCGGGCGGTGATGGTGTGCATTGCCGATTTGCCGGTCTCGCACACGTCCGGCTTGCGCTCGCAGATGCCGGCGATATCGCCGACGGCTTCGCGCGCCGCAAACAGCGCCTGGAGCGGTCCGACGCTTTCGCGGCCCGCATCATCGGCGCCGACACCCAGCGGCAGCGCCAGAAGCACCAGCGAAAACCAGAAAGCAGCTCTTATCAGAAAGCCCATCTGTCTGTCCTTTATGACGGTCATGCCTCCGAACCGCACGACCTGTACCGCGATACTGACACAGACGCGCAAAGGACGGCTTGTCCCGAAAGCAACAGTTTTCCTCAAATTTTAGGCAGATTCGAAACGAAGCGGTTTGAAGTTCATTTGCCTCGAATGGTTCAGATTTCATTCAGCAAATGATAACCATCCAACCGTTTGTTTTTCATGATCATTTTCTTAATCGGCGACAGGTTGATGCCATCGGCCGCAACGTCAGGCGCGGGCGTGCGGATAACGCTCCGTTTACTATGGCGGCAATTGCCCCGGTTTTTCCCCGCCGGTATCCCGATATTTGCAGCCTGCCGGGGGACGATCAGCCCAGCCTTATCCATTCCTTAAACGCTGGATGCGAGTTTCGGATCGACAAAAGCCGCCTGCAAAGCAGGGCCGTTCACGACCGGGTGCGTTGAGTTGAGTGCGATCAAGGCCAGATACGCCGAGTTGCCGGGCGCGATAGCCGCCGGTTGCGAACGGATGGTTCATCCGTCCGTGCTCGGCCAGAGCGATCGTCGCCGCCACAGCCGGTTCATTGGCGTCATGCTGGCGGCGCCTTTCTTCAGCGCGGGTGCAGCGGTGACGCTGGTGACGTCGGGAATGGGCGCGGCCGTGACTGTGGCTGCGATCTTTGCGGCGTTCGGCCTTTGCTGGTTCGCCGCCCTGCTGGTGGCTGCATCGGGCAAGATGGCCCTGGCCGGCCGACTCGCCTTGGTCGTCGGCAGCGTTGCCCTCGGTGCCCTTATCGCTGCCGCCGGCGGTGTGGCCTCGCCGGTTGCCTTGCTCGCGGTAGCGCTGCCGTTTGAAGCGTGGTGGATCGGCCAGTCGCGCCGTGCCGTGATCTGGGGCGCCATATCGGCCTTTGTCGCAGTCTTGCTGCAGCCTTTAGCCGGTTCCGTCTTGCCGCTCGACCACCAGACCGAAATCGCCGCATGGCACTGGCTGGTACCACTGGCCTGGGCACTCACGCTCATTCCGCGTATCGCTCCGCTTCGCGGCGCCGCCAACGCACAGCTCGATCCGGCCGGCAGCCACCGGCTCGAAGACCTCATCGACGCCGTCGTGCTGCGAATCGCTGCGCATGGTGAGGTTCTGGACGTCTCGGCTAAGGCACGCACTATGCTGAGGCTGCCGCCGGAGCTGCTTTTCGGCACCGGACTTTTCGATCGCATCCATCTGTCCGACCGCGTCCCGTATCTCAGTGCGCTGGCCGATATGCGCGATGGCGCCCTGTCGCGCCGGCTCGACCTTCGCGTCCGGCTGCCGCAGAGCAGCGGCGTGACGGCCGACAATTACCGGCCGTTCTCGCTCGAGATGATGCGCGCGCCGGCGCAGGAGACTGTCTTCACGCTTCTTCTGCGCGAGAACGACGAACTGGCCGGACTGCGCCAGGAGCTTGCCGCTGCCAATGAGGCGGCTGCCTCCGCCGAGGTGGCGAAAGGACGCTTCCTTGCCGTCGTCAGCCATGAGTTGCGCACCCCGCTCAATGCCATCATCGGTTTTTCCGACATGTTGCTGCACGAGATGTTCGGCAGCTTCAAGGATCCTCGCCAGAAGGAATATGTCGGCTTGGTCAGGGATTCGGGCCAGCACCTGCTTGCCGTCGTCACCTCGATACTCGACGTATCGCGGATCGAATCGGGCGCTTACGCGACCGAACCGGAACCGTTCCGCTTCCGCGAAGCGGTCGAGATGTGCCAATCGATGATGCGCCTGCAAGCCGAGGCAAAGGCTATCGATCTGCAGGCCCAGATCGCGCCGGACGCAGGCGAAATAAATGCCGACCGTCGCGCCGTGCAGCAGATCCTGATCAATCTCGTCTCCAACGCGATCAAGTTCACGCCCGAAGGCGGCAATGTCGTCATCGGCGCCAAGCGCATCGGCTCGCGGCTGCATTTCTGGGTCCGGGACACCGGCATCGGCATCGCCGAGGAAGATTTCGCCAATCTCGGCAAGCCGTTCATGCAGATCCAGAACGACTATACCCGCCGTTTCGAAGGCACAGGCCTCGGGCTTTCGCTGGTGAAGGGGCTGGTGGCGCTGCACGAGGGCACCATGTCGATCGAAAGCATGCCTGGCGAGGGCACCACGGTGACGATCAGCCTTCCCGTGAACGGCCCGACGGGCCGCTCGGCGGAGAAAACCGGCGTGGTGCCGATGTCCGCAGCCAAAGCCAGAGCGGACGGTGGCAAAGGGGAGAGCAATGGTTCGCTCCGCAAAACAGCCTAAGGCGGTCAAACGCCGCGGCAATGCCTTCGAGCACGGAGCGATGGCGCTGGGCAGCCTGATCTCGCGCAATCCTATTGTGGTCGGCGGCTCGACCGCGTTCCTGGTGACGCTGTTCTACGTCTCGGCGAACGCGCTTTGGTACCAGCCCTTTCCGCATGCCGGCGCGTTTTTCGTCACCAGGAGCATCGAGCGCTTTCCCCGGGCGGACAGCGACGAGCCCGAAACCACCATCAATATCGTGCGACCGGCCGCTGCGCCGATCAAGAGCGACCCGGTCGTCGAACAGGTCCAGGGTATATTGAAGGATCTCGATTTCTATTCCGGCACGGTTGACGGCATTCCCGGACCGAATACGCGCAAGGCCATCCAGGCCTATCAGCAGAAGGTCGGATTGAATGCCTCCGGCGAGATCGACAGCGTCCTGCTGGATCAACTGGGCGCCACGCCAAAGACCGCGGCAGTGGTACCGCATCCGGTGCCGCGGCCGGTCGAAACGGCCGCTGCTCCGGCCGCCATTCCGGTGTCCGCACCGGCAAATGCGACGGCGCCGGATCCCCGCATCGTCAAGATCCAGGCCGGACTGAAAGCGTTCGGCAATGACGACATGCAATTGGATGGCGTCGTCGGCGCGCGCACCAAGGCCGCGATCAAGGAATTCCAGGCGCTGTTCGGCCTGCCCGAGACCGGCGAGCCCGACGAGATCGTCTACGTCAAGATGCGCGAGATCGGCCTGACCAACTGAGGGTCGTGACGGCCGCTCGCCGGTCGCTCGGCAAAGACCGGTTACGGTTTTCCGGCCAATGCTGTAAGGACCGCCGCATGTCCAGGAATACTCCATGCGGGTAACCACCGATCTGTGGGTGTCGGCGCTGTTGCGCCGGGTTTTCAGCGCCGGCGGCTTTGCCGCCGTGGTCAAGCGCGGCGCGACGGAAGCCGGCGCGGTTTTCGTGCTGGCGCGGGGCAGGCAAGGGGAGATGGCGCTGTTCGGGCCGGCGCCGCAGACGAGTTACGATTCAGCCAGGCCGGACGACCGTTTTTTCAGCCTGCTTGGCGAAGGCGACGATGCCGCCATCTTCGACGCGCGGCTGGAGCGCGAGAAGAGATTCGATCCGGATATCTGGGTGGTCGAGATCGAGGCGGGCGCCATTCCCGTCGAGGAGCTTATCTCGGTCAAGGCGTCTTAACGGCAAGCGCTTCAGACGCGACGCGCCTTTGGGGTGGCGGTCATATCGGCGCTGTTCGGCTTGCGCAGGTCGGCATTTGCGGCGACGCGCCCAGGCTTGCGAACGATTTTCGACACGGTCTCGGCCTTCCAGCCGCGGAGCCTGTCCAACGCCGCGTCGCGGTGCAGCAGGCGGTAGCGGTCGAGGAAGATGCGGATCGCCTGCGGGTGCGGAAACTCGGTCGGATAGATGGCGGCCGTGATCAGGAACGCCTTGTCTTCGCTGAGGTCGAGCGCCCGCAAGGCGGCCAGCAGCGGTGTGTAATTGTGGCTCGCGGTGAGCGTCCGCGCCGTTGAAAAATCGACTTCGAGCGCATCGGCGAGCGCTGTCTGGAAGAATGCCGCATTGCCGGTCAGCGCGGTCTCGCGCAGATTGACATAGGTTTGTGGCTCGACGAACGGACTGATGGAAGCGCCGCTCTCGGCTCGCATCATGGATCGCAACCGGCGGCGTACAGTTTCAGCGGCATCGGAAGCCTCTTGCCTGTTGACCTCGCCCGCAACCACTTCGGCGTTTTCGGACGCGGCTTTGGCGGTTGTTTCCGGCTGCTGCTGCGACCGCACCAGCGTCGGCCTTTCGAGCACTTTGATGAGATCCGCGATCGTCTGATTGAGATCCTTGCGGCGGGCAATGGCACGGGCATGCGGCAGGCCGTGACGTCCGATCAGCGCGATCAGGTCGACGTCGCTGAGGGCGCGCGAGCGGATGAGCAGCGGAGCGGCGATGTCGACCCGCTCCTGGCAAAGCCGCCGCACCAGCGCGGCGGGTGCATATTCGCATTCGGAAAGGGCTGCCGCGACGTAGCGGCGCGATTCGACCGAGACATTCTCGAACAGCGGCAGCGTCAGGTCTTCGAGCTGCGCGATTTCCCGGCGCGAAGGCCGGGTGAGCGAGCAGAACGCCGATACCGCGGCGCGAAACAGCCTTTCGGCCTTTCCCGATTCAGCTCCTGCTGCGATTTGCCTGAAATCCGAAGCTGACACGAAGGATACGCCCGACACTCGACACGATCTGGACAGCGCTCTGCCGGGCTGTACCGGTTTCGCGTTTCCCAAGAACAAAGATCAATTTAGCGGCGATCCGTTAGCGCTCCGTTAACCTACTGCCTTCTTAATCGACTATGGAGGCGTTGCGTTGTGCTCCGGGGCAACCGAGAGGAATACGCGAACCATGGGCATGGTACTGTCTTTCGTGCCGCGAACGGCGGCAACCAATCGAGCACAACAAACCGCGCCGGCGGCAGTGATCATCTTTCCCGGGGTCCGCTACGAACAGCGGCCGCAGACCGGCGAAACGCGGCCGGCCGGCCCTGACAAGCCGGGACCTTCGGGAACATTGCCGGTACCGCATCACTGAGCATCGGAACCGGCTTAAAAATCCTGCAGTTCGCAGGAACTCTGTTCGAGAAACCGCGAGACGATCGGCTTCCAGCTGTCGTCGGGCACGAACGAACGGATGACGAATACGCCTTCCTCTATCGGCGCCTCGACGAAGATGGCCCCTTGCAGTTCCTCGGGAAGATCCTTGCGGACCTCGATCATCTGGGCCGGCGTCAGCACAACGGTGTCGAGCATGCCTGCGGTCGCGCTGTGGTCGTTGAACGAGTAGATGTTGTGGCCGCCGCGGTCATAGACCGATATCGACCAGAACGGCACCTTGCCCGGCGCCTTGACCCGCACCATCCCCTCGGCAAGATCGAAGCGGCATGCCGCCGCATAAAACAGCGGATCGACCGATTTCACCACCGGCGCGCCGCCGGCTTCCGCGTCGAGCCTGGTCATCTTGTAGAGATCCGAAGCCATGGCCAATCGCGACCAGGCGTCGCGTTCGGAGAACTCGGGGACGAGCAGCAGCACGATGATGTGCACGATGCCGGCGCCGAGCAGGCCGAGCAGCACGGCATGCAGCAGGCTACGCATTGCAGCCGACCTTCTGGATTTGTGGCAGCGTGACGTCCGAGAGACCGGTGCTGCTGGCGATCGGCGTGTCGTAGAACGTAAGCACCAAGTACATCTTGCCGGCGCCGCTGGTCAGCAGCCAGTTGCCGGGCGCTGGGCGGCTGCCGACGGAAATGACCACCGCATTGTCGGCCTGGCGCAGCACTTGATAGGACTGCAGCGCAGCCGGCCTCGGCTTGCCGGTCTCGACCACGCCAAGCGACTGGTCGGCGGCATAAAGCGTCCAGAACCGGGCGGTGGGAAAGCCGCCCGCGATCTTGTAGGCACATTGCCGCTGGAGCTGTTCGCCGCCGGAATCGCGCTCGGCTATGAAGGACAGTCCTTCCGCCTGTCCGAGCGCCAGCACGCCTTCGCGAGCCACGCGGGCCTTCGAATAGGGATCTGCCGTCGGCGTGCCGATATCGGGGAAGGCGGTCCATTGGCCGATCCTGATGGCGCCGACGCCATCCTGCAGCTTCAGTGCATACCAGACGCTGCCGCCACCGCCGACGACGGCGATGGCAAGCGAAAGCAGTGTCAGGAAGGCGTTCTTGAGCATGAGGAGGCAGGGAACCGAAGGCCGGGACTGAAAGATTGCCGCTCGGGGATATCGCGGCGCAGGGCCTTGTGGCAAGCGGCCCCGCGCAATTGGGCGTCACAGCGCCGAGAGGGTTTCCGGTGCAGCGGGCGCGTCGAGCACGGGTGCCGCCTGGAACAGCCTGGTCAGTTCCTTCAGGGTCTGGGTGGTCCGGCTGGACAGCACCGGCGGACGCTCGGCGGCGGCATCGGCAGCTGCCTGTTCGGCGTTCTTCTTTTCCGCTTCCTCGGCCTTGGCGGCAATTTCGGCATCGACGAAGGGGTGATCGAGGCCGGGAATCGGTCTGAGGTCGATATTCTGGTGCGCATAGACCATCAGCCGCTGCCACACCATGGCCGGCAGCGTGCCGCCGGTCATCTTGTTGGTCGCGGTGAAGTCGTCATTGCCGAGCCAGACGGCGGCCGTGTAGTTGCCGGTAAAGCCGACAAACCAGGCATCGCGGTAGGACTGGGTCGTGCCGGTCTTGCCGGCGACGACGATGTTTGGAAGGGCCGCGCGCCGGGCAGTGCCGATCACCGGCACCGCCGCCAGCATGGTGTTCATGTATTTGAGCGCCTGCTCCGACAGCACCCGATGCGGCGGCGGCGCATCCTTGGCGAAGTCGTAGACCACCTCGCCGGTACGGGTGAAGAGTTGGCTGACGCCGTGCCGGGTTCCGGCAAGGCCGTTCTGGGCAAATACGCTGTAACCCGTCGCCTGGTCCATCACGGTCATGCCCGACGTGCCGAGCACCATGGTCTTGTGCGATTCCAGCGGCGACTCGACGCCCATCGCCTCGGCCATGGCCTTGATCGGCTTGATGCCGAGATAATCCTTGGCCAGCCGCACCGGCACCGTGTTGATCGATTTGGCCATCGCCGTGATCAGCGTGACGTTGCCGGCCGACCCGCCATTGTAATTGTGGGGCGACCAGCTGCCCCAGGAGATGGGTCCGCCGGAAACCACCGAATCCGGCGTGAAGCCATGCTCCATCGCCGTCGCATAGACATAGGGCTTGAACGAGGAGCCGGTCTGGCGAAGTGCCTTGGTGGCGCGGTTGAACTGGCTGGCGCCGTAGTCGCGGCCGCCGACGATCGCCCTGACCGCGCCATTGGTCTCGATGACGACGATGGCGCCCTCGGTGACGTTGTATTCCTTGCCGAACTGGCGGAGGTGGAACTCCATCGATTCTTCGGCCGCCTTCTGGATGTTGGCGTCGAAGGTGGTGTGGGCGACAAGCGAGTGCGGGCCGCCTTTGGCGGCGATCTTCTTGACCTCGTCGAAGGCCCAGTCGAGGTAGTAGTCGGGGCTCTTCTGCTCGCCGCGGTCGACGATTTCGGCCGGGTGTAATCTTGCCTGCAGCACCTGGCCTTCGGTCATGAAGCCGGAATCGACCAGGTTGGACAGCACCACATTGGCCCGCGCCCGGGCGGCGGGCAGGTTTATGTGCGGCGCATATTTGGTCGGCGCCTTGAACAGGCCGGCCAGCATCGCCGCCTCGGCAAGGTTCAGGTCCTTGACGCTCTTGCCGAAATAGAAATCGGCTGCCGCCTCGATGCCGAAGGTGCCACCGCCCATATAGGCGCGGTCGAGGTAAAGCTGCAGGATTTCCTTCTTCGACAGATTGGCTTCGAGCCACAGCGACAGGAAGGCTTCCTTGATCTTGCGCTCGAATGTCCGCTCATTGGTCAGGAACAGGTTCTTGGCCAGCTGCTGGGTGATGCTCGAGCCGCCCTGGACGACGGAATTTGCCCGCACATTCTCGAATATGGCGCGCGACAGGCCGAGCACATCGATGCCATAATGGTCGAAGAAACGGCGGTCTTCGGTCGCCAGCACCGCCTTGATGACATGGTCGGGCATCTCGTCGACCGGCACCGAATCGCGCTGGATGATGCCGCGCTGGCCGATCTCGTTGCCGTAGCGGTCGAGGAAGGTGACGGCGAAGTCGCCTTGCGTGCGCCAGTCGCCGGCGGTTATCTGGAAGGCCGGCAAGGCCAGCGCCAAAAGGACGACGATGCCGCCGGCACCGAGCGTAAAGCCTTCACTCAACAGTTCGATCAGGCCGCGGCGCCAGCCGTCGACACGGAAACGCCGCGAGAAGATGGTCGCCGCTTCCCAGAACTGGCGCGCCCTGAAGCCGATTTCGTAGACCGAGGAATCAATCCACGCATCCACCGCCAGCAGCCTTGCGGCGATCGGACCTCTTCTCTTGCGTGGTTCCAAAGGACTGGCCATTCCAGGATCCGGCTGCGGCGATGCCGCCAACTGAGAAACCGCATGCCGGCAATTTCACGGCGGCGCGCCGCTATGACTATTCGTCCATTTTGGCGCTGCCTACAAGGGCGATGAAGGTTCCGCGCTTGCGCGAGGTGCCGAGCATTGGCAGTCGTCACATGGGACGCTTGTCCGCGATCTTTTTCGGGTCGCGGCCTATCATGCCGGCGTTGGCTTTCCTGTGCTTGTCGGCAAGCCTGCGAATGCGATCGAAGCGGCTTTCCTCGGCCACTTCGATTTTCGCCGCTGCCTTTGGCTTCGGGACGAATGCGATCATTGATCGATCTCCTTGCCGATGGTGCGCGCCGGGGAAGATACCCCGGCGGCTGTCTTTCAGGCTTGTTTCCGGCAGTGGCTGGTCAATAGCCGATGCCGCCGGGCGAAGCAGCGGCTTCCTTCGCCGGAACGTCGGTGATCATGGCTTCCGCCGTGATCAGAAGCGCCGCAATGGAGCCCGCGTCCTGCAGCGCCGTCCGTACCACCTTCGCCGGGTCGACGATGCCGGCCTTGATCATGTCGACATAGACCTCGTTCTGGGCATCGAAGCCCTGATTGTGATCCTTGCCCTCGGCGAGCTTGCCGACGACGATCGAACCTTCGACGCCGGAATTCTCGGCGATCTGCCGGATTGGCGCTTCAAGGGCCCTGAGCACGATCGAGATGCCTGCCG
>NZ_JAMYNR010000018.1:0-122515 GCF_040319155.1 Mesorhizobium sp. M0954 | reverse complement strand
AGGGGCAGATCGAGGAAACCACGTCCGACTATGACAAGGAGAAGCTGCAGGAACGTCTCGCCAAGCTGGCGGGCGGCGTTGCCGTCATCCGCGTCGGCGGCGCCACCGAATCCGAGGTCAAGGAAAAGAAGGACCGCATCGACGACGCGCTGAACGCCACGCGCGCGGCCGTCGAAGAAGGCATCGTTCCCGGCGGCGGCGTCGCGTTGCTGCGCGCCAAGGCTGTGCTGAAGGGGCTGACCGGAGCCAATGCCGATGTGACGGCAGGCATCTCGATCGTGCTCAGGGCCCTTGAAGCGCCAATCCGGCAGATCGCCGAGAATTCCGGCGTCGAAGGTTCGATCGTCGTCGGCAAGCTCGCCGACAGCAAGGATCACAATCAGGGCTTCGATGCCCAGAACGAGGTCTATGTCGACATGATCAAGGCCGGCATCGTCGACCCGGCAAAGGTGGTGCGCACCGCGCTGCAGGACGCCGGCTCGATCGCCGCCCTTCTGATCACCGCCGAAGCGATGATCACCGACATTCCGGCTCGGGATGCCGCACCGGCAGTTGGTGGTGGCGGCGGCGGTGGCGGCGGCAGCATGGGATACTGAGACCTTGGCGTCCGGAGAAGCCCGTGCGTGAGCCGACGCTGCTTCCGGTATTCGGCAGACTTAGGGTCAAGCCGCCGGTCGGCGTTGCGGCCACGCCGGGCAGGAGAATGAAGAACGGGGTACCCCGCATGCGGGAGGGCATCTCACGGCACGGGGGCCTGGCTTTGAAGGTGTGCGTGGTGCTGTGGACAGTCGTTGGCCTGGCGGCAGTCTTTGTCATTGTGCAGGCCTGAACCGATCGACACAAATTGGTGCCGGCAAAAATGAATAGGACGCGACTATGGCAAACCGCTACGCGTTTCGCATGGAACGCCCGGACAGCTGGACCGTTTTCGACGTTTTCACCGGCCAGCCCGCCGAGTCCGATCACAAGATCATGGTCGGCATCAATGCCGGCGAAGCGGACGAGATGGTCGGCCGGCTGAACGATGAAGACGCCAAGCGGCGGGAACAGGCCGGCCGCTGAGCTAGCACACCGGCGAGCAAATTCGCCGGAATGATTCGCTAAGCACCTGTGCGGGGCGTACAGTCCGTTGTCGCCGGCCACAGAACAATGGGCACCGGCGCTTGAGAGCGTCCATCGTACTCCCGCCCCCTCGATGGGAGCCGCATTATGGACAACGATCAATCGGCCGATGTGATTTCGACTTTTGACTGCAATATCCTGCGTGACGCGTTCAGAACATCGGTCATTGAAAAGCAGATCCCCGAGGATCAGTGGCAGGCATACGCCGCGCTTTTGATCCGCGACTATACCGGCAACTCCGATTTTAATCCGGCGTTGCTGGCCTGGATCGTGCGACCGTAATTTTATCGCCGTGCAAGGTGCCGGGGCGGACAGCCGCTCCGCGCTCTCTTTCATTTTTGCCTAAAAGGATAATAAGCATGAGGTACATGAAAACTCCGGACGCTCCGGCCATACCGGTCAAGCCAATCGTCGAAACTGGAAAAATCCTGTCGAAGCGGCTGACGATCAGAAGCGACGAAGCAACAAGACGAAAGTCCGCCGACACCGACGGCACGGTGCGGCGGGCGCGTCAAATTGCGGAAAGCAACCGCCTGATTTGATGCCCCTATGTCCCTTTGGGCAAAACCCGGACATCACCCGATGCCTTGGTACAACGTTCGCGTCATGCCGGAGAGCGACATTCGGTCATTCTATCGATATGTGAAGTCGCTCGGTGATCCCGGCGCCTTCCTCCCGAGAACGGCGAGACCGGGGGAAGAGCCGAGGACGCCCTTCGTCACGCTGGAGCCACCGCAAATGCCGGAACCTTGTTCACGCGACCTGGACTGCGGCGTGGGCGAAGTTTGCTCGGCCGCACCAGTCCGCCAATGCGTTAAGAAGTAGGCACCTTGGGCAGCGGCCCTCTTAAGACAGCCGACCCCAACTACGCGGTAGGGCGAAACCTTAAGTTTCGGAATAGTAGCGAAGGCCGCCCTCGGGCCAGACGTCAAGTCAGACCGTCAATGATAAAGCTTAGGGTGAGCGCCTCGCGGATCGCCTGTGGATTTGGGCTTGACGTTTTTCGGAATCGCCAGGGCATGAGTTCCTCGATCTGGGTCTGCGGATGGCCGTTTGATGATGGCGTCGAGGGTTTCGGCGAGGTAGGCGACCGGGTTGACGTCGTTTAGCCTGCAGGTGGCGATGGAGGCGAGCAGCGCCCAATTTTCGGCCCCGACTTCGTGACCTGCAAACAGGGCATTTTTTTCTGGTCAGGCATACTGGCCTGATCGCGTTTTCGACCGGGTTGGTGTCGAGTTCCAGGCGGCCATCGTCCAGGAAGCGGGTCAGGCCTTGCCAGTGGCCGAGCCCATGCCGGATGTCTTCGGCCAGGCCAGAGCCGGAGGAGATCATCGATAGCTGCTTTTCGAACCATGGTTTCAGGGCAGCGATGATGGGCGCGGAATGCTCCCGTCGGGCGGCAAGCCGGGCTTGAGGTGATGCGAGCATCCGCGCGTGATCCGCACCCATTACCCCTACGCCGATAATTCCAACGCGTATACTCAAGTTGACCTCCGTATTATTCCAATGCGTTCAGTCAAGCCAGCCTGTTGTCCGGGCTTTTCCGGCCTCGTGCGAGTCGGCGGCCGCCTGGATGAATTTCACCCAGCGCAGCCCGTCGAGCACGTTCGGAAACAAGATCGTGACTGCCTCCGCATGAACGGTTGCACGGTACAACGCGGTACGCGATGCCGTTTCGTGAGACGCTTCTCGCAATGAATCCTGGCCGGCTCCGCGGGCGAAAGCGCGTCAGAGAAGCAGCCGCTGGTCCGTTGTAGGCAAGATGCGGATCATATCCGCAGTAGGATGAACCTGCCGTGCCGGCGTGTCTATCTTCTGAGGCTGACCGGTGCTGGCGGCGCGCTCAATGGCAAGCAGGGCGCGCACGTCGGCAAATCCTTCTCCACCGTCGGCTTCAGGCGGTTGTGCATTCAGGATGCAGTCGGAGAAATACGCGGTCTGTCCGGCGAAATGGTCTGTCTGCGGGAACGTCGTTTCGGTTCTGATGTCGCCATGCCGAAGCTTCATTTGCACGGCAGTCTCGAAACGGAAGCCAGGGTCGGCTGTTACGCTCCCCTTCGTTCCGGCCACGTGGTAAAAATCCGAATTGTCCGCGCCGAAGCTGGCAATGAACTGTGCAAGCCGGCCCTCGGGGAAGCGCAACGTCACGGCAATGCTTTCCTCTACCTCCCCGACTGAGGCGCTGCCGAAACTCCTTACCGCGACTGCCTCGATCGGCTCAGTGGCAAAGATATGGCGCGCGGCATTCAGGCAATAGACGCCGATGTCCTGCAAGGGACCGCCCCAATAGGCGGCCTTGAGGCGGTGATTGTCGGACGACGCTACGAAGGAGAAGACCGCGGCAAAGATGCGGGGATCGCCGATCTCACCGCTGCGGATGCGCTCCAGCACCTCGACAGTGCCGGGCTCGTTGTGCAGCCGATACGCCGTCATCAGGTACGCTCCGCTCTCATTGGCGGCGGCGATCATCGCCTCGCATTCCGCCTCGGTCGTGGCCAGCGGCTTCTCAACGAGCGCGTGCTTGCCGGCTCTCAGGGCTCGGATCGCATAGTCGGCATGCATGGAGTTCGGCAATGCCACGTAAACTGCATCGGCGACGTCCGATGCGAGCATCTGGTCGTACTGCTCATAGCTGAAGACGTGTTCCACGCCGTAGAATTCGGCGAGCTTAGCGGCGTTTTTGGCCGAGCCGCTGACGATCGCCGTGATTGTCGAGTTTCCGGTCTGGGACACACCGGGCATAAAGGCTTCCTGTGTGATCCAGCCCGCGCCCACCACGGCATATCGTATCTTTCTCAATTGCTCCTCCCGAATGGGATCACTCCCGGCACTCGTCTAAAAATGGTCACGCCGTGGCCAGCGGAGCGTCTCTGAGGCCTGACGGCAGCGGTCGATTTGAGCCAGTCGCTCGATGGGTCTGTTGTCGCCTCTCAGGGGCAAAGGCGGGCAAGAGTCATCCCTCGCCCGCCGCAGAGTTGCGCCCCCCGCCTACTTTCCGATGCAGGTGTCGGCGGTTTCGGGGGTGCAGACGTCGAGACCGGTGTAGGTCGGGTCGGCCGGCGCGGGCTTGCCGTCCTTGATGTCCTTCAGCGCCAGCATGGTCTTGTAGCCCATTTCGAACGGCCGCTGTCCGACCTGGCCGAGCGACAGGCCTTCCTTCATCTGGTCCATCTGCACCGGCAGCGTGTCGGCGACGACCAGAGCCAGCTCCTTCTTGGCGATCTTATCCTTGTACGGCTCGACCGCAGCGCGATTGGCATCCGGTATGAATTGCGGAAAGCCGCCTGTCGGCACGAAGGCGTCGAGGTTTGGCGTCTTCGCCATGAAGTCCTGGAACTGCTGAACCGAAAGAGGGAAGTCGTCGTTGGTATAGAGAGGGCAGCCCGGTGCTTCCGTCCAGCCGTTCTGGCCGGTCAGGGCATCACCTGGCGAGGCAGCCGACTCCTTGCCGGCCAGCGTATCGCGTATACCCTTCATGCGCTCATTGTGGTTGGCCGCGGCAGCTCCGCCCGACTGGATACAGATGGTACCGCCTTTCGGCTTGATGGTCTGCACGATCTTGGCGAGGTTGACGCCAATTTCGTAATTGTGCGTGCCGATATAGGCGACACGCAGGTCCTTGTTCTCCGGTAGCACATCCGAGTCCCAGGTAAGCACGGGAATGCCCGCTTCCCTGGCGGCCTGAAGCGCGACGGCCATTGCCGCGGCGTTCGACGGGGCGACGGCGATGCCGTCGACCTTCTTGGCCACCAGGTCCTGCACGATCTGCACCTGCTCCTCGCCGCCGCCATGCTCGCCGGGGCCGATATACATGCATTCGATCGCGCCGCTGGATTCGGCTTCGGCCTTCTTGCAGCCGTCACGAGCCTGGTCGAAGAAAGGATTGTTCATGTTCTTCGGCACAAGGGCGAAGACGTATTTCTGCTGGGCATAGGCCTGCCCTGCCATCAGCGCGGAAAACGCCACGGCCGCCGTCAGAATGTATTTTTTCACCTGTTCCTCCACTTTGTTTTGACGTCCACTATCCCCGACGGCTTGCGGCCGCCGGATTCTATTTGCGCTTCCAGGTAAACATACCCTCCAGCGTCGCCCGCAGCGACTTGCCCGAGGTCTGCATGCCGAGAAGCACGGCAAGAATGATGAAAGCCCCGACAAAGGCGCCCTGCCAGTTCGAATCGATCCCGGCCATCAGCAGCGCGTTGCGGATGACCTCGAGGAAGGCCGAACCGATCACAGCGCCAAACGCGGTTCCGTAGCCGCCCATCAGGCTGGCCCCCCCGATGACGGTGCCGGCGATCACCCTCAACTCGTAGCCGGTTCCCATCGCGTTGATGGCCGAGCCGCTGTAGCCGAGCAGCAGCAGGGACGCGATCGATGCGGTAAATGCGCAGAAGACATAGGCCTGGAATTTGATCCAGTCGACGGGGACGCCGGTCATCCGCGAGGCGTTCTCGTTGCCGCCGATCGCGAAGAGGTGGCGCGCCCAGGCGGTGAAAATGAAGACGGAGCCGACGATGAGCGCGAGGATCACCATCACCCAGAACTGCGAGGACAGTTCCGGGATCCAATGAGGCACCCAGCCGTCAGGCGTGTGCCTCGGCCATTTGGCCTGGCCGATGGCCTTGACGATCGGCGCATCGGGTCCGAACTGGTAAAGCATCTGGTTGCCGGACAGCACGACCGCCAGCGAGCGCGCGATCGACAGCATGCCTAGCGTCACCACGAAGGACGGCATGCCGATATAGGCCACGAAGAAACCGTTAAAGGCTCCGCAGGCGATGCCTGCGAGCAGACCCGCGCCAAACGCCACATACCAAGGCTGGTGCCAAGTGAGCAGCAGGCCGGCGACGATCGCGACCAGCCCCATCACCGAGCCGACCGACAGATCGATGCCGCCGGTGATCAGCACCACCGTCATGCCCAGCCCCATGATGGCGATAGGTGCAAAATTGCGGGTGGTGTTGGTAACGTTGTCGACCGTGCCGAAGCTGGGCTCCAGCCACGTCATGAAGACCACCAACACGAAAAGCGCGATCGCGACCCAGAAGGCCTGGCTGGCGATCATCTTCTGGAAAACGCTCTGCTCTATTATGCCGACCACATCACCGATGGACGCATGGCCTTCCTTCAGCATGTCGCTCTGGCTATGCATCACGGATTGCTCCCGTAATTAGGCCGGTGATCTCCTCCGGCGATGTCTTCTCCGTCGCCTTGTCGGCCACTTTCGAGCCGCGTCTCAGCACGATGATGCGGTCGCAGACCGCGAACACATCGGGCATGCGGTGGCTGATCAGCATTACCGACACATTTTGCGATTTGAGCCGCCGGATCAGCTCCAGCACCTCGGCTACCTGGCGGACGGAAATCGCCGCGGTCGGCTCATCCATCAGCACGAGCTTGGAGTTGGATAGCCGGGTGCGGGCAATGGCGACCGCCTGCCGCTGGCCGCCTGACATTTTTTTGACCAGATCGCGCGGCCGCGTCTCCGACTTCAGCTCCGCGAACAGTTTTGCCGAGCGGTTGATCATCGTCTGCTTGTCGAGCACGCGGAGCGGCCAAAACCCCTTCTTCATCTCGCGGCCGAGAAAGACATTTTGGGCGGCCGTCAGATTGTCGGCCAAGGCCAGATCTTGATAGACGACCTCGATCCCTTCGCCCCGTGCCTCGATCGGCTTGTGGAAATGGCAGACCTTGCCGTCCACCGCGATTTCGCCGTCGGAGGGTGGGAAGTTCCCCGCAATCAGCTTCACCATGGTCGATTTCCCGGCACCGTTGTCGCCCATCAGGCCAACCACCTCGCCGGCAGCAACCGCGAAGCTAACATCTGACAAGGCGCGGATAGCACCAAAGCTTTTCGAGACGCTTCGTACGTCCAGCACAGACACATTCTCCTCCCTGTGCGACGTCGACTTGAGCACTCAGCCGACGTACCTCTCTCCGGCTGCAATCTATATTGCAAAATGTACAAACATGCAACGTTTATTTCAGACGCATGCGGGGCGGCGACCAACTCTCCCTCGCATCAGTCTGTTCGCAGCCACTTGCTCTCCCGGGCCGAGCCCTGAATTGCCTCCACGAGTTCCTGGATGCGTTGGCCGGCCCGGAAGCCGAAAGACTCGTCTCGCTTCCCGGCGATCGCATCGACGAACCGCGCAATCTCGATAGCCTTCAGATCGTTGAAGCCGAGCTGATGGCCTGGTGCGACGCAGAAGAATCCATAGGGATCGTGATCCGGACCGGCCTCGATGCGCCGAAAGCCACGCCGGCCGCCGGGATCGGCCGTGCTGTAGAAATGCAGCTCGTTGAAGCGCTCCTGGCTGAAGACGAGCGCCCCCTTGGTGCCATAGACCTCGAAATCGTGCTGCATCTTGCGGCCGGTGGCGACCCAGCTCGCTTCGATGCTGCCGGATGCACCATTGGCAAAACGCAGAAATGCGCGACCGATGTCGTCGACCTCGATGGTCCGGCGCCCGCCTCGGCCATCCTGACGGCTCGCTATGACGGTGACGGAATCGCCGAGGACCCGTTCCACCGAGCCAAGCAGAAACTCCGCCGTGGCCAGAGCATGGCTGCCCAGATCCACCAATGCGCCACCGCCGACAGGATCGTGCCGGAAGGTAAATGGGCTTTCCGCATCCGCCATGTAATCCTCGGCGTGAATGCCGCGATAGCTGCGGATCTCGCCCAACTCGCCCGCGCGGATCATCTTCCGCGCCAGCGCGAGCAGCGGGTTGCAGAGATAATTGAACCCGACCTGCGTCCTGACGCCGGCCGCTTCCGCCGCCTCGGCCATCCGTCGGGCATCCGCCGCAACGGGCGCCAGCGGCTTCTCGCAATAGACGTGCTTGCCGGCGGCAATGGCGGCGAGCGCCATCTCCTTGTGGAAGGCGTTCGGCGCCGTGATATCGATCATATCGATCTCCGAGTCCTCGACCAGACGCCTCCAGTCCCCGCTCGCCCGCGCGAACCCCAAGGCCTGCGCCGCCTGCGCGGCGAGGTCATCGGTTCTGTCCGCAACCGTGTGGAGCACCAGTTCGTAGGGAAGATCGAAGACACGTTGTGCGGCAGCAAAGCCGAACACATGGGTCTTGCCCATGAAGCCGGTGCCGATCAGGCCGATTCTGAGTTGAGGTTTTTCACCGGCCATTCAACGCGGCTCCGTTTACCACCAGCGCCGAGTCAATCCGCCCGGCGAAAAAATCGAGCACGTTCCGCACGGACGAGATCGCCATGCGTTCTCCGCATTCGGCGGTGAGCCCGGCTATATGCGGCGTCAGAATCACTTGGTCGAAGCCGAAGAGCGGATGGTTCGCGGCAGGCGGTTCATCGTCGAAGACGTCGATACCGGCTGCGGCGATGCGCCCCTCTCGCAGCGCCGCGATCAGCGCCGCCTCGTCGACCACGCCGCCCCGCGCAGTGTTGATGAGTACGGCAGTCGGCTTCATCGCCGAGAGTTCCATTGGCCCGATCACCGGGCGCTCGGCCTTGGGTACGTTGACGGAGATCGCATCGGCCCAGGCGAGTCCCGTTTGCAAGTCGCTCACCGACGCGACCGGCCCCTCCGGCCAGCCTTGCCTTGCAAGGAATGGATCATATGCGCGCACGTTCATGCCGAATGTTGCCGCCATGCGCGCCAAGTGGCGGCCGATCCGGCCGAACCCGAGGATCAGCAGTCGCTTGCCCGCGAGTTCATTTGGCTCCAGCCGGTTGCGCCAACCCCATTCGTTGTCGCGGACCGAACGATCCGCGCGGATGAGCCGCTTGGTTGCCGCCAGCAACAGCATCATAGCGTGCTCGGCCACCGACACCGAATTCACGTCGCCGACTATCGCCAGCGCGATACCACGTTCGTTGAGAGAAGGCAGATCCACGGCGTCGTAGCCGACGCCATGGCGCGAGACGATCTTCAGTCTCTCGGCGCGTGCGACGGTCGGAGCCGACAAGGGCTGGGTGCGGATGACGAGACCATCGGCCTTGCCGATCAGAGGTGCATAGCTTGGCTCGGAGACATCTTCGACATAGTCGTAGGTGACGCCGGGCGACCCATCGAGAAGTTCGATGCCGCTCGGATGAAGCTTTCCGGCGACCAGGACGTGGGGCATCAATAGCCTCCCTTGCCGGCTTCGGCCGGGACGGCTTTCGCACCCGTCAATTCGCGGAAGCGAGCGACACTTGCCTGCGCGGCGGAGGCAAGCAGTCGGGAGTCACCCGAGATGGTTGTCATCTCGAAACCCCATTCGACGGCACGTGCGGCGTAGTCGGCCGTGCCGCAATGGAGCGCGGCGCGTTTGCCGTTCCTCTTGCAGGCCGTAACGATCGTCCGCAGAGCGGCGATCATGTCAGGCTCCTCGCGATCGAAGGACGGCGCGAGACGCCCCTGGTGCAGGCTGAAGGTCAGGTCTGCGGGACCGACATAGATGCCGTCGAGCCCTGGCGTTGCGGCGATCGCATCGAGATTGCGCATTGCCTCGGCGGTCTCGACCATGGCGAAAGCCAGGATCTCGTCATTGGCCTCGGCCGCGTAGTTGGCACCCGCCGAGAAGTTGGCACGCGTCGGCCCAAAACTGCGCTGGCCGGCCGGCGGATAGCGCAGGTAGCTGACGAGCTGAGCCGCCTGTTCCGGCGTGTTGATCATGGGACAGATCACGCCATAGGCGCCGGCATCCAGCACCTTCATGATGATGCCCGGCTCCACCCACGGCACGCGCGCCATGGGCACCACCCTGGATGCACGCATCGCCTGGAACATCGGAAGCAGCATCGAATAGTCGAGCGCGCCGTGCTGGACATCGATGCTCACGCTGTCATAGCCCTGCGCGGCCATGATCTCGGCGGTGAATGGATTGCCGATCGAAAGCCAGCCATTGATCGTGGGCCGCCCTTCGGCCCAGATCTGCTTGAGCTCGTTCTTGATCAAGGCGGCCTCCTCAGAACACGATCTGCGCAAGCTTGGTGTCGAGGTAGTCACCGATACCTTCGCTGCCGCCTTCGCGACCCATTCCGGAATATTTCGTGCCGCCGAACGGAGCCTCGGACGCGGCAAGAGCGAAGCTGTTGATGCCCACCATGCCCGCCTTGAGCTCCGCGACAACTCGCCTGGCCCTGTCTGGACTGCGGGTGAACGCATAGGCCGAAAGCCCCACCGGCGAAGCATTTGCTCGCGCGAGCACCTCGTCGTCGGAGCTGAATCTGGCGATCGCCGCGATGGGTCCGAAGTTCTCTTGGGCAAAGACCGTCATGTTGTCGGTAACGTCACTGAGAGCGGTGGGCTCATAGAAATGGCCCGCATTGAACGAGGCGGCGCGACCAGCTCCGGTCGCTACTTTTGCTCCGGCCCCCACCGCGTCGTCGACGATGGCTTCGATCTCCGCAAGCCGGCGGTCGCTGATTAGCGGTCCCATCTGAACCGAGGGGTCGAGGCCGTCGCCCAGCTTCAATGCTCTTGCGCGTTCGACGAAGCCTTCGACGAAAGAGTCGTGGAGGCTTTCGTGGACGAAGAAGCGATCAGGCGTCACGCAGACCTGCCCGGCATTAGCGTATTTGGTTGGCACCGACAGGTTGAGCGCAGTGTCTAGATCTGCATCGTCGAAGACGATCAGCGGCGCGTTGCCGCCAAGCTCCATCGACACCTTCTTCACCGTGTCGGCGGCATCGCGGATCATTTGCTGGCCGACTCGAGTGGAGCCGGTCAGCGATACCTTGCGGACAGCAGGCGAAGCCATGATGGGCGCATAAGTCGTGTCCGTCAGGCCGATGACGAGGTTCACCGTGCCGGCAGGAAGCCTGCCGGCGCGCATGCAGTCGACCATCACCATCGCCACGCCGGGAGTCTGGCTCGACGGACGGATGATAGTCGAACAGCCGGCAGCTAGCGCCGGCGCCACCTTGCGGGCAACCAGAGCAGCCGGAAAATTCCAGGCCGTGAACGCTGCCGCAACCCCGACCGGTTCGCGCAGGACCTCAAACCGGCCGCCCGGTACGCGGCTTTCGATGACTCGACCATAGATGCGCCGCGCCTCTTCGGCATACCAGCGGAACTGGTCGATCGAGAGTCCCCATTCCCGCTCAGACTGGGCGATTGGCTTGCCGGTCTCGGTCGAGATCATCCGCGTCGCTTCGTCCTTGCGGCGGATCATCTCGTCGGCGATGGCGTGAAGCGCGTCAGCCCGCTCGAAGGCGCTTTTGACTTTCCAGGCGGCGAAGCCGCGGACCGCACTTTCCAGAGCCTCCTCGGTATCGACGAAGGCGGCAGATGGCGCATTCCCAAGTGACTCTTCTGTGACCGGGCTCAGGACCGTGGAGGTGGCATTTCCGAACGCCGGTCGCCAACGACCATCGATAAACAATCCGTATTTCGCGTACATGGCTTATCCGATCTCGCTGACCTTCACGGAGCGGCCTTCGACCGCCGATTTCATCGCCGCTTCGGCCAAGACCAGAGCGCGGCGCCCGTCCTCGAAACCGACCAGCGGCCGCTCGGCCTTCTCGACGCAGGTAACGAAGGCGTCGATCTCGGCATCGAACGCTTCGCGGTATCGCTCGATGAAAAAGTCGAGGTAGGGCGTGGTGGCTTCGGCCCGCGCGGCCGAGTAACGGCGCAACTCATGAGGCTTCCGGTTGCCGCTGATCACCATGCCGGTGCTGCCCAGAAGCTCGACGCGCTGGTCGTATCCATAGGTTGAGGTGCGGGAATTGTTGATGTGGCACTGCTTGCCGCTTTTGGTTCGCATCACGACCATGACGCTGTCGTAGTCGTTTAGTTCCTCCATCATCGCCGGGTCGATCAGCCGGCCTCCTATGGCGAACACCTCCTCCGGCTCCTCTCCCAGCATGAAGCGGGCGAGGTCGAAATCGTGGATCGTCATGTCGCGAAAAAGCCCGCCCGCGACCTCGTAGTAGGAACGGGGCGGCATGCCAGGATCACGCGAGGTGATGATGACCTGGTGCAGGTCGCCGATCTCGCCGGATCGTACGGCGTTCCACGCCGCACGATGACCGGGGTCGAAACGTCGGTTGAAGCCGATCTGGACCGGCACGCCCTTGGACAAAATTGCTTCGGCGCAACGGTTCACCCTTTCCAGACTAAGATCGATCGGCTTCTCGCAGAGCACGGGTTTGCCAGCGGCCACCGCCTTTTCGATGTAGTCGGCATGCGTGTCAGTCACCGTCGCGACAAGGACCGCATCTACATCTGCCGAGGCAAATACCTCGTCGGCGGATCCCGAAGCGCGAACGCCGTGCCGCGCCGCGACAGCCTCCGCGGACGATTCGTCGATGTCATAGACGGTGGCCAGTTCCGCACGGGGATGCGCGGCGATGTTTGCCGCATGCATCCTACCTATCCGACCACAGCCGAGCACAGTAATCCTGAGCAAGAAATCCTCCCGGTTTGAATTTTTGCAATGATCGTTGCAAACATATTGATTTGTCAATGGGCATTCCGTATAGATTTGGAAAGACCGTCGTTAGGGAGGAGACAAAGATGACCAGGGCCACCGTCCGTCTGACCATGGCACAGGCGCTCGTGCGCTATCTGTGCAACCAGTTCACGGTCGTCGACGGCGAGAAAGTTCCGCTTTTTCCGGGAGTCTTCGCCATCTTCGGGCACGGCAACGTGACGTGCCTTTCTGAAGCACTCGAGGCGGTGAAGCACGTGCTGCCGACCTGGCGCGGCCAGAATGAGCAGTCGATGGCGCTTGCAGCGATCGGCTTTGCAAAGGCGAAGCGCCGGCGCCAGATCATGGTTGCGGCGACCTCGATCGGTCCGGGTGCGCTGAACATGGTGACGGCGGCGGGTGTCGCCCATTCGAACCGGCTGCCGGTGCTGATGCTCTCAGGCGACACCTTCGTCAGTCGCCGGCCCGATCCGGTCATGCAGCAGGTCGAGCACTTCGGCGACCCAACCATCAACGTCAATGACGCCTTTAAGGCGGTCACGCGCTACTGGGACCGCATCGTCCATCCCGAGCAGATCATCTCGTCGTTGCCGCAGGCGGTTGCGGTGCTGCTTGATCCGGCCGATTGCGGGCCTGCCTTCATCGCTTTGCCGCAGGATGTGCAGGAGATCGCCTGGGATTATCCCGAAGCCTTCTTCGAACAGACGGTGAATGAGGTGCCGCGCCCCCGGCCCGATCGCAGCCGGCTCGCCGAAGCGACCCGCCTCCTCAAAGGCGCAAAGCGGCCGCTGATCATCTCGGGTGGTGGCGTGCGTTATTCGGGTGCCGAGAAGGTTCTTGGCGATTTCGCCAAAAGGCATGGGATCCCGCTCGCGGAGACGATTGCCGGCAAAGGCACGGTTACGCACGACCACCCCGCGCATGTCGGACCGATCGGCATCGTCGGCTCAACCTCCGCCAACGCGCTGGCGGCGGAAGCCGACGTGATCATCGCCGTCGGCACACGGCTCATGGACTTCACCACCGGATCCTGGAGCGCCTTCTCGGCCGACGCAAAGTTCGTCTCGATCAATGCCGCACGCTGGGATGCCACCAAGCACCGGGCGCTCGCCGTCGTCGGCGACGCGCTGGAGACGGTGAGCGAACTCGAAGGTGCCCTCGGCGACTGGAAAGCGGAGAGGGCCTGGACAGACAAGGGTCGCATCGAGTTCGCCAAGTGGAACACGATGCTTGACGGCTTCCAGAAGCCGACCAACGAGCCGGTCCCGACCTATGCGCAGGTCGTAGGCGTGGTGAACGCCAAGGCGGGCGAGCGTGACCTGCTGATCACCGCGGCCGGCGGACTGCCCGGCGAGGTGATGAAGAACTGGCGGGTGAAGGAACCCAACACTTTCGACTGCGAGTTCGGCTTCTCCTGCATGGGTTATGAAATCTCTGCCGGCTGGGGCGCGGCCATGGCCGACCCTACCCGCACGCCGATCGTCATGATCGGCGACGGCACCTACATGATGATGAACTCCGACATCTATTCGTCGGTGCTCGCCGGCCACAAGATGATTCTCGTGGTATGCGACAATGGCGGCTATGCGGTGATCAATCGGCTGCAGAACGCCAAGGGCGGCGCCTCCTTCAATAACCTTATCAAGGACTGCCGGGTCAAGGAGCCGTTCTCGGTCGACTTCGCCAAGCACGCGGAAGCCATGGGCGCGCTGGCGCGGCGTGTCGAAAGCCTTGCCGATCTCGGCCAAGCGATCGAATGGGCGAAGACCACCGACCGAACCACCGTCATTGCCATCGTATCCGACGCCTTCAGCTGGACGCCCGGGGATGCATGGTGGGACGTCGGCGTGCCCGAGATCAGCGGGCGCCAGCAGGTCCGCGACGCGCATGCCGCGCAAACCGAAGGTCGCAAGAAGCAGCGCGTGGGTGTCTGAACCGTTCGGGCGCGCGGGGGCGTCCCCTGCCGGAACGATGCAAAACTCCCTGAGCATTGTTCCGGCAGTTTTTTGTCGCTGCGCAGGCAGCCAGCAGCATTCGAAAATCATGATTGGAGATGACGATGAGAGCCAAGCTTGGCATCGCGCCGATCGCCTGGTGGAACGACGACCTTCCCGAACTGAGCGACGACGTCTCGCTGGAGGAGTGCCTGCGGCAGGCCCGTGAGGCCGGCTTCACCGGCATGGAGACTGGCCGCCGCTTCCCGATGGACGCGGCCGTGCTTGAGCCCATCCTGAGGCAGCATGCCATGAGCGTCTGTGGCGGCTGGTTCTCCGGCCGCTTGCTGGTCGGCAATATCGATGAAGAGAAGGACCGCATCGCCGCGCAGATGGAGTTGTTCAAGGCGACCAACGCGCCCTGCATCGTCTATGGCGAGACGGGTCGCACCATTCAGGGCGACCGCGGAACGCCGCTGGCTATGCGCCCGCGTCTCGACGACGATCAGATCAAGGCCTACGGCCGTAAGCTCACCACTTTCGGCGAATGGTGCGCGGGTCAGGGCATGCCGATTTGCTACCACCACCACATGGCCGCGCCGATCGAAAGCGAACAGGACGTCGATCTGCTGATGAAGCATTCCGGCGAGGGTCTGCCCCTGCTCTACGATGCCGGCCATATGGCCTTTGCCGGCGGCGACGTGCTGCGGGTGGTGGACAAGCACCACGCCCGCATTTCGCATGTACACACCAAGGACATCCGCCAAGCGGTCGTGGACGGGCTCGACCGCAGCCGGGAAAGTTTTCTCGACGCAGTGGTAAAGGGGGCCTTCACCGTACCCGGTGACGGCTCGCTCGACTTCGAGGCGATCGTGAAGCGGCTGGCCTCCTACGGTTACGAAGGCTGGTTCGTCGTTGAAGCCGAGCAGGATCCCGTCAAAAGTCCGCCACTCGAAATGGCGAAGATCGGGCATAAGGAATTGCGGCGCGTCATGGCCGCGGCTGGCTACACTGTGGAGAGCTGAAGTATGAATCGCATGGATGGAAAGGTCTGCGTTGTCACGGGTTCAACGCAGGGGTTGGGAGCGGCCATTGCGCGCCGGCTGGCGGAAGCCGGCGCTGCCGGTCTTGTCACTCTCGGCCGCAACGAGGCGAAGGGCCGTGCCGCGGCCGAGGCGATCACGCACGACACCGGCGTGCCTGTCCACTTTGTCAAGGCCGATCTCGGCAAAGTCGAAGATTGCCGAAGCGTGATGGCGGAGGCCGAGCGCGTTTATGGCAAGATACATGTGCTGGTGAACGCCGGTGCCCGCACGGACCGTGGCACCATCCTCGATACCTCGCCCGAACTTTTCGACGCCCTGTTCGCCGTCAACGTGCGCGGACCCTACTTCCTGATGCAGGAGGCCATCCGCCGCATGATCCGCGACGGCATTGAAGGCGCCATCTGCAACATCGGCTCGATCTCGGAACATGCCGGCCAGCCTTTCATCAACGTTTACTGTGCCACTAAGGCGGCGCTGGCGACGCTGACCCGCAACACGGCGTTTTCCGTGATGAAGAACCGCATCCGCGTCAACCAGCTTGATGTCGGCTGGATGGCCTCCGACCATGAGCGGGAGTTACAGGCGAGTGAGACGGGCGATTCCAATTGGGAAGCGAAAGCGGTCGCAAACCTGCCCTTCGGGCGCCTGATCGACCCCCGCGAGGTCGCGCGGGCGGTAAACTTCCTTGTTTCGGACGATGCCGGGCTCATGACAGGTTCGGTGGTGGATTACGACCAGACAGTCCTTGGTGCCGCATCCGGCCCCATGGCCGTGCCTGAAAAGGCGATGGCGTTTTAACCTTCCGACACCGATTGAGAATCGACGGCCGGAGGATCGCCGGTGCTGCGACAGGTTTCGCGGTTTGGAGTCCCTACCGCTCGGTAACCGTTGGAATGCGGGGATTGACTGCGTTGTTCTGAAGCCTGGCCGCCAAGGCCACGGTCAAAGCCTGGGCAAGACACATAGGAGCCGCCAGCGAGCGCGAGAAAGTGTATTCGTGCTCCGGAACGGCGAAGAGAACGCGCGCGCTCTTGGCCAATGGAGACAGCGTGCTGTCCGAGATCGCCACGATGGGTATACCTCTCCCCGCGGCTTCTTCCACAACATTGACGACCTCGTTCGCATAGAAGCGGAACGACACCGCAAACAGCAGGTCCGTCTTCCGCATCGCGCGGGCCATATGCGTGGCCAGTCCGCCGCCCGGATCCAGGAGCACGCAGCGCTTACCCAGCATGGTCAGTATATAGCGAAGGAGTTCGACGACCGGTGCCGAGCGAAGTTGTCCCATCAGATAGACGACGTCGGCCTTCTCGAGCAGGCTAACGGCTTCCGCCAGATCCTCGGGCTGAATACCGGTGAGCATCTCTTTCAGGGACGCGATGTCACGGACGACCAGATCGTGCATGAATCCCATCTCGCTGCGATCCGTCCGCTCCCCCAGTTCCTTCTCCAACGCCTTGACGCGGGCTTCGAAGCCAGGAGCCGCGGTGGACAATCGTTTCTGGAAGAGGCTCTGCAGGTCCTTGAACCCCTCATACCCCAATGCTTGGGCAAATCGGACGAAGCTGGACGCGTGAACGCCGCTGCCTTCCCCGATCGAGTTCACCGATCGCACCGCGACGTCATTCGGATTTTGGGTGAGATACAACGCAATCTTCTGGTACGACTTGCTCATCCCATCATACCGGTCGTGTATCACGCGGATGAGATCCTCATAGTCCTTGGGAGCCTCGACCTTCTCGTCCACGATGCACATCCTTGCAATTCTTGTTGCATGATGGCGTCTTTGAAGGTTTTTGACCAGCAGAGAGTTGTCAACTCTGTCATGGGGCCACAAGTTGTGACTTCCGGTCGTACTGCGCAGGTCAGCTTCGCGCTAGAAAAACGGATCGGAGCGCCGAAGAGTGCGCATCGCGCGTCCGCGCACCAAGAGGGCTGCGACGGGTCCGTGCGAAGGAGACGCGTCAGAGGAGCAGCGGTTTCGGACAGGCTTAGGAATAGAAGGCCGGAAAGTCGACCGCTCCACCGCCCTACCAAAAGGCTTCGCGGCGGCGAAGATCTTTGCCGACGCCGCCCACTACGACTTGGAGAATACCTGCTGCCTTATGCGATCCGCAGAGTTACCGATCCGGAAGCAAGCCTCATAGTCTTCTTGGAGAGCACATATCGCGCCGCCGCAGACCTCGCGGACTGGGATTCAGCCGGTCTCGAATGTGCATTCGGGCAACCTCTGCGACCACGGGCTCCGCAAGTGCTCTGTCGCGCCGACGTTCGCAACGGCAAGTCCGTCCTACGACCCTGAAAACATCATCGGCTGCGCTTCAGCGGTACTGCATTTGGTACTGCATCGCCAACTTAAATCCCATTAAGCTTTGATTTTTATTATCTTTTCCGGATCAGTCCGTCCAGTCCATCATCGTCCCGACTCGCAATTTCGAGTTCGTGGTTGCTCGATCTCGATTTGTTGTCAGGCCGCTTGCCGACGATAGCAAAAGAACGCCTCCTCGATAGGGGGTCTTGCGATGTAGCGGTCTAGCGACTCGGCCCCCCACATTTGCAGCGGAATATTCTGTGAGTATCATTTGTCCGATTTACACGTCGCTGTTCGCTTTTGCCGAACGAACTATTGAGGCAGCTTCCGCACAAAGCCACATCCTATTATGGCAGGATGATCTCGCCCTGTTGGGATGATATGGATATGCGGATCTGGTTGCACTCATGGCAACATAGCCCTGTTTCTTTGCCACGAAGCTGCCGAAGCAACTGCCTATTTTGGCTTCGCGCGGCTGCGGCTTTTGCGCGCCGATATCTCCGAGGCAGCGTCTATGAAGAGTGACGCGATTTCCTATCCGCCGAGAGGACTCTCTCGCGACGAAGCCGCACGCTACGTCGGTGTCGGATCGACGCTTTTTGAAGAGATGGTTGCTGACGGGCGCATGCCGAGACCTAAACACATCAACAGTCGGGCCGTCTGGGACCGTGTAGCGCTCGACATCGCGTTCACCTCGTTACCCGACAAAAACAACGGTCTGCAACAGCTTTTGGAGCGGAGCAAAAAGGAAGCAAGGAGATAGAATAGGCAGCTTGCGCATACGCTGCTGGCGTAATAAAGTCGCGGGCTCGTACGGAACACGCGACGTGAACGATCGTGAAAAGCTTGCGCAAGAAGTTAAAATTTGGCGCGCCAAGGCAGGATTCACGGCCGAAGCCGCAGCCAAGGTGCTTGGGATACCCAAGCGCACATTTGAAGGCATTGAGCAAGGCAGGGGCTTCCCTTACCCGTTGCTCCTTCGGGTCGCCATGGAGAGCAAAGGCCCTTCGCCTCCGGCGACGATCGAGGTGCCCCGGCGCTTGGAACAGCAGAAGGCTGGAAGGAGGGCTTAATGGGCCGGCCATTCAAGGATGACAAATATCCCGGAGTCTCGTCGCGCCTAAAAGGCGGTAAACTCGTCTATCGTTACCGCGGCAAGGGAAAGCCCGAAATTCGGCTTCCAGGCCGGCCGGGTGATCCAGAGTTCGAAGCCGCCTATGGACGGGCAACTCAAGGCCAGAGTCAGAAGGCCGTGATCATCGACTTGCCTGGACGGGCGTTGCCAAAGACTTTCGGTCATGCTGCCCGCCGACTTGAAACGACGATGGAATGGCTGGACTTCGACCAAGCGACCCAGCAGAAGAATGCTCGGCTTATTGAACGCTTCCTTGAGATGAAGGTCGATCCCGCCTATCCGCTGACCTGGCGCGACACGCCGATCGAGCATCTCGATGCCGACCGTCTGCGTGCGATTATCGAAGGCGTCTTTGGCACCAGACGGACAGTCGCAAAGCACCTGCTGGTAGCGATCAAAAAGCTCCTTTGGGTGGCGATTGACGTTGAGAAGTGGATCAAGCCGCAGGACGATCCTTCGCTGTCAATTCGCGTTCGCATTCCCAAATCGACGGCCAATCCCGGGTGGCCGATGGCCATTCGTGAAAAGTTCGAGGCGCGCCATGCGGTCGGCTCGGCGGCGCGCACCTGCTATGCCCTCGGCTTCTGGCTCGGGAATAGACGCGGCGATATCGCCACACTGGAATGGGAAGATCTGGTCAGCGAGGAAATCGAACTGTTCGATGGCTCGCTGGTTTTGATCGAGGCCTTCGAGTTCCGGCAGAAAAAGAACCGAAACCGCCACGGCGGCAGGGAAGTGTTTATCCCCGTCGTGGACAAGCTGGCGCAGGCTCTGGAGCCGCTAGACCGTTCGAAAGGTGGACCGGTATTGAGGAATGGCTATGGGCGTCCGTTTGCGGAAAAAAGCCTCACCGGCATGATGGCACATTGGAACAAGCAGGCCGGCATTCCGGAGGGCTACACCCTGCACGGGCTCCGGCGTACCTTCGGCACGTATCTCGCCGAATGCAACATCCAGGCACGCGCCATTATGGAAGCGATGGGACATTCCTCCATGACGGTGACGGACGCGTACGTACGGGAAGCCAACAAGAAGCGGATGGCCGTCGATATCGCCCGCGCGATCAACGAGCGGGAGGCGAAACGCGACGCCATAAAGCAGCGGACACCGCTTCGCGTCATCAAGTGAATGGTTTCAATTCGGACCGGTGCAGGGCGGCTTATCGGCCGCCCTTTTTTGTTGGGCCCATAATCGGCCCAAAACGTTTTGGGCCGAGGCCACTTTTTCGCACTAAAATCAAAGATCTTGGTGGGCCCGGAGGGTATTCAGAAAACTATAAAAATCAATTGGTAAGAGATCAGTGGGACTTCAGAGCATTCAAATCTTTTCCAATATTTTTCAATGTTGTTGTCCCACTCAGAAGTGCCTCAGTCCACCAAGCCGACGCACTGAACGCCTCACTCGGAAGGGAGGTTTGCGCAAGGTGAAAGGAAGATCGCGTCGGTGTGCAGCCTTCCTGAGAAAGGTCGCGGTAGAGCCAACTGCTGACGCTCAGCGCGAAGACATCAATGTCCTGTTATGGGGCCGTCAGAGAACCGGCCCCTTCTCGCGCCCAGAAAGCGATAGCAGACATGCAATAGGGGGTACAAAAGTCTCTAGCGTGACCCTTTCGAGACATTTTCGTGCGGCATTTGCGTCTCGAAAGCGGTTCTTCAGTGCTACCAGCACCAACGACCGTCTGCGGTCGTTCAGAACACGGGTTACCGTCTCTAAACCGGATAGTGGACCGGGCAGCCGCCGGAAAATTGATCGAATGGAGGTGATCGCCTGTCAGGAGGCGTTCAAAAACGACCTACGACCGCGATCTTCATCGCGGCCGTTTTCATGGTGTCATTCCCGGCTATGCTGACAAGTTCTTTATGATCGGCAGCTTGCGGATCGTCTTGCCCGTCGCCGCCCGTAGCGCGTTGGCGACGGCCGGGCCGATCGGCGGCACACCCGGCTCGCCAACGCCCGTGGGCGGCTCGTCGGACGGCACAATGTGCACCTCGACGCGCGGCATCTGCTCGATCCTGAGCGGCATATAGGTGTCGTAGTTCTCTTGGTCTACGACACCGCCCGTCAGGGTCAGCTCCTCCTGGAGGATCGCGCCTAGCCCGAAGCCGATACCGCCCTCCATCTGAGCGCGGATCTGGTCAGGATTTATCGCGGTGCCGCAATCTACCGCGCAGACGACGCGGTCGACTTTGAAATCATTTCCATCGTTGAAGGTGATCTCCACCACCTCGGCGACATAGGTCGAGAGGCTTTCATGCAGGGCCACGCCGCGGAAACGGCCTTCCGGCAGAGGCTTGTCCCAGCCTGCCTTCTCAGCAGCCAATTTCAGCACGCCGGCATGCCGTGAATGGTGACCGAGCATCGACAAGCGGAAGTCGACCGGATCACGGTTCGCAGCGGCGGCGAGCTCATCAATCAGGGTTTCCATTGCGTAAGCGGTGTGGGTGGAGCCTACCGAACGCCACCACAGCACTGGGATGTTCACGTCCGTGGTGGTCAGCTCGACCTTCAGGTTCGGGATCGCATAGGGCAGGTTGGTGGCGCCCTCCACGGAGGTCGGATCGATGCCGTTCTCGATCATCGCCGCAAAGGGCGAACCGCCCGCGATCGATTGGCCCACGATGTGGTCATGGAGAGCGACGACATTGCCTTCCTTGTCGAGCCCCGCCTTGACTGCGTGCACATAGGCCGGCCGGTACCGCCCACCCCGCATGTCGTTCTCGCGGGTCCACTGCACCTTCACTGGCTTGCCGGGTCCCAGTGCACGCGCTGTGGAAACAGCTTCGATAATGAGATCTGCGTCCGAGACCGCTCGGCGGCCGAAGCTGCCGCCGGTCTTCATCACGTGCAGCCTCACCTTGTCCGGCGTGGTGCCGCCTACTTGAGCGGCAGCCGCCTGATAAAGGTCGGGCATCTGGTGTCCGCCCCAGACGTCGATGGTGCCGTCTTCGTTGATTCGGGCGGCCGCGTTGAGTGGCTCGATCGAAGCATGGACAAGATAGGGGAATTCGTAGTGCCCTTGGATGACTTTCTCAGCACTGGCCAACGCTGCTGGAGTGTTACCGTCGTCGCGCGCGGTGGCCGCGCCCGGATCGTCTGCTGCCTTAGTGTATTCGGCCATGATCTCGGCCGTGCCGCGCCTTTCGGCCTTCTCTTCGTTCCAGGTCACCTCCACGAGATCGCGGCCCTTGAGCGCCGTCCACATGTCCCTGCCGACCACGGCAATGCCGCGCGGCGTCTGGACGACATCGACAATGCCGTCGAGTGCCTTGGCCTTGGAGACGTCGAAGCTCTCGATCTCAGCGCCGAACTTCGGCGGATGGATCATAACGGCCGTATTGAGTCCATCCATCTTGAGGTCGATCGTGTAGGTCTGCGCGCCATTGGTCTTGCCGGCGGAATCGTAGCGCTTGAGGCTGTCCGATCCGATCTGGGCCCACTTGTCGCGCGGCTTTAGCGGCACGTCGTCGGGAACCGGCATTCCCGCTGCGGCTTCAGCCAGGTCACCGAAGCGCGCCTGCATCCCTGAGGCGTGCGACACGACCCCGGAAGCGACTGTGATCTCGCCGGCTGGCACGTCCCACCGCTGCGCCGCGGCCGCCACCAGCATGGCCCGTGCGGCAGCACCCGCCTTGCGGTAGCGCTCCCACGACGAGCTCATCGACGTGGAGCCACCGGTTCCCTGCGCGGCCCCGCCCCAGGCGAGATTGCCGTAGAGCGCGGTATTGCCATATCCGCCGACCACGTGGACCTGCGCCCAGGCGCCGTCGAGCTCTTCCATAACCAGGGTGGCGATGCCGAAATAGGAGCCTTGTCCCATCTCGAACTGCGACGAGTGGATGACGATTCGGTTCTCCGGTGTGATCTCGACATAGGTCTGGAAGGGGTTCGCCTGGACCGCTGCAGGCGTCGTTTGTGCGTTGGCGGGCGCGGCCATCATTAGCCGGTAGCCCACGGCGAGGCCCGCGGTGGTGACGGCCGTGCCGAGGAGGAACTGGCGGCGCGTGGGCCCCACGGCATTATGCTTCGGGAGAAACTGCAACATGCCTCAAGTCTCCAGCCGGTTGGCGGTCTCGTGGATGGCCGCGCGGATCCGATGATAGGTGGCGCAGCGGCAGAGATTGCCGCTCATCGCCGAATCAATATCATCGTCCGTCGGCTTCGGCGTCGCTGTCAGGAGGGCCACGGCCGACATGATCTGGCCAGACTGGCAATAGCCGCATTGAGGTACGTCGAACTCGGCCCACACGGCCTGGACCGTTTCGCCGATCTTGCCCGACACGCCCTCAATGGTGGTGATCGAGGCTCCTTCGATGTCGCCGACTGCGGTCTGGCACGAGCGCGTCGGCATGCCGTTAACGTGAACCGTGCAAGCGCCGCACTGGGCAAGGCCGCAACCGAATTTCGTTCCTGTGAGTCCGATGCCGTCACGGATCGCCCAGAGCAGCGGCATCTCTGGATCGACGTCGAGTGTTCGCGCCTCGCCATTGAGGGTAAAAGCGACCATGGCTTGCTCTCCTTGTCCTGAGCTGGCTATCTCGTTGCGCCTCCGCCCGGCTAGGAACCGGACTCTTCTTGCTGAGGCATAGCGACCACAGACTAGGATCGCGCAGCTCGAGCAACAAGCCGCTAGCTGGCAATCGCGAGATCGTGAAGTGGCTCGTGTCGAAAGGCTGGAGGCAACTGAATGTCATTTTTGGGCCGACCGGCCGGTCAGTTTCCGGCTCGATGACCTGGTTGGCAGTCATTCCGCTTCTAAGCCTAAACCCCAGACATGAACTGTAGCAGCATCATAAAAGACGACATCAAGCGGCGGTTTTTCGTTGCGCTGCACCGCTAGCTCGTTCGCGTGGTTCATGATCCGCTGGTTATCCGCGGATGCTGGTTCACCATAGAGAAACTTGCCACGCGCTATGCGGTTAAGGATGTGGTCGTCATTCGTGGCGAGCGAATGGCCGAAAATGAAGAAGCAATGGCTGGCGGTCTTCACATTCGCGGTGAACTGCTTGAAGCCTTGGTACAGGTAGGCATTGTGACGGATCTTCGCCTTCTTCTGGGCGCTGGTGGGCTGATGAAGGGCGGCTTAGGGTCATGATTTCCCGCTGCAATGACCGATGAGTCACAGACGCTGCATTTCGCGCTAGACCGCAACTGCGGTATTCTCGATCATACGCTCAGCCATCCTATTCGCACCTCGTTGCCGCCGTTCGCCGCACCTATCGATCGGAGGCCTTCCAGCCTCGCGATAGCCGCGCTATGTGGCTGCACACAACCTGACGACGAACAGGAGCAAGATTGGACATAGAAGCCAGCACAAGATCGCCCTCCCCCGGTCCTTGCTCGTTTTCATGCGAAAACAATCGAACTGAGTGCTGCGGGGATAGCGAGGTCGATTTGGCCCACTTCAGAGCGAAGTCGGCCATAAGCCATTGATATAATTTTGGTGGGCCCTGAGGGTGCTTGGAAAGTCAGAAATATCAAAGGCTATTCGACAGTGGGACTGTGTTGCGTTACTATGCTCTCCGGTCTTTTCCGGTTGATTTGTCCCACCCCTGATGCCGATTGCGGTCATTCGCCGCTGACTTGGTCAATTCCCGATTCCACAAGCATCCGGTCCTGAGTGGGCAGACGGGCTTCCTAGTGGTAATTAGTCAGCGACACGTTGACCGTTCTCGTCACGCGGGTGAAATCTACGTTCGACCATATACGTCGTCGAAGCGAACGATATCATCCTCGCCGAGATAATCGCCGCTCTGCACTTCAATGATCACCAGGTCAATTCTGCCTGGGTTCTCCAGCCGATGCTTATGGCCGCAGGGGATGTAGGCTGATTCGTTTGTCGCCAGGAACAACTCCTGCTCGCCATTGACGATTTTCGCGGAGCCGCTGACCACGACCCAGTGCTCCGAACGATGATAGTGCATCTGCAGGCTCAGCCGCCGACCGGGCTTCACCTCGATGCGTTTGATCTTGAAGCGCTCGCCTTCCTCAAGAACCGTGTAGGTACCCCACGGCCGGTGTACCGTGCTGTGGACCAGGTGAGCTTCATGTCCTGAAGCCTTGAGGCCCTCGAACAGCTTCTTGACGTCCTGAACGCGGTCGCGGGATGCGACGAGCAAAGCGTCCGGGGAATCGACGATCACCAGATCGCTGACACCGACCGTGCCGATGACGCGCTTGTCGGAGCTCACATAGCTGCCGGTCGTGTCGACCATATGCACATCGCCGCGTATCCTGTTCCCGCTTTGGTCGGGGGCGATCAAATCGGCCATTGCGTTCCAGGATCCGATGTCGTTCCAATCCATGTCGCAGGCAACCACGGCAAGTTTGTTCGTCTTCTCCATGACAGCGTGGTCGAGCGAGATTCGCGGGGCGGAGCCGAAATGCTCAGGCGCGAGTTCGATTTTGGCAAAGCCTTCGCCTTGACTGAAGCGGCCGTTCTCGTAGCTGTCGGAGACGGCCTGGATCACCGCGGGGCAATGCGATGCCATCTCGTCGAGCATGGTTTGTGCGCTAAAGCAGAAAATGCCGGCGTTCCAGAAGAAGCGCTTGGACGCGACATAGGCTTTGGCTGTGTCCAGATCCGGTTTTTCAACGAAACGGACGACTTTCTCACCATCCGCTTCGATATAGCCGAATGCCGTGTCCGGTCTGGTTGGGGTGATGCCCAATGTGGCGATCCGCCCGAGCTTCGCATGTTCGATGGCCCGGCACATGACGTCTAAAAATGCAGGCAGGTTGCCAACCATGTGATCGGCTGGGAAGACGCATAGAATCGCGTCAGGGCCTTGCGTTGCCTTGGCATGGATGGCGGCTGCCGCAACGGCTGCGGCCGTATCCCGGCCTTCAGGCTCGAGCAGAAAGGTGCGTGGCAGGACCACGGAATCTAGTTCGTCGAACTCGTCCTTGGTAAGGAAGAGGTGTTCCCCAGATGTCACGGCGACGAGTTCCACTACGCCCTTTATCGAACCGACGCGCAACACAGTGTGCTGCATCAGTGAATGCCCGTCTGCCACTTTGAGGAAAGGTTTAGGGTGCGATTGCCTTGAGGCGGGCCATAGCCGCGATCCGGCTCCGCCGCTGATGATGACGGGAACCACTTTCATATAACAACCTCGATTTCGTCTCTGGAGTGATTGCCCGCGCCCTTTCGAGCGTTAGCGTCACGATCGCCGTCGCTCTGGCTTGGTCTGCGGCCTCCGAGTAACAGCGAAGTTCTGGCGCGTTGCCGAACGGCCTCAGATGACGACGCTATCGGTATCGTACGACGCTTCCATGGCCTCGATGAGAAATGGACATTCAACTATGCCTGTTGGTTGCATCCGCCGAATTGTGCAGGTGACGGGTCTTAACTGAGACCAGAGATTCTTTGGCTGTCTTCTATCAAAATCAAACGACTTGGCTCCTTCAGATCGAACTCAATTACGCGTGGTACGAAAAGGCGTGCATATCGTGTAAAGGCGCTCGTCGGAGGAAACCGAATTACAGTATCGCAGCGCCCGAGAAGATACATCTCAACGAGGGCGGAAATTGCGCCGTCCATCCCAAGTGCTGCAGTGTGTAAGGGGCCGTCTTGATCGGATCGGAAATGCTTGGGGACGGTGAGAAGATCGGGAAACCTGGCCGACAGGTGATCCAGGATTTGCGCGCTGTCCGTGCACAAGAACAGCCGCACAGGCTTGGGGTGCGGTAACGCTTTAGCCTTATCAACCGCAGTGCACACTTGTCGAACGGCGAACTCCGGATCGGCCCAGTAAGGCGCATGGTCCATGATGTCTTCACCGTTACCATGTCGAACATGAACCCCGATGATGCTGTGCCCCTCAAAACATTCTTGGTAAATGGCATCTATGCGTGTTTGAATTTCAGACCGAGGCTTGACACTCTGGAAGACCTGCCGCTCGGCATCCTCATCGCAGCGCCACATCAAGCAAGCGTCACACACTACTGTGTTCGCTTCGACATCGTGTTCGGCCTGAAAGAGCTCGCCCAACTCGTCGCGCTCTTGGAAAATCTGCTCATCTGGGCGGTAAAGGCAGTCGATCGCTGGCCTATTCCACCACTCCGGGAAGAATGGACCCGGGAAGGAAAAGTCGTTGATCCGGTCGTCGCAAATAGCCGGTACCCCAGCGATGTCATTGATCGGTTGGAAGAACACCGGGAAGGCATTTGCGAAGGGTTGGTCGAGATAGCAGGACCCGCGCCAGTCGACGGCTAGCGTTCGTCCCGACCGCTGAGCGTAGCGCCAAGCGGCCGCCAGCGACCACAGACAATCACCGAACCCCGTACGCCTCTGAGAGACGACGAACCTGCGCTTTACCAATCCACTGACCTGCATTTTCGGAAATCTCGTTTCAGAGACGAGGTTGCATCTGGCTTGGGATCTCTTAATCGATACTAGTCGACCGTTACGCCGGGCGATTTGGTAGAGGCTGCGCGTGGGGCAGAAGAGCTCCCTCAGCACTGCCTATCCTTATCTCTGTGACGCTCGCAAATCTTGACGCCGGGTACACTCGCTTCCGGTTTAAATTCAGCGTTCTCTAATGCGCCCGGCGACATGTGTAAAATTGATTGCGTGAATGTGGCCCATCCATGTGATGGATACTTAGGCGTTCCTTGACCATGAGCCTCTGCTGACGTGGGGCCGCGCTTTGCTAAGCGAAACAGCCGGTCGAGGCAGTCCACAAAGTCCCTTTTTCAAGTCCAATTCTTAACTGCCTCAACGTAACATGTCATTTGCGGGCGTTTCCTGAAGGACGGATGTGCAGGACCCGCCAGCCGTCGAATGTCAGGCACAGGCCATCCACGTCATTTATGGCCATCATGGTGTCCGGTCCCATCGAAAGATGCGACACGGCGCCCTCTGACGCTTTCAAGTGCGCCAACACGGCGCAACTCCTGCCGGATAGCTTTCGAGCCGGCTGGACTGAGCGACTGGCACGCGATGCTGTGCGACGATGGCCGAGAGAGGAATTTTGGCGTCTGCAGCCACGTGGAGGATCGTTCCGACGGTTCTGCGGGTTCTCGGTGTCAGAGCCGACACCTGTGCGAACCCGCTCTCGTCCGTTTTCGACAGGCCCTTGAGGTTCATGACCCTGTTGTTCGCCGAGATCACCCGCCAGTTCAGCGATCCAGGTGAAGATCGGCACGCCTGTCGATGCGGCGATCATCGCCTCGGCCAGCGAAGATGATGAAGAGGGCCATTGGGTCAAGCACAAGGGCCGACCAGCGTTTCATTGCTTCAAAGCCCATTTCGGTGCCTACGCCGATACGGCCCTTGTCGAGGAGATCGCCGTCACGGCGCCCACACCGAGGACGGCAACGCCGTTCCTGATGCTCTGCCCGACAATCCCGGCGAAGTGTTTGCCGACAGCGCCTACCGAGGCAATCATCTCGGCGACGCGGTGCGCGCCAAGGGTGGAAGGCCGCGCATCGTCGCAACCGCTATGTGGGGGCGCGACGAGGCCGAAAGCTCGACGCCTGGAACCAACCGATCCACAGAATTTGTAGTCGGTTCGAGAAGATCTTCGGTACCTGGAAACGAAGCTACGACCTTCGCCGGATGCGATGGCGAGGGCTGGCAAAGGCAGCCGTTCAAAGTCGCCGCACTGCGAATCGCCTACAGTATGAAACACAGTTTGATGGTCGCTTCGTCCCCCCATCGTTGAAGCCCAGCCACCGTTTTCCGGCTCGCCGCCCGAAATTCATGGAGGTCAATATGTGATGCCCTACCCGCGCTTTTCGCCGCCGTCTCAGATGTGCGGTTCGCCCGAAGCCGCCCACTGACACGAACTTTGTCTTCGCGCGGAGCGAAACCTCGCACCCACGACTTTGTGCCGCCGATGGTGCCGCCCTGCCCTGTCAAACAATCCATTTTATGGATGCACCTCATCCAAACAATCGATTTCACTGATCAAAACAATTTCCATTAGAAGACGCCGAAGCAGGCAAAGATTACTTGGTTAGCGCAAAAGAGGGTAAGGTGGAGTTCTAGTGTCGGCTTGGACCCACATGCCCGCTATTTTATCTGGGAACGGCTACTGCCCTGTTGGCGCAGGGCAAGACGATTCTACTGGCCACCCACTTCGTGGAAGAAGCGGAGCGGCTATGCAACCGACTGTGCGTGCTTGAGAACGGACGTAGAATCCCAGAAGGGCGTCCTCACTCGCTGATTGATGAGCAAATCGGGTGCGACGTGACTGAAATCTATGTCGCTCACCCCGTGAGCTGAGTTCGGCACTCAGGCCGCATGTGCGACTTAGGCAGGTTAGCGGCGAGACTCTGTTTTGCTATGCCTCGAAGCAGGAGCAGGTGTGCTCGCTGGCTGACACTGTCAATGACGAGCTCCGCGCCGCATCTGTCGAAATCCTACCATAGGGTATGGGGCGGGCCGCAGTTTGCTGGCGGTGTGCGAGCCAGATTCGAAACTTCAACTACCATAGAGCAGGAAGAAAATGGGCGAGAACAGGAAAGTTGCTCTGGTTACGGGCATAACGGGACAGGATGGTGCCTATCTTACCCGTCTTCTGCTGGAAAAAGGCTACGTCGTTCATGGGATTAAGCGACGTTCCTCTTCCTTCAACACGGGTCGCATCGAAGACATCTACCAAGACCCGCACGATCCCGATCCGCGCCTAATTTTGCATTACGGTGACCTCACTGATGCGACTAATCTCATCCGAGTAGTTCAGGAATCCCAGCCAGACGAGATTTACAACTTGGCCGCTCAGAGCCATGTCCAGGTGTCGTTCGAAACGCCGGAATACACAGCAAACGCCGACGGTATCGGAACATTGCGACTTCTTGAGGCGATCCGCCTCCTCGGTCTGAAGGACAAGACCCGCTTCTATCAGGCCTCGACTTCAGAGCTCTACGGCCTCGTGCAATCCGTACCGCAGAACGAAACAACGCCCTTTTATCCGCGCAGCCCTTACGCCGCCGCCAAGCTCTACGCCTACTGGATCGTGGTCAACTATCGCGAGGCCTATGGTATCCATGCTTCCAACGGCATTCTCTTCAATCATGAAAGCCCACTGCGCGGCGAAACTTTTGTGACGCGCAAGATCACCCGCGCCGCCGCTGCTATCTACCTCGGCAAGCAGGACAAGCTTTATCTCGGCAATCTCGATGCTCAACGCGATTGGGGCCATGCGCGTGAGTACGTGCGTGGTATGTGGATGATGATGCAGCAGGATCAACCGGATGATTACGTGCTGGCGACGGGCAAGACGACCCCTGTCCGCCAATTCGTCGAATGGGTTTTCGAAGATGTCGGCGTCGAGCTCGAATGGCGTGGTGAGGGAGTCGACGAAAAGGGCTATGATGTCGAGACCGGCAGATGCCTAGTCCAGGTAGACCCACGCTACTTCCGCCCCACGGAAGTCGATCTTCTCCTGGGCGATGCCACCAAGGCGAAGGAGAAGCTTGGCTGGGTGCATGAGACATCCGTGCGCGAGCTCGCCGCGGAAATGGTGCGGGAAGACCTCAAGGTCATGCAGACATCGGTAATCATGAAGGAAGCATAGTGTACGACCTGAAGGGAAAAGCCGTGTGGGTCGCGGGCCACAAGCATGGTGGGCAGCGCTGTTGTAGGCCGCCTCGCGTCTGAAGACTGCAAAGTTATGGCCGCCCTGACGTTTCCCCCAAATTTTATCCAGTCTTGAGTTCGTTTCCGGGGGTGGATTTGCCCTGATGGCCAGTGGACGCGACGGGTGCTGGCGCGGAGCGTTTCACGTTGCGCAGCGCGAGCGACCGTCGCGGGTTGAAGGTCGATGCAGATTCGTTGGGTGTCTGCCATCCGATGTGCGAGTGCGGACGCGCGCCGTTGTAATCGGCGCGCCATACATTGAGCCTCGCGCGGGCCTGGGCCAGGGACGTGAACCGCGTCTCGTTGAGGAGTTCATCGCGAAGGGGCCCGTTGAAGCTCTCGCGTTAGGGTCCTAGCCAACCTCCGACTGTGAACTCGCGGAAGCGATTTACGGCAAGCGCACACAGCAGCTCGTCCACGGCGTTCGTACATGAAGTTTGGAAACTTATAATACTGGTACACACCTCCATGGGGGAACATTATCTCCAATATCTCAGCGATTACCGGATAGCTATCTGCCTTCACCTACCTCGGCCTAGTGCAGAATCTTGGCCGAATGAACTCGGCGCTCTTGCTGCACACCAATGGTCCGTCCCGCGCGAAGTGCGATCATACCGCCGCAGCTTACCTTCAAATCCGGCACTGGCGAGGATCTAGATCCAAGCCGACGGCGCCGGGGATCAAATAAAAAGCCGCCGACCGAAGCCAGCGGGCTTGATTGGGATGGCCCGCGCGGACGGTCAAGGCTGCGCCGGCCGACCATGGCGGAGGGACCACCTTGGTCAACGGCACGGCCCGATGACGGCGTGCCGATGTACCACAACATGCGGCGAGATAGAGCCTTCCGGCGTCGCGGAAAAAAAGCCCGCCGGTTTTGAGCCAGCGGGCAAGTTCTGGAGTGGCTGAGATCAACCCAGCATCAGTCAACGACCGGCGGAAGAGTTGGTTGCAGTGGATGCCAGCTAGCCGCAGCATGCTGTGAATCGTAGCAATGTGAAAAACAAAACTCTGGACTTCTAGGTCGGACTCGCCCCAATATTTGTTTGGGGGAATTCACATGAAAATTGGAGCACTCATCGCAAGTGCAGCCCTGTGCGTCAGCGGCTGCTCTACGAGCACTGTCGTGTCGGACAGCGATCTCACGGCAATGAATACCGTTGCGCTATGTCACGTTCTCGCCAGCAGCACGGACGAACAGTATCGTAGCAGGGTAGCGGCCCTTCTAGTGCGCAGGGGCGCAACAGCAGAGAAGTGCACCAGGCTTGTGCAAACCGACAATGCTGTCGCGACAGGCATAGCGATCGCGGCTGTCGGCGGCGCAGTCGTGGGTGTCGCTGCCAACAACGGCTATGGAGGCGGAACATATTACCGGCCACCGCCACCACAAACCTATGGCGTCGCGTGGGACCAATTCTATGGCCAGAACTACAGCGTTATCTGGCGCTGCCGCGACCGGTCCACCGGGCGGTTCCTTGACGATTACTATTGCGCCGGCCTGCCCATGGTCGACAGCGCATGGCCGGGCTGGTCGGCGTAGCGGATGAGCAGGCCATACCGCAAATATCGATCCAATCGGTGGCAGAGACCCACCGGTGCCAAGCTGTGGCGGCCCCACCAACTTGCGAGCGTGCCGGCAATGCTCGGTCTTACGGCAGCGGCGGCGGTGGCCGCCTTCCTGGCGCCGTCGGGCGCGCAACGTAGCGACGATGCATCAAAGGCCAGCCCACGAAGGGCGGCGCCCGCCTCGCTTACCGGTGTCGCTTCCGTCATTGACGGCGATACGATCGAAATCCACGGCCAGCGCGTCCGCTTCAACGGCATCGACGCGCCAGAGAGCCGGCAGCTGTGCCGCGATGCGAATGGCGCCGAGTATCCTTGCGGCCGGCGATCGGCCGAAGCGCTGGACACTTTCCTGGCCGCGTCGAGGCCGCTCGAATGCACATTCGTGACGTGGGACCGCTACCACCGCTTTGTCGGCGATTGTCGGCGCGCCGACGGCGCGGGCGTGGCCGCCTGGATGGTCGAGCACGGCCAGGCGCTGGATTGGCCTCACTACAGCCAGGGCACCTATGCGGGGCAGCAGGCGCAAGCCCAAGCCTCAAAGATCGGCCTGTGGGTCGGGACGTTTCAGGCACCCTGGGAATGGCGCGCTGCGCACGCCGACGGCGCGGCACCGTCGAGTCGCCCGCTGGGCATCATCAGCCGTAAACTGCTCGCGCAGAGCGGCTATTCTTGCGAGCCGCGGAGAACGTGCAAGCAGATCGGTTCCTGCGACGAAGCCAACTGGTACCTGCAAAACTGCTCTTGGGGCGGAAAACTCGATCGCGACAAGGATGGGATCGCATGCGAAACACTCTGCTAGCTGAAATGCGAGCTACGGCCTGTTGGGCTTTCCGCTTACACCGATCCAACGAAGACCATCCATGGGCGGCGCGGTCTGCTAGCCCCATTTTTGACGAGGTATTCTATATCTGAAGGGCAGAAAAAGTTGTTGCGGCAATAGAGAGAAGACGCCTTAACTAAGTGTTCAAAATCGTTAACATAGTTATTTTTCAGTGTATGCTGATAGGCGATCAAGGCGTGATGTTGTCCTGTCGGGGGTTCGAGTAAAATGCAGACTGTGATGAGTCAAAGCTGGCAAGCTATGGCAGTGGACCTACCGTGGTGCCTGGGCCCTAGTGATTGCGGTCGCAGCGATTGGTCTTACGACAGGTGTAGCATTAGGCGTACAAGCGTTTTCTGCAAGCGAGTCTGCCACTGCAATGGATTTGACGCTCGCCAGTGCACCCTTTCTCATGATGGCAATCGCGGAGCTCACCAAGAAAAATCCCCATAGCCATCGTCTGCGGCCCGCGGGTTCCTTCCTCGGGGACTTTCGTACGCCTGCCGGCGCCCGAAACTCTTATATGGGGATGGTCAACCACAAACGGCGTCACGTCGACATTCTCATGTACCTCCGGGCAATCCGCAGATCCATTCGATGGGTCCGTTTGCGTGACGCGGTTCGCGAACGAACCCAGTCCACCTTATATTCGGTCAGGGCGCATGCACCTGTTCCATGATCCCGCTTGCGGCGGATTCGGACCCAAGAGACGAAACCATTCTTCAACGGCGGCTGTTTGAGGCCATGAGTTTCGTCGGTTCGTCTACCGAGGATCTGCCAGGCCTGATTGGCCTGGAGATTGTTATGATCGATTGGCGTCTACGCTGATGGTTTCGTCAGGAGAGCTCCTTCTATAACGACTCCGGCGTTCACGTATTTCCACAGCGCAACAAGCAGTTTCCGAGCGAGGGCGATGATCGCCGTCTTCTTGTACCGGCCACCATTCTGGATGACTCGCGCCCTGAACCACTGGCTGAGTGCGGAATGGGGTTGATGGCGCACCCAGAGCCACGCAACCTAGACAAGCGTCGACCGGAGCCTAGGATTGCCGGACTTCGAGACTCCCTGCTCGCAATTAATCTGCCCACTTTGCCAGGGCGTTGGCACCAAACCAGCGTAGGCGGCAACCTGTCGTCGATTGTCAAACTTGCGCGACAATCCCTCAGACCACAGGACGGCCGCGAACTCCGGACCTATTCCCTTGAGGCTGAGCAGCAGGGCCGGTGTTGGCTCATCTGCCGCGACGAGCAAGGCGTCGCGTGCCTCTTCAACATCCTTGATCTGCTGGATCAGCAACTCGATGCGATCCAGCTCGCGGCTGATCTGCGCCATGAGCGCTGGCGGCAGTGGACGCCCATCTCCGGTAATGAGCGCGTCGAGGCATTTGCGTCGATCGCCTTTCAACGGTTCGTATCCGGACACACCTTGGCTGAACAAAAGGCCCCTTTATCCTGTTGACGTGCCTGATCCGCTCGTTCGTCAGCGCCTTCCGCTCCCGCACCAACCGGCGACGGTCTTCCTCCTCCGGCGTTGGCACTCGCAACATCGCGCAAACCCGAGGCTCGCCGCGGTTGTAGGCCAACAACGCTCGAACCAGTGCTTCCCCATCAATCCTGTCGGTCTTGGCCCGCCGGCGGCGACGCGATGTGGCAATGGATGCCGGGTCCACGACATAACTCTCGATGCCTTCGCGTTCGAGGACCCGATGTATCCAGAATCCATCCAGACCAGCTTCCTGGATTGATATGACCCGGAAACGCTGCCCTGTCCGCGCTTCCGCCTTTCGTTGCAGCTCTGCGAAGTGATCGAGCAAACCCGGAATGTCGCCCCCCGGCACGAGGTGTCTCGACATTCTCTCGCCCCCACCTGGCGAAAGCGAAGTCACGAGCCATTTTGAACGAGACAGCTCTAACGAGACAAATATTGCGGCAAGAACGACGCGGATAGCGGCCGGGGCTTTGGTGGTGTTGGCTTGCATGCTGACCTCCAGGTGATGTTTGGCGACTTCACTCTCGCAGAGCGCTGGTCGCCTTCCATCCCCATAGGATCTTCACGCCAGGTGACGGTCTGCTTTCGGGTAGCATATGCAAAGAGCAGTCGTTCCGTTATTCCGTGAACGATTTTGGGATTTGGTACAAGTTCGCCCGTCCATGAGATTTTCCAGCTTAGGATCAGCTTTGCTAAGTCTATCCCTTGGCTGTTAACGGACGAGCAACTGGATCATCACTGAAATGAAGGATGATGTGATCGTCCTCCTCATCCAGATTCCGTGGAGCCATCTCCGCGCCTGAGATCGTCAGGCCCTTGTTGAGCCAACTAGCAAGAAAATTCTTTTCACCGTTTCTTTCACCGAGGAAGTATCGAAATTGTGCCTCGGTGATGCGTCCCGCCATAAGATCCAAGAACATCCGTGCAGGAATTCTCACGCTTTCCTGTCGCCCACTATTTGGATTCCTATCTCGAAGTTTGCTCTCCATACTCATTCCCAGATACCATCCCCTTGCCTTCGGCGAAAAACAGCCCTGACGGAATAACGACCTAACCTGATATCCAGCGAAGCGTGGAAGTGCCAAGGCTTCAAGGATTTTCGAGAGCGCCACACACGCATCTTCCCCCACGTCAGTATAGAAGCCCCGAGCCACCCATTTTCGTTCGCTACTCCCCATTCGCAGTTCTTTTCGCGGGCTCAATGCCACGACGCCGTCGATCTTCCGGTTATGTAATTGGACAAAGCGGTGAATAATCTGCCGCGCGGAAAAATTTCGTCCCCCTGGGTCATTTTCCCCGATCTTACCCATGCGGTTCAAAAGGGTCGACCCAACATCGGCGACGACGATGATGCGGACTGTTCCTGTTGTCGCCGCGCGAAGCTGATCTGCCTTTCGACGAAGAAGCGCGAAAAGCGGATTCTCCTCAAGCGAATAGGCCTGCGGCGGCAAGGATGTCCAGATGTTATGGTATCGGATCTGGCGATACGTCTTCCACTCCACTTCTACCAAAAGTCCCAGCTCACTTAGAGTGATTTTCTCTGACTTAAATCGATCTTCACGTACCCATTCCCTTAACCTCTTCCCCAGCTCTTCACTCAACTGAAAATCAAAAGGTGCCAAGACTTGTCGAAAGCTTCGTCCCTCGACGCGCTTTGTGGTTTCGCCGAAACGAAAATAGAGGTGGTGGCCCACTCCCTTGGACAGCCGATTGCAGAAGTCGATAATGGAAAGAGCAACACGGTCCATCGCCTCTTCTGGCGAAATTGAGTTATCCGTGGCCGCCGCGATCTCAACAGCAACTTGCGTGCCCAACACGACGGTCTCGGAGACGGCATCCGGCCGCCGGGTGTCACCCCACCACTCCGGCTCGACGACGATGTCGCCGGTGTTCGCAATCGCCCACAATATCGCCAATTCCATTTCGCCTGGCAGTGCCTGATCGACTTTCTTCGATTCGAGTCTCTGAACGAGATCGCAGAATTTCTCTTGATCGAGATAAGCCGAAAGGTCATCAAGCATCTGCTGGAGTCGACGCCGGGAGAATACGGGCATCAACAGAATCTTTGAGATGATGTCGGGTCGGCGCAGACCTTGTCGGAGTCCGTCACGAGCAGTTTGTAGAAGTCTTCGGAATTCTCGATTGCAAACGTGATTGCCTCCATCGGGTGAGGGGAGATGTCGTTTCAATGAAGCTAACAGAATTCGACCTGGAGCAACGCCGGAGTCGCCGGATTCCCTCCCCGGGCAGGTGCATCTACTGCGGGGTCGTAGGAGCGCCGTTGACGGACGAGCACGTGATACCCTTCGCATTGGGCGCCAACAGCCTCGTCCTCAAGAAGTCTTGTTGCTCCGATTGCCAAAAGATCATCCAGAAATACGAGCAAGAGGTGCTTAAGAAGCAACTCGGGGTGTTCAGGGCGCAGGTGGATGCCCCAACCAGGAACAGAAAGGATCGACCTTCCGACGTCCCAATGCATTTTGTCGAGGTCAACGAACAGGGTCAACCTATACGGAATCTCGGCAAGCGCAGAGTCGTCTTGGCAGAGGCGCCCTTGATGATCAGCCTCTGGTCGTCGCCTCTCCCCAAGCTGCTCAACCCTAGCTGCGCCGGGTCGGCGCCAATTGGCCAACCTTGGAACTACGTCGATCGGCAGGCTATGGCGAGCATAGTCAAGCAGGTTGCGGAAGAGACTGGAGCCAAGCACGTGGCAGTGAAGGTCGGTGAAGTCAATCGTCGGCACTACCTGCGGTCGCTGGCGAAAACGGCACACGCCTATGCCGCCGCCGAAATGGGCATGGATGCTTTCGACCCGCTGCTTGTAGACCTCATCCTCAGCAGACGCGATGACGTCGAGACCTTCGTAGGTGATCTCCCGCATGAAAGCCCGTTTGAAGCCGATGACTCCCATACGCTCCAAATAGCCATTGGCGAGCCCCTCGATGGACCAGGGGCAGGCTATCTCGTCGCCCGAATCGTCCTATATCCAACGCTCGGAAGCCCAGCGCACGTAGTGATCTTGGGGCGACCGCGGTAGAGACTGATACCTTGCGGCCATTTGCGCGCCGCGACTACCCGCTCTATCAGGACACTGCAGCGACCCCAGCGGACCAGTAGCTTTCAGGTCTGGGCGACGCCCATCGCTATGGCCGAGATGGGCGCGCTCCTGCCCGGCAGCAATGTGGCCGATACCGGACTGTGCGGTTTCGGTCCGGACTCGCGCCAAGCTACCATTCCGCATCCGACCCATAGCGGAAATCTGCGCTAGGAACTCGGATCGCTGAAGCCTCGGTCAGACGCGCGCTTTAACGGCGAGACGCGCAGCGGCTCGTTCCATGCAAACGCGTGTTTAAGGGGTCGAAACGGCAGCAGCGGTGTTAGCAATGGTGTGTGGAAATACACTGCCGCGGTGGTCCGGTGAGTGCCGCCACGCCGGCGCCCGTACCGCTCGCGCGAGATCGGGCCAACCACCGGCAATAAACCTGGAGGGCGACCAGCTCGGCGAGCTTGGCCGCGACGTCTGCCCTCGGCCTCCTCTGCAGTGCTCAGGCCGCTTCGCGAGCCGAGCAGGAGGCTGACTTCGCGGAGAGCTTCATACGTCGTGTCATGCACAATGGGAACGAGCAGGTCTCGCGCTAGGAGTGCCGAAAGCTCTTTGTCGGCGATGAACGCGGCGCAGCAGCGCAGGGGTCACAAGCACGATCCCCGCGCGACTTCGCCAGTCCCTTGTCGATTTCGCGGAGCAACGGCGTACCAAGGCCACGTCCTTCTCGCTGAACCAGACCGAGACACCGCGCGACTCGAGCAGATCGTGCAGCTGCTTGGCAGCCCCGCTCCGGGCGTCCCATGCGTGGCAGAAAAAGACGTCCCGACTGTCCGGCAGGGACGCTCGATCTCGACGCTGCTGCGGACCGGCGCGAGTGCCCGCACCTGTGCGTCCGTGTACACCACGGACGATCCTGCTCGCGACCAGCGAGGCCTTACGCTGCTGCCGGACCTGCCGACGCTGCTGCGGCCGCCCCCGCCGCTCCCCGACGGGGAGTAGTAGGACGGGGACGAGTACGACCCGTAGCCGCCGTTGCGGCCATAGCCATAGCCGGCACCGCATGTAGGGCAGGCCGCCGCGCCGCTCGTTGTGCGATGGCCATGTACTGGTGCTGTGCATCTTGCCATGTGGCGGACGATACTAGGTATCACTGCCGCTCTCAATCGCTTCGGAGAGCGGCTTGGGGCCGTGACGTGACGGTCCGGACTACGAAAAACTTTGCGGTAAGCCGCTCTTCGGCCCAATCTCTGCTATTCTTCCCGATTGCCCAATCGTTCCGATGGCCTTCTCGATCGAAGCCACGCACACTGGTCTATGGGTGCTTGGGTTTCCTCATCAATCAAACCCATGAGGACGCATAGGCCCCAATCGTGTCCGTCAGTTCTATTCAAATTGTGGGCGGCGATCGTCCGAATTGAGAGTTCATTCCAACGTTCTGGAAACAGCGAAACAGCCCGAATTATTGCAGCATCTCGGATTTGAAACGCTGTTCGATGTCGACGATTTGTGAGTCCGCAAGCAGCGCCGAGTCTGACTATCGACCTGCCCGGGGGCGCCTTCCGCGGATATCGGACTGCCGCTTTGCGCTGGCAAGCACGCGCGTCTTGGCGGCTTGGAATGTCTGGTGGGACTTGTGCGCAAACATTTCGGTTTCAGGCATACCCAACGAATAAAGCGATCGCTCGCGATCTTCTTCCGATCTGAGGTAGGTGATGTATTCGCCGACGCGGTGCAATCGAACCTTTACTCGCTCCAACCGGTCTCCCTTGATGAACAGGCCGTACTCGCGGCGCGCGGCTTCAGCCAGGTAGTTGTTCACGGTCTCGTTAAAGACGGCGCTGTCCGTACAAATCAAGTCAAGATACGTGAAATCATAGGCGAGCTCTTCATACATGTAGAGCCCGTAGTTCGTGATCTTGATCGAGTCCACTTCATCTGAATAGGCGTCCACCCTGTTGTTGGATTCCACGAAACCATGCTTGAGGAGTATATCGGCATTTTTCACGAAATCGTCCAACATGTTGAATGTCTCGGCGAAGTACGATTTCAATTCCGAAACTGACATATAGGCTGGCGCAGAGCCATCTATGTTCTTTGACAGTTTGCGGAGAATTCGCAGTCCGGTGAAGTGTGAGCCGTGACGAGCGTACCGGATTTGATAGATGTTCGGAATATCGCTCAACCCCTCGTCGTAGAAGTAGCGGGTGGGTATCATCACCGGCTTTATGACCTGGTGGATTAAGAAATTCCAGGTGCCGGCTGCGAGCATTTCTTCCACATTTGTGTAGCCGGACAGCAGGAAGCTGCGGAACAGGTCAAGCGACAGACGGATATCGCCATGCGCACAAGCGGTGAGAAAGCTGTTCAGCGGCGAGGCCGTACCCATGAACTCTCGACAGAGAATGTTGAGGTACTTGCAGCAGTCGTCGACCGTCGCTTTATCAGCGCCGTGGATGAAGTCACTTCGCCGCGCCTCGTTCTCCAGAAGGCCCACCGTGTAGGCGAGGCGCTTCTTGAAGACCTCTGCGGGCTTGGGTGAGCTGATATGGAAGCCGGCGTTTTGAAACGCGTCCAAAACACCGTGAATCTTTGAGTTATAAAACCTCTCTTCTCGCATCGAAATCAGCGTGACGCAGCCAAGCTCGTCCGCAATCTGCTGCGCCGAAGCGAAGCAAAAATCCTGCGTCGGGCCTGCGTACTGGTCAGTGTTGTCGACAACGACAATTATGCCTTTGGCCCGATCTTTCCAGTAGTCCACCAACTGACGCGCGCAGTATGTTTTGTCCAACTTCCATTCGCTGATTAAATTGTTTAGTCGCAGATTATATGCTTCGGACGCCTTCGGCAGGCCAGAAAGCTCCTGTTTCGAAGCAGTCTGGAAACGATCGGAAAACAGCTTCGCGATGAGCGTCGAACGATCCGATTCCAGGATGCGGTCAACGTCGAGACTTCGAACAAGAATATCCCAGATGGCGACCCGTATACCCTCAATGTCTTCTGGTATTTTCAGGAGATCCACAATCGCGACCACCGAGTGGTCCTTTAGCCACCGCGGCGGATTGTGGTGCAACAGACGTTTGATAAAGGTGGACTTGCCCGACCCCTTCCCGCCGAAGAGAACCAGCACCTCGCCTTTGCGGCCCTTCTTGATGTTCTTGGTCAGCCTGCCCCCAAGTTGTCCGCCTTTGCCGGTCTCATCGAGTTGCTGAACGCCATACGACTGGAAGTAGGGAGAGAGAGAGTCGTGGATAAGCGTGCGCATACCGTCGTAGGACGCCTGCGAATCCCTCTGAGAAACGTAGCACCGCTCCATGAATTCGGTGTCGTCATCCCCAATAATGCCGAAGTAGTGATTGATTATAGGGCGGAGGGTAGAGGCGAGCCGATTGGCGGTGATTGTGTGAGAATAGGCCGGAATGTCGTCTTTAGGAAAATAGAGCTGCCGGTCTTTGGGAGGAGCGCTTGTTAATAGGGAAACAAGCGAAGAGTTCTCCGTTATCGCCTTGAATGAGAGCGCGTTCACCGCGCGCGTGTATTCCTTCGCGAAAAACGTGAGGTCTCTCACCACAAAGGCAGAGAGTGTTTCCCAGCGCTTTGCCTTCTCGAAGGTCTTGAAGAGCACCCACTGAATGCCGTTCGTGATACAGGCATATTCGCAGCCCGTATCAAAGCAGTACCTGCGAACCTGCCCCATCGCGTCATTGATGTTTGGATCGGAAAGCAGCTTTTGGATAGATATGTAGCTCGATACCTCGCCAGCAGTGGCCGCATCCGGAAGCTCGAAAAACACACCATCCTTCTTTGCCTCGATGAAGATCAGATCGTCGCCATTGGCCTTTTTGAGGATGTAGTCCGCGAACCCGGGCCGAATGTACTCCTCTGTCGCCACGCGGTTCTTCGGCCAAGCTAGGAATTCATGCAGGACGGTATCAATCACCTTGTGGCGCGTATCTGCCTCATTGTGATCTCGCGTGGCCGACCACTGTATCAGATCGGTAATACTGGTCATTTTGTCAGGCGATGCGGCAGGCTGGTTCATTCTTGTTTCTGAATCCCACTCTTCGCTATTGCGAAAACTCTCGCCTGACGGCGCAAGTGAGCGCCATTCAACATTTCCAGCTTGTGACCATATCTAGGATCCCTTCTCAAGCAAGTGGTGCCAGTGATTCGACCACCCCTATCGAAATCCCGCAGAAAGAGTCGGGAATGAACCCAGACGCCCTGTCGTGCGCGTCAGCAGTGAATGTCTGCTTTCAATTCTTCTAGAGCACGTCCTGTGATCGATGAATCGATGTGATGTGACGGCTGCGTTTTGTGCTGATTCAACATCCACCTCGATGGAGGTGGACGATGGGAAGAGCATTGAGCGGTGATCTTCGGTCGCGGGTCTTGAAGGCTTCGGACGAGGGCATGTCGGCGCGGCAAGCGGCGGCGCGGTTCGGCGTGGGAGTGTCCAGCGCGATCCGCTGGATTGCGGGGGCGAACATTGGTGAACTGGCCGCCACGCCCGCAGGGCCGCCGCCGCGCCTCCAGCCTCGATGCGCATGAAGCCTTCATCGTCGGGCGATCGAGGAGCGCAAGGACATCACGCTGAACGAGATGGTGGAGCGGCTCGTCGCCGAGCAGTCAGTGCGGATCAGCCGCAGCGCCTTGAGCGCCTGGCTTCGCGGTCACGGCTGGACATTCAAAAAAAGTCCGCGCACGCACTGGAGCAGGATCGCCCCGACGTTCTGAAGCGGCGCCGGGACTGGTTCGACGGCCAGCTCGATCTTGATCCGGCGAAGCTCGTGTTCATCGATGAGACTGGCCTCTCCACAAAGATGGCCCGCCTGCGTGGAAGAGCGCCGCGCGGCGAGCGCTGCCGGGCCGGCGTGCCGCATGGCCACTGGAAGACCACGACCTTCACCGGAGCGCTGCGGCTGACGGGCATGACTGCGCCCTTCGTCTACGACGGCGCCATGAACGGCAACGTGTTCCTGGCCTATGTCGAGCAGGTGCTGGTCCCGACATTGTCGGAGGGCGACGTAGTCGTCATGGACAACCTGCCCGCCCACAAGGCCGCCGGCGTGCGCGACGCGATTGAGGCCGCAGGTGCGAGCCTGCTCTACTTGCCGCCCTACAGTCCCGACTTCAATCCGATTGAGAACGCCTTCGCCAAACTCAAGGCGCTGCTGCGAGCAAAGGCCGAGAGAACCATCAAGGCTCTCTGGGACGCGGTCGGCGCGGTCGTCGACCTCTTCACCCCAGCCGAATGCGCCAACTACTTCAAAGCCGCAGGATATGAACCGGATTAAACAGGACGTGCTCTAGCGCAAACGCCAATGACCGATTTGGGCGCAGAGCCGGCATTGGTTCGGGGCAGATCAGCTCGTCTATTGTGCCCTATGTTTCGGCTTGCCGCCGGCAAATTGCTTCAATGCATTTGCCCGCCTAGAAAGGTGCCCCCTCGGATTCACTGGTCGCTGTCACTTATTCGGACCCTGAAATTGCCTGCCGCCGCGATTTCTCTGACATGTCGACGACAGGGAGCCCTTCCTTTCTGGCCTTGGCAAACGCTCGATCGCTTTCCAGGAACTCCGCCAGCATGAACGGGATCAGTTCCGCTACCGATTCGGACTCGCCATAGGTCTGACGATAAAGCGCCGCATAGTCCTTCAGTGCTTGGTTCAGGTCTGCACTTACGCTTATGGTGATCTTCGAAGGTGTCCGATCCGGAAGTTTGCCGAGTTTCAGATTGGTCATGATGACTCCAGTCAATTCGGGTACGGCCGTAGCACAAGATCCTTGTGCACGATGGCGCGCAGTGGCCAACCAGGGCGGACGGTGATCGTGGGCTGAATATTGAGGTTCTTCTCGGTGATGCGCTGGCCAGCTCGACTGACGTTCTGCTGAGCGGATTCGCGGATTGCTTTGACCAGGTCGCTTTCCTCTTCCCCGAGGCTCAGCTCCGTGCCGACCCCTAGCAACGTGGCCAGCGCAACGCCTTTGATCAGCTGCCAGGTGTGGAAATCCACCTTGTCCTCAAGCCCGGCATAGCCGGCGGTGTCCGTCGCCGGCAGATTGTCGATTTCGATCGAAGAGCCGTCGGGCAGCAGTATCCGTTGCCAGACCAGCAGCGCGCGCCTTTGTCCATAGGCAACAACGCTGTCATAGGTGCCAATCAGGCGAGAGCCTTGCGGAATGAGCAAGGTGCTGCCGGTGACTGTGTCGTGCACATTCTCGGTGACCTGTGCGACGACGAGGCCGGGCAAGTCGGAATTGATGCCAGTGATCAGGCTCGCTGCGATGACGCTGCCGGCCATCAGCTGATAGGGCGAAGCCGGCGTCTGCAGTGCATGCAGATTGTAGATTCCACTTGTGTTCCGCTGGCCGACAAAATCGAGCTTGCGCTGTTGATTGTTTTGGTCGCCCTCGGCCGGTGCAACGGAAGCTGAATCGCGTGCGGCATCGGATTGTGGAGCCGTTGCCTCAAAGGGTGGACGCCCGCCCTGCCCGTTGCCGGCGGCATCTGCTTGCCGGGGTCGATTTTCGATCCGGAAGAAGACTTGCGATTCGCGCGCCTCGATCGCCTGCTGTGCAAGGCGCTGCTCCTCCGCCGAAACCTCCTGGCCCGGCGCGATGCCCAGCTGGCGTTGGTGCTCAAGGAGGGGGCGGCCGAGGTCGCCGGGCAGCGGTGGTCCAAGCACCGGAGGCTTGGGCTTGATCCCGGAATAGTCCTTAGGCAGCCTTTCAATTGCCTCCGCGGTTGGCTTCCGCTCAGTGTTGTAAAGCTCTTCAGCCTGCTCTTTGATGCGCAGCGCCGGTCCCTGCAGCGCCATCATGGTGACGCCTAGAACGGCGCCGGAACCAACAGCAGCAATGGCGACAATAATGCTGCGCTTGAAGCGCACAGCGCGGCGAGGCGAGGCCCGCAGCTGCAGCTGTTCTGGATCGAGTTTCGGTGGAGCATCGGAGCGGGAAGTATCCGTCATGGGCCGTCCCTCACCTGCTGGAACGCGAAAAGAGCAATTTCCGCCACGGCGCTTGCCTGCCGTCGGTCCTCGTGATGCGCACCACCTGCTGCTGCTTGGCGCCGAGGCGCAGTTCGGCCGCGGCGAAGAGGCGATCGACAATGTAATAGTTGCCGCGTATGCGGTAGTTGACGAGCTGGTTGTCCCCGTCAGCACCGACGATGAAGAGCGGCGGGGCCTCGCCCTGATCGATGCGGCGCGGAAACTCGATGTAGACCTTGCTGCCATCATCGAACGCGCGCGTCGGCCTCCAGGGCGGCATGTCGCCGGTAATCGAATAGCGGAAGCGAATATTTTCGAGAGCCACATTCGACGCCACTGGCATAGCAGCCTCGGCCTGCGCATCGCGCCGGCGTAGCGCGATAATCTGGTCCTCGCTGTAGGTCCAGGAGATTGCCGCCATGGCGGTCTTATCCGTGCTTTGAAGCTGCAAGTGATAGCTTCGCCGGTCCGTGGTGATCACCAGATTGGTGGCAAGTCCTGGCGCGAAGGGCTTCACCAGCACATGGGTGCGCTGGTCATCGCCGGAGCCACTGACGGTATCGCCAATTACCCAGCGCACTGTATCGCCGGCCGACACGGATTGGAGTTTCTCGCCTGACTGCAGAGCGATATCGCTGACGCGCTCCGGTGCGGCATAGAGCTGGTAGAGCGCGCCTTCGGCAAAGGGGTAAACCTGCACCGCATTCACATAGCCATATTTGGTGGGTTGCTGCGTCGCCGCCTTGTTGGCATCGGCGACACGTTCTTCAGGCGAGCGCCTGTCTTCAGCAGCCTTGCCCGGCTCGGGCTGCAACTGGCCGGGCAGCGGTAGCGGTTTCGGCACTTCCACGACTTTGACGGGCTTCTCCGGCGCCTTCTCGATTGCCGCCGGTTGGAACTTGGCAGCATCATAGGAAATCTGAGGTGGCGGCACCGGCTTCGAGGCACAGGCGGAGATGACCGCAGCCGACGTCGACAGGACCAGCGCAGTGCGGAGCGACGAGAGTCTATTTATCATTGGCGGGCTCCTTTGGGGGAACGGAAGTCTGCGCGGCACTGTCGAGCTCGCGCGACCAGTCGATGGCATTGATGAAGACGCCGAGCGGGTTTTTGCGCAGCTGATCGGTATTGTTCGGCGGCCGGATCACAATGGTGAGGATCCCGGTCCAACGCGTTGTGCTGGCGAGGCTGCCGCGCTCAAAGACCTGCTCGGTCCATTTGACTTGAAAGGAGCTGTCGGACGCTCGAACCACGCTCGTCACCTGCACCGAGACGCTGCGCGTGCCGATCTTGCCGAACGGGTCGTTGGCCTTAGCGTACTCGTTGAGAAAGAGGGCTCCGCGGTCGGTGGCAAAGTCGTAGGCCGAGAGCCAATTCTGCCGCACCAGCACCGCATCGGTGGAAACAGAGCGGACATTCTGGATGAAGCGGCCGAGATGCCAGGCGATCTGGGCATCGGTGGGCTCGTAGTCCCGGATTGCTGGAGCGACGGCGCGCGCCTCGCCGAAACGATCAACCTCGACGACATAGGGCACGACGCGGCCCTGCATCGACTGCCACAAGAGTCCACCAGAGAGCCCGGTGGTCAGAGCGAGGCAGCCAAAGGCCATCAGGCGCCAGTTCCTTGCCTGCACGCGCGCAGTGCCGATGCGCTCGTCCCAAAGTTGGGCGGCCTTCTGGTATGGTGTGACGGGGTGGGGCGTCTTCCCGTAACGCTGAACAGGTCGCTTGAAGAGCATCTAGTCTTCCTTATCGTTGAGAGAGGGGTTGGCGCCGCTTCCACCCCGATCGCCATCGCGGACGGCCTGCGTGGCGGCGTGGCGATGGGCGCGCGCGGTCTGTTCGGAACGCAAGCGCCTCGCCCACGCCGGCGCGGCATCGGCACCTGACGCGGCAGGGTTTCCGGTCGTTGATGCGGTCGGCGTGCCGGCCGTCGCGGTCCAGGCGGCATCGCGGCCGGCATCGGCGCTGCGCCGGAATGGTTCTGTTGCAGATCGCATTCCCCGAATCGCGGCGCCGCCAGCTGCGCCGGCAACGCCCTGCAGTCCAGCAGCTACGCCGGAGAGGCCGGACTCGGGCGATGTTGCACGCCTCATCTGCCAAGCTGTGGAAGCAGCCGATCCCATGGCCGTGCCGGCTCGAACGGCGGCGAGACCGCCGCCGGTTGCCATGCGCGCGCCGGCAAGCGCCGCACCTCCGGCAACGAGCGTTGATCCGGCGGCCGCCGCGGTGGTTCCGAGTGCGGCTCCCGCGCCAAGCTGCGGCGCGCCGGAAACAAGACCCGAGGCAATTCCCGGTCCGAAAATGCCGAGCCCAAGCAGCGCCAACGCGCCCAGTACCTGTGACATGGCCGCGGCCAAGTCCGGCTCCTTGCCTTGCAGGGCGGAAGCGAACTCGCCGAAGAGCGTGGAGCCGATGCCGACGATGACGGCAAGCACCATCACCTTAATGCCCGACGAGATCACATTGCCGAGCACGCGCTCGGCCAGAAACGCCGAGCGGTTCCAGAGCGCGAAGGGCACCAGAACAAAGCCGGCCAATGTGGTGAGTTTGAACTCCAGGATGGTGATGAAAAGCTGGATGGAAAGGATGAAGAAGGCGATGAGGACCAGGAACCAGGCGAGAAGCAGCACGAAGATGGTCAGCGCGTTGCCAAAAATCTCGGGGAAGCCGACTAGCTGGCTCGCTTGATTGAGCAGCGGCCAGGCGCCCTCGAAGCCGGCCGCGGCAATGCGGCCTGGCCGCAGGAGACTGTCGGCGGACAGATTGCCGGCCGATGCGTTGATGCCGAGGCCGGCAAAGGAATGGTAGATGATGTCGGCGAGGTTCTTAAAATTGTTCAGGATGAAGGCGAAGGCGCCGACATAGAGCACTTTTCGGACAAGCCGGCCAAGAACATTGGGCTCGCCGCCGAACGCCCAGACCAGGCCTGCCAGCGTGATGTCGATGCCGATCAGGATGGTGGTGAGAAAGGCGACGTCGCCCGAAAGCAGACCGAACCCGCTATCAATATAGCGGGTAAAAGTCTCCATGAAGCGATCAATGACGCCGAGGTCATTCATGTCGCCGCCTTCCTCGTTGTCTTGAAGAACTGCTGATCAGTTGCCGGGATAGGCCGTACCGGTGCCCAGGAAACGCTTCGTCGTCTCGCGGGCGGCTTCCTCGGACTGCGCCTTGCGGGCAGCATCTTCGGCTTCAGCCCGGAACTGGGTCGCGAGCAGCGTCTGAATCTGGATCTGCTGCTTGGTCGAAAGCGCGATCAGCTGATTGGTGGCCTGGCTTGCCTCAAGGGCACCTGCCGCGCCCTGACTGCGGTTGACGAGATCGGTAAGCAGGTCGCCGTCGGCCCGCACGTTCTCCACGATCTGCGACTGCGCGCTCATGGTTTGGCGGAACGCCTGCATGGCGTTTTGCCAGCGCTCGCGCGCGGCGCTCGCCACATCGCTGACCTTGATTGTGGCGTCGTAGCTTTCCGGATATTGCACACGCCACTGGTTCTGAAGCTTGTCGAGATCGAAGCTCAGGCCGCTGGCCTGGGTCATCAGGCCGTCGATCCGTTGGAGCGAACCTGTGAGCTGGCCGACGGAAGAAAAATCCAGGCGCTGAAGGTTGCGCGCCATGTTCTGCAGCATGGTCGCCTGGTTCTGAAGCGACTGGATCTGGTTGTTTATCTGCTCCAGGGAACGTGCCGCTGTCAGCACGTTCTGCGCATAATTCGACGGATCGAACACGATCAGGGCGTGGGCCGGCTGGACGTAGTCGGCCATCGGTTTTGCGATCAGGGAAACGGTGATCAGGCTGGTGAGAAGGCGGCGCCGCATCATGACGATTGCTCCTTGTCTGGTTGAGGGAATTGCTGGAGAAGCTCGGCAGCCCAATCGAGGCCGCGCGCACTCAGGAACCGGGAGGCAAAGCTGTCCTGCCCGTGCTCTGACAGGACGCTGTCGATCAAAGCTTGCGTGGCCGGATCAGAGGCGCCGCAGAGCGCAAGAGCGATCGGGCCGAGCCCGAGCTCGAAGAGGCGGTTGCCGCGGCGCGACTGCAGATAATACTGGCGCTTCGGTGTGGCACGGGCGACCAATTCGATTTGCCGCTCGTTCAGGCCGAAGCACTCATAGGCTGCCCGCACCTGCGGTTCCACGGCACGGTCATTGGGAAGAAAAATGCGCTGTGGGCAGCTCTCGATGATTGCCGGCGCGATCGACGAGGCAGCGATGTCTGCAAGTGACTGCGTGGCGAAAATGACGGAGACGTTCTTCTTTCGCAGCACCTTCAGCCATTCGCGGATGCGGGCGGCAAAGAGCGGGTTGTCGAGATAGACCCAGGCCTCGTCGAGCATGAGCAGTGTTGGCCGGCCGTCGAACCGCTCCTCGAGGCGATGGAAGAGATAGGTGAGCACCGGCAGCACGGCGCCTTCCTGGTGCATCAGCTCTTCGGTCTCGAAACACTGCACATCCGACAAAGCCAGCCGATCTTCATCGGCATCGAGCAGACGCCCGAACGGGCCATCGAGCGTGTACGGCATCAACGCGGATTTCAGCGCATTGGACTGAAGCAGGACCGACAGTCCAGTGAGCGTGCGTTCCTGCGCCGGCGCGGTGGCAAGGCTGGTCAGGGCCGACCAGATCGCCTCCTTCACCTCAGGCGTTACGGTGACATTCTCATGGGCGATGAGGCCGGCGATCCATTCCGCCGCCCAGCTGCGAGTAGTCTGGTCGCCGATATTGCTCAGTGGCTGGAAGGCAAGCGCACCATCCGCGCCCAGCGCGTGGTGTTCTCCGCCCATGGCCAGTGTTGCCGCACGAGCCGAATTGCCCTTGTCGAAGACATAGACCTGCGCCCCGGCATAGCGTCGAAACTGCAGAGCGACTAGCGCAAGCAGAACCGACTTGCCGGCACCCGTCGGCCCAACGACCAGCATGTGGCCGACATCGCCAACGTGGGTGGAAACCCGAAACGGTGTCGACCCGTTGGTCTCTGCGAAGAGAAGCGGCGGGGATTCGGTCCCAGTCACGTTGGTGAGATGCTCGTTATCCACCGGACCGGCCCACGCCGACGACAGCGGCATGACATGGGCAAGATTCAGCGTGTGAACGAGCGGCTGGCGAACGTTAGCGTAGACATGACCGGGCAACGAGCCGAGCCACGCCTCGACCGCATTGATGCTTTCACGGATCGTGGTGAAGCCGAGCCCATTGACTATGCGCTCAACCGCTCGGAGCTTTTCCGCGGCGGCCTGTCGGTCCTGGTCCCATACCGTCACCGTTGTGGTGAGATAGCCGAAGCCGACGTGATCGCCGCCCAATGCCTGAAGGGCGACATCCGCATCGAGCGCCTTGTTGTCGGCGTCACTATCGACGAGAGGGACGGGTTCGTTGGTCACGACCTCGCGCAGGATGGCTGCGACCGATTTGCGCTTGGCAAACCACTGACGGCGCAACCGGGTCAGTGTCTTTGTGGCTTCCGTCTTGTCGAGCGGGATGAAGCGCGTCATCCAGCGGTAGGCGAAATCCTGATGGTTGAGCGCGTCGAGGATCCCTGGCCGGGTGACGTTCGGGAAACCAAGGATGGTGAGGGTGCACAGATGCTGCTCACCCAGCATCGGCTCCAGGCCGCCGGTAAGCGGCGCGTCAACCAGAACACCGTCGAGATACATTGGCGTTTCCGGCATGGCGACCGGATGGCGGTAGGTCGAGATTGTGCCGTGCAGATAGGTTAGCGTCTCGGCATCATCGAGGGCGCGCACTTCCGGCATGAACCCGGACAGCAAATCCAGGACGCGGTCGGTCTCGTCGCGAAACCACGCCAGCTCCTGGCGCCAGTCTCTAGCCCCTCCCGAGTGATGCGAGTCGACCAGTGCGCTTTCCGCCCGCGCCTGGCCATCTGGCGCCGGCATGAAGACCAAGGTTAGATGATAGCGACTCTCGAAGTGCGCGACCTTGCCCTCGAAGGCCGCGCGCCTTTCCTCATCGACCAGCCATGAGGCAGCATCGGGAAAAGCCGAGCTCGGATAGCCCAGCGCTTCAACGCGCTCGGCCTCGAAAAACAACCCCCATCCGGAGCCCAACCTTCGTAGCGCATTGTTGGCTCGTGCGCAGATGCCGACCAACTCGGCTTCGGTCGCGCTTTCAAGGTCGGGGCCACGGAACCGGAAGGTTCGCTGGAAGCTACTGTCTTTATTGAGCACGATGCCGGGCGCGACCAAAGCGGCCCAGGGCAGATGGTCGGCAAGCCGATCGGCTTTGCCGCGATACTCCGAAAGGTTCAGCATGCAAGCCACCCCTTCAGGCGAAGATGACGGACAAGCACGCTGGCGAAGTCCGGATCGCGGCGAGCGGCAAAGACCGCGAGGGTGTGGCCGGCGATCCAGAGCGCCAGTCCGGCGATCCACTGCTGCAGGCCAAGGCCTATTGCCGCGGCCACCGTGCCGTTGAGGATCGCCACCGCTCGCGGCGCGCCGCCCAGCAGGATCGGCTCAGTCAATGCCCTGTGAACGGGGACTTCGAAACCCTCGACATGCTGCTCTCCGGTGGCCATCAGACGAGTGCCCCGCCGCCGAAGGAGAAGAAGGAGAGAAAGAAGCTCGATGCCGCGAAGGCGATCGACAGGCCGAAGACAATCTGGATCAGCCGGCGAAAACCGCCTGCCGTGTCACCGAAAGCAAGGGTCAGGCCGGTGGTGATGATGATGATCACCGCGACGATCTTGGCGACCGGTCCCTGCACCGACTCAAGGATCTGCTGCAGCGGCTGTTCCCAAGGCATGCCGGAGCCCGCTGCGTGGGCCGGGAGGGTGAGAAGAAACGCGAGCGCGGTGGACGAAAGGAAGCGAAGCTTCTTGAGCATGAGGTGACCTTTCAAAACTGCTGGAGTTGCGGAAGCGTGAGCGGGGTGACGGCGTAATCACCGCTGCTGTCGAGACCGGTGACCTCAGCGATCGCGTCAATGCGGCGCGAGGATCCGCGCCCAGCGATGAAGACGATCAGATCTACCGCATCAGCGATGAGGCGGCGGGGAACGGTGACGACGGCTTCCTGGGCGAGCTGCTCGATACGGTAGAGAGCGGAGCGCGCCGAATTGGCGTGAACCGTCGCGATGCCGCCGGGATGCCCGGTGTTCCATGCCTTCAGCATGTCCAGGGCTTCCGCGCCCCTGACTTCGCCCACGATGATGCGGTCGGGTCTGAGCCGCAGGGTCGAGCGCACGAGATCGGCGAGCGTGACCGACCCCCGCCTCGTCCTCAAGGCAACGCAATCCTTCGCCGCGCATTGCAGTTCGCGCGTGTCCTCGATCAGGATCACCCGCTCGTCGCAATCGGCGGCTTGTGCCAGCAGCGCATTGGCAAGTGTTGTCTTGCCCGACGACGTGCCGCCGGCGACCAGGATGTTGCGCCGCTCGCGGACCGCCTTCTGCAGCGCATCGGCCTGCAGCGGCAGCATGACCCGGTCGGCGACATAGTCGGCCAACGTGTAGAGTTTCGCCGCAGGCTTTCGGATGGCGAAGCATGGCCCCAGCACGACAGGCGGCAGCAGACCCTCGAAGCGCTCGCCCGATGGCAATTCGGCGCTGACAATCGGATTGTCAGCATGCGCCTCGGCGCGCACGTGGGAGGCGACCAGGCGGATGATGCGTTCGGCCTCAGAAGGATGCATGTGCACGCCGGTGTCGACCCGGCCTTCACCCAACCGGTCGAGCCGCAGCGCACCGTCGGGATTGACCATCACCTCAATGACGGTCGGATCGGCAAGGGCTTCGGTGATCGCCGGACCCATGGCGGTGCGCAGCATGACGCGGCGGCGATGGTCGGCTTCCGGATGAGAACTCATCCTTCCCCTCCCCTGCGATCGTCGGTGCCAAGTGACCGTTTCCCGGAAGCGATTTGGCGGCCGACCTGTTCGACGAATTTGTCGAAGCGCTCCTGGGCAATCGCTTGCGTGGCCCTGTCCGGCACCGGCGTGTGAGCATGAAGCGTGATCGAAAAGCGGATGAAGAGCGCCAGGCTCTCCAGGATCATCTCGACATCGCGCCTGACATGTCCGAGGTCGCGGGAAAGACGGTCGAGCCTCTTGCCGTAGCGCTGGTCGAGTTCATTCTCCCCACGCCGCTCGATAAAGGTCTCGACCGCGTGCGCCACAATGGCCGATTTGGTGGTCGATGGATTGCGGCTGAGGTTCTCCAGCTTCTGGCTCAACTCGGGTTCAAGCAAAAACTGGTGACGAATGCGGTGGGGCTTCATGCTGCTCGTTCCCTCTGACCGGCGCTGATGCACCGGCGACGGGAACGAGCATCGTCGAGATCCTCGAAATCGCTTACGGCCGTTATCTACGCTGAGATGCGCCCGCGTATGGCGCGCCGTTCAGAAGCCGGGCACGATGTCCTTGTCGTCGCCCATTCCCTCGTTGAGGCCGTACGCACGTGCGGCGGTGGAAATCCGATCCATGACGCGCTTGTCGGCGAGCGTCTCGCAGTCATCGTCTGCGGGCGTGAACAGATCGCCCTGATCAGGCTCCTGGACGACGAGGGTCCGTTCTTCGCGCAGGCCCGGATGGCGCTGCTGCTGGACACCTCCGTCTTCGATTGCCGCGCCGGCACTGTCGTCATCGCCAGCAAGACGCCGATCCACGCCGCGCACCTGTCCACTCCAATCGTCCGGGCGCGACGTGGGCCGATCCGCGTAGGCACCGTCGCGCAGCACCGGCGAAGGCAGCACTCGCTCCGTGAAATTCGGATCCTGGTAATAACGCAACTTCTTGGCGCGAATCGGCGGCAATCCCGAAACCAGGATTAGTTCGTCAGCCTGCGGCAACTGCATCACCTCACCCGGCGTCAGCAGGGGGCGAGCGGTCTCTTGGCGGCTTACCATGACGTGGGACAACCAGGGCGCCAACCGATGGCCGGCATAGTTGCGCATCGATCTGAGTTCCGTCGCGGTACCGAGCGCGTCCGAGATGCGTTTGGCCGTGCGCTCGTCATTTGAGGAAAAGGCAATCCGCACATGGCAATTGTCGAGAATGGCGTTGTTCTCGCCATAGGCCTTGGAGATTTGGTTCAACGATTGCGCGATGAGATAGGCGCGGATGCCGTAACCCGCCATGAAGGCCAGCGCGGTCTCGAAGAAATCGAGCCGTCCCAGCGCCGGAAATTCATCGAGCATCATGAGAAGTTGGTGCTTACGGCTCTTCTTCGGGTCACCTTCCAGGCGCTCGGTCAGCCGCCGGCCGATTTGATTGAGCACCAATCGCACCAGGGGCTTAGTGCGCGAGATATCCGACGGCGGCACGACCAGATACAGCGACATCGGTCGCTCGGCATCCACAAGGTCGGCAATGCGCCAGTCGCAGGCCGATGTTGCCGCGGCAACCGTTGGATCTCGATAGAGCCCGAGAAACGACATGGCGGTCGAGAGAACGCCTGAGCGCTCGTTCTCTGACTTGTTCAGCACCTCACGAGCCGCCGAGGCCACGACCGGATGGACCTGAGGCTTGTCCACCGTGCCGAGGTGGTTTGTGGTCATCATCCGCTGCAGTGTCGCAGCGAATGAGCGTTGCGGGTCCGACAGGAAGGTGGCGACACGGGCGAGTGTCTTTTCCTCTTCGGCGTAGAGCACGTGCAAGATGGCGCCAACCAGGAGTGAATGACTGGTCTTCTCCCAATGGTTCCGCCGCTCCAGCGCGCCTTCCGGATCGACGAGAATGTCGGCGATGTTCTGAACGTCGCGGACCTCATCTGGACCTTTGCGCACTTCCAGCAGCGGGTTGTACCGCGCCGATCTCGGATCGGTCGGATTGAACAAGAGACAGTGCGAGAACTTCGACCTCCAGCCAGAGGTCAGCTGCCAGTTCTCGCCTTTGATGTCGTGAATGACGGCCGAGCCGGTCCAGGAAAGAAGGGTTGGAACAACGAGTCCGACGCCCTTGCCCGAACGTGTCGGCGCAAAGGCCATGACGTGTTCTGGTCCGTCATGGCGCAGATAGCGATAATTCAGTCCGCCAAGGAAAACGCCGGCCGGCTGAAACAGCCCCGCCTTCTCGATCTCCAGCTTCATGGCCCATCGTGAGGACCCATAGGTGGTGACCAACCCCCGCTGCCGTGCGCGCCAGAGGGACCCAGCTATCGCGGCGGCACAGCCCAGGAACCCGCTGGCTCCGGCAAGTATGCCAGCCTTGTCGAAGACTTCAGGCGCATAGGCGTCAAATTGGAACCACCATTCGAACAGTTTCCACGGCTGGTAGATCGGCCAGCCGACTGTCACAAACCATGGCGCGCCCAGTGGCGGCTGATAGGAGAGCATGTAGGCGCACCATTGGGTTGCAGTCCACACGCCAAGAATGACAATTGCGAATACGACAGCGATCTGCCCAATCAGCAACTTCGTGGGTGTCAATGGCTTGCTCCGCTCTTCTGGGCAGACGGACCAAACATCGCGCCGAGCGATGAGAATTCGAACGGCCGCTACGTGCGATTAGGTGCGATGACAAGGTTGATAGGCATTGTTCAGCTGCGAACAGCAAAAATCCGCCGCAGCAACCGATCGGCGGTGCCAGGTACGCGGTTTGGTCGCAGAAGATGTTGGGGCTTCAGGCGCGGGCACATTGAAGATGTGCTGACAGACAAACCTTTGGAGCCGACGCGTTTGTGCGATTAGCGAGCTGAAGGGCTCGGCGAGAAGTCGTCGTTCTCAATCGGGCGACGGGGATACATCGGCGAAGACGGCATAAGGCAGGATGGGCCAGACCGAGCCGACGGCAAGGTCGTAGCCAAGGCCTTGGAGCGCATAGCGCCTGGCCGGGAGGCCGCCGCCAGTCAGGCTTACGCGGCGCGTCGTTGAGCGAGGTGAAGACCCGAACGGGCTCGACGAGGGTCCACGGCGGTCACAATGTTGTGGTGGTGATCGCAGTAGACGCGATCCGGCGAAGTTGGCCCAGCACAAAAACGATAACCGCCAGGTACAGAAGCGTCTTCGCTCACCGGGAAGCGGCACTGATAGAGGCCTAGCTGAATGAGGGGGACGTCTCTCGAAGTTGGTCTGATATTTTCAGGATTTTCAGGCATGATGGTTTCCTAGTTCGTAGCAATTACCAGCTGACGGCCGCAGTGCGACCCGTCGGGACGAGCTTCTCTCGTTTTGGAGGGCTATGGGTCACCATATGGTGTTGGTAGCACCATCAATGAAGCCCTACGCCCTGCTTCTGAAGCCAATAGTTTGCGACTTAAGGCCACACGCGCGAACGCATTAGCAATCTACCATCGTGTCCCCGAGGCACTCGCCCGCCGCGGTTTGCCGGCGGCGGGGTGGCACTGGCTTGTGGGGCCCTAGGCCCACTCGCGGCGCTCGCACTCGATCTCGGTGCGGGTTTGCCGTGTCTCATCGCCGTGTCAGCGCCTTGCAAATGAGCGAAACCAAGCTGTCGCGCGCTCGCTCGTGGAGTGCGCCTTTCGGCCGCCATGCAAGGAAATCATCAACGCTCATCCAATCAGCCGGGTTTGTGTCGGCGTCTGGCTGGCTGAATTCCACATACAGATGCAGTTCGTCCGGCACGAAGACGACCCTCCACGATCCTTTGATGTCATTGGCAAGGTTATAGGCGAGGACGGCCATGGCGGGGCACTCCTTTCGCCGTGGAGCGTGCCTATCTCACGGGAAAATTCCATCGCCAGAAGTTGGTATTGACGCTCCCGCTTTCTCAGAAATCCAACGTCCGCATGATGCCGAAAGGTGCGGCTAGCTTTTTGTGTATCCTGGTTGGAACACGGGACCGCCGCGCAAGTTCGGTGCACGCAGCCATTCCTCCCCTCCAGGTATTGCTGCAGATCGGTATCCCGATCGGCCCGCGCTCCCCGCAAGGGCGCGGGCCTCGGCCTGTGGTGCTCATGCCATCTACTTCGATCCGCAAGATGGAATATGATCTGGATAGAAGGACCCTCTCGGTGTGGTTCGTCGCCAGCAGCAAGCGGTACGAGTTTGAGGGGGTACCGCCGGAAACCTTTGCCGCGTTCCGGGCCGCGTTCGCCAAGGGCCGCTATTTCAACGACCACATCCGCAACAATTTCCGCTACCGTCTGGTTGCGAGCGATAGCGACCCGGGATGACCTGACCTGCCGGCGGCTTCAATCGTCCTGTCGCTCCAACCGGCGGTTGGTGGACGCGTTGCCGCCGTTGCGCTTAGGGTTGGTTACGGTCCGCGCTCACTTGGCAAGCCCACCCCGCATCCCCCCGCCTGGTGCAAAGCGTTTGATCGGTCCCGCCGTTCTGGCAGTGCGGCGGGACTTTTTTGCGGTCCAGGTGGAACATCGGCGCGCGGGGAAGGCGCGGTGCACGCAGCACCCTTTTCTCATCCAACGTACGTCGGTGGCGCGCTGAAGGGTCTCAACGTCGGTCTGCCGCCGGAGCTCAACTAGCTGGACTATTGCTCGACCGGAAGCGGCTCGTGCTGCGGCTCAGCGTGGTGGAACACCTGTCCAAGATCGCGCGCGTCGAACGTTTGGCCGCAGACTGGGCAGTAGACCAAGTGCTTCGACTCGTCCTCTACCGGCCCGTCATGCGGCCTGCCCTCATAGCCTGTCGCGATGTTGTCGGTTCTAATCCGGGGCAACGACAAGTGCCTTTCGTCGTTTTGGCGGCCGATATTTCTCCATTAGCCGGACCTTGTCACGGTCGACCGTGACCAGCGGCCCGAGGTCGATAGTCACGGTGTCCTGGTCGATGCGCGTGACCTCGCCTTTCAGGTTGATTTGCTGGCCTCCGTTCACCTTGGTGTTGTCGATGATGGAATGTGGGAAGTCGTAACCTGGGATCGAGACCCTTACGCGGTCCTCTGTTACCCGCGTCAGAACCCTGGCCGTAATCGCCACCTGGTCACCAATGCCTATTCTCCGAGCCATGCCATGGATTCTGGTGCGGGCAGTGTCTTCTTCAAGAGGCCTCTAATATACGCCGGCCATCCTAAGGCTGACCTACGACCAGAGTTACAAAAGTTGAACTTCACCGGGGAACACTCCTTCTGTCTGCCTGTTCAATTTGCCAGGCGCATCCCGCGCATTCAGACAGGAGAAAGAAGATGAAACGCATCCTTTTGGCTTCGGCCGTGCTGGCGGTGTCGGCCGGGCTTTCCTTTGCCCAGACGACGAGCGGAACTTCGAGCGGAACCTCGACCACCACAACCATGCCCAGCACGACGGATCAGGGCACCGGCACGACGAGCAGCGGGACCAACATGTCCGGCGATCAGGGCACCGACACGACCACCACCAGCGGCACCACAAATCCGAACTCGGCCAGAGACTGCGCGCCCGGCCAGCAGACTGGCAGCGCTCAGCAGGCGGCGCCAGGTCAGCAGGACACGGCAGCCAACACCGCCGCGCCAGGCCAGGTGAAAAAGACCGACGAAGGTTGCTGATTGGCACATCGGCACAGGTTGGAATCACCAGTGTGTGGCTGGCCAGTCTCCCCCGACCACCGCCTGAACTCAACTCGGCTGGCGAGCAAGTTGCCGCCAGTCGAGCATCAGTTGAGGAATCTCTGCGCGTGATTGAGCGGCTCAACGGCGAGATTAAGCGGCGGACCGAGGTCGTCGGCATCTTGCCCAACGACGACGCTATCGTCCACCTCGTACGCGCGCTCCTTCTTTGAGCAGAACGACGAATGGGCCGTCCAAGCCAGATACATGACACTGGAAACCACCACCCAAATGAGCGATGATCCGCTCATCAGCCTGCCAGCGGTGGCACGCTGATCATCCCGGCCCCCATGCCGGAGAGCGCGGCGACCAAGCCGTCAGCTCCACCACATCCTGGGACACGATCTGAAAATGGGTTTAGCCAAAGACTTGTCTAATGTTGCGCTCACATTCAATTGTCCGGATTGCTCCTATCCGGCAGTAAGGAAAGGCTCTGCACTAAGAACGATCGCGCACTTCAGATGCCACGGGTGCAACGCCAAGGTGCGGATCACTTATCAGCAGAAGCTAGCAATCTTCGAAAAACACAGGCTGTCGGCCGCCCAGGGGGCGTTGCGACAACTCAACTCTGCTTTGCGCTAAGCCTAGGCGGCTTTGCCTAAGGGTCAAGCGCGGCATGGCCGGTGTCACCCTGATCCTGATCCCAGAAGTCCAGCAGCGAGGCGTTGCGTAGCCCCTCTTCGCTGTGCAGATGCTTTACGGGGCCAATCAGCCCCGGCTTGGCCCATTGGGTGGCTGGGCGCTTCATGCCGCTTTGGCGGCGGCCCGGCATGCTCCTGGCCCGGCTTCCGTAGCCGCGCGCGGATCGCTCGGGTGCGGATCTCACCCACGAGGGCGAATGCCGGCTTGCCAGCTCGCTCAACGCCGAGCAGCTGGTCGCCGGACTTTGTGCAGGTCGGGGCTAAAGAGTGACCATAGCAAATGGAGTGAAATCCTTAGTCGTTCCTTCATTCATCTTGGCTTAAATATTTCCATGGAATGGGGTGCCCGTATCTTGAGGCGGTCTGTTAGCCGTCTGCGACAAACAGGCGAGAGCGGTAACGTTGCTACTATTTTTGCCCTGTCATTGCCGATTGTCGTCGGTGCAGCGGGTCTCGGTATCGAGACATCCTACTGGTATTATAGCAGCCTGAAATTGCAGGCGGTGGCAGACGCGGCAGCCTATGCTGGCGCTTTGGAAAAGGTTTCTGGATCCGACAAGCCAACGATTGTCTCCGCCGCGACACTGTCGGCGACAACGAATGGCTGGGACCCCTCAACAGGCACAATCGAAATCTTCACGCCCCCGTCCTCCGGTCCGAATGTCGCGAAAAAGGCTGTCGAGGTCATCGTTCATCAGACCCTCGATCGGTTTTTTACATCGATATTCACGCAAAATGCGGTTGGCGCACAGGCAAGAGCCGTGTCTCTTATCATCGATGGTTCAAAGGCCTGCCTTACGGCGCTCAATCATTCCGCTCCGAAAGCGGCGCTCTTTTCCGGCAGTTCGAACCTCAAACTGACCGGCTGCGTCGTGATGTCGAATTCGATAGCTGCGGACGCCATCAAGCTTCAAGGATCGGCAAGCCTGCAGGTCGATTGCCTGGTATCGGCAGGCGGTGTTTCGTTGAGCAACCCCGTGACGACCGTGTGCGCCAGCCCGATAACCCAGGCGTTGCCCGCTGCCGATCCTTTTGCCGACTTGCCGGCGCCACCGGCCACGAACCCCTGTCAAAACAGCAATCAGTCGGCGTTGCAACCTGGAACATACTGCAGGGGACTCAGCTTGAGCGGCAATGTAACGCTCTCGCCCGGGGTATACGTCCTTCAAGGCGGTGATTTCAAAGCGAACTCGAATGCAAATATTTCTGGCGAGGGTGTCGTCATTTATCTGGCCGGTACCTCCGGCGTTAGCATGAACGGCACGGCGACCGTCAAGCTCAGCGCACCGACGTCGGGCACCTATTCAGGTGTGCTGTTCTATGGCGACAAAGCTAACCTGACTGGATCGAACACGTTTAATGGCACGGCAGATTCGCTTTTGACCGGCGCTTTGTATTTTCCAACACAGGATGTCAATTATCTCGGCAATTTCTCGGGCAAAGGTGGTTGCACTCAGGTCGTCGCCAGTACCGTGCAGTGGTCCGGCAACGCGAACGTCAATCAGGATTGCACGAGCCTTGGAATGCGAGACATTCCGGCCACGCAAACCGTTCAGCTTGTCGAGTAGTTTTCGTGGATTGGCTACAAGTCCGGATGTTCCGGAGTGATTCGGGTGTTGCCGCGGTAGAGTTTGCGCTGGTTCTGCCCATCCTTTGCCTGGTACTTCTTGGCATCATCGACGGCTGGTCTTTTGTCTCGAGCGCATTGTCGATGCGTGCAGGCGTCAAAACCGCGGCGAACCTCGTGATGCAAGGAGCAGTCGAGGATACGACCATCCAAGCTGTCGCTCTTTCGAGCTGGGAAAACCATCCTGATGGCGCGCAGGTGGCAGTGAGCCGGAAATACATGTGCGGGAACATCGTGGCCGATCCATCGGTCCTGTGCGACGCTTTGAAAGCCCCCTCGGTCTTCCTCGTAATACAGGCGACAGCCACCTGGTCACCGCCCTTCAGTTTTGGCGCGTTTTCCCTCTCGCGCGAACTCAGTCATCAACAGGTGATTCGTGTCCGCTAAGTCGAGAGCTTTCACGGGGGATGCATCAGGCGGAGCTGCATTAGAGTTCGCGCTGATCGCGCCTTTTCTGATAATGCTTTTGATCGGCATCTTTGCATTCGGCTGGGCTCTGAATGCTATGTCGAGTGTTCGGTACACGCTGGAAACGTCGTCACGTGCGCTGCAAATGAAGAACTCGCTGACGCAGGCCCAGATCCAAGCCATTGCCACGGAAAAATTACTGGATTTGGGATTGAAAGACGTCGATGTAACAATAGCAATCGACGCCCCCATCGGCGGCTTTCGCATGGCACATCTGACCGCCCAATATGCGTTCGTGATCGAATTCCCGTATTTCGACCGGTATCCAATTAATTATGCGACAACCGTCACGGTTCCGTTGATTGGAACATAAGGCTCACTCTCGTCGGACGCTGGGGCCCGCCACATCCGGACGTTCCTCTGCCAACCACCTTGAGTCTCCTCACAGGTTGATGCCAGAGCGGCTGTAAGACCGGCCTCGCGAAGGTTCACTTCCAGATCGGACGCGATCATGCTCATCCTCAGCGACAAGGACCAGCGGCTTTTTCATATTCAGCAGCAGTGCACGTTTGTTGAACAACTGCCAGCCCGATGAGCCGAGTTAGACTTTGTGCGGCGCGGGCAGTTCAATGCTCAACGAACAAGTCGCTTTGCCAATCATTGTTTTCCAAGGGGCCGAACATAAACTTGGCAGGCTTTCAACATGGGAAAAGACATGTCCGCCCGCGAGCGACTGAAGGAGAGGCAGGCCCAAGTCTTAGCCGATGAAACCGGCATTACGCAGGCGCAGGCGCGCGAGCAGATCGATGATCGGCACCGACCATGCATCATTGCTGCGCGAGGCCTGAATACTGAAGAGCCGCGCGAGCCGAAGTGAGCGGGCGTCGTAGAAATTACGAAGGAGCGAGCGCGTACCGATCAGTCCCAACATCGAGAGCACATAGACCAGGAGCAACGGAACCACGGATGGTTGGCTGTCGAGGGCGGCGTCCTCCTGTTCCTCGCCAAGATTGTGATCTCACCTGGCTTTCGTGACCATTATCGTCCAGCCCATTTTGCCGTCGGTCTCTCTCGAAATCCTTGTCGCCTATCTGCTCGGATCACGAGTCCCCGGGCAGGCGGCTCGGAAGCCAACCAGGACGATTGTGTCGCCATCGTTCTTGTCCATGGCGCCAACAGTGTTTTCCGCTGCATTTATCTTCGAAGTTTCTAATGCAAGATTTTGAATGAGCGTGTCGCTCACGATCGGTGACGGAATGTAGAAAGCCTCCGGAGAGACGACGCGAGCTGCCAGCTGACTCTGCGGAGGCACGGATGCTGAAGGCTAGCCAGAACGAGCCGAGAAGCCGCAATCGTCCGGCTAAAAACCGAATCGAATATCGGCCCAGCAGCATAACCATGGAACCTTTCAAAGCCGCATGCCTTGTCTCTTCCTTATAGAAGGAGATGCGAAATGAGCCTTGATATAGGAAAGGTCGCCATAGCGTTGCTTGGCCTGCTTGCCTACAAGAATAGGGACAAGATCGGCGAGTTGATCGCTGGTAGGAAATCGACAAATCCCAACGCTAGCGCTGGCTCCACTGGCGGTCTCGGCGACATCCTGGACCGTCTCAGAAATGCGGGTGCGGGCGATCAGGTCGATTCGTGGGTAAGTAAAGGATCAAACCGGCCCGTTCAGCGCGATCAGGTTGAGAAAGCAATCGACCCGCAAACATTGAGCGATCTGGCTGAGCAAACCGGATTGTCCCATGAGGAACTTCTCGACCGGCTCACAAGAGAATTGCCCGACGCGGTGGACAAGCTTACGCCCGACGGCCAGATGCCCGCGGGCAACGGTCCAGATCTCTTGGACGAGGTACCAGGAGCGGGCCGTACTTAGCGCCATCTGCGACAAAGCAGGCTGAAACTAGGAGACGCCGGCTTCGGGGCCGCCGACCTGGCAGCAATCGTGTGAGGGGGAAGAAGTTGCTGGCCTTCACCGCGGGTTCCAAGGCCTATCGCAAAAAGTCCCGCCGTACTGCCAGGACGGCGGGACCGATCGGAGCGCCTTTGCACCGGGCATGGGGGATGCATGGGGGATGCGGGGGCGGGCTTGCCCGGTGCGCGCGTACCGTCCAGGAACCTTAGGCTCTCACCGGCAGTGCACCAGCCGACGGTTGGAGCGACAACGAAGAAGATGTCGATAGCCGTTCGTCATCATCCAGCGGGGCGCGCAAGATCGGCCCGACTTGGCGCGTCGGCGGGCGCAGTGGACCGGGCCGCCCCATGCTCACAGACGGGCCGATCAATGGCTTCCGGCTCTATGTCGAGAAGGTGCTCTTGCCGACCCTCAAGCCGGGCGACATCGTCCTCATCGACAAGGCCGTCCGGCACGCCGTCAGCAACGCCGGCGCCAAGCTCTTCTTCCTGCCGAAATACTCGCCAGACCTGATCCGATCGAGATGCTCCTCGCCAAACCAAACACCTGCTGAGAACGGCCGCCAGACGCAACACCGACGCCGTCTGCGAGCATCGGGAAAATCCACGACACTCTCACATCAAAGGAATGCGCCAACTCCTTCACCGAGGCCGAGTATGCCGCAACCTAAAATCGTCACGCTCTAAGCACGGCATGGGTTATGGCCGAGTCCGTCACGCGAACTCAATCCTCCCTGAACGCCCGTTGGATTTGATCTGCCAGAGGTTTTACGAGGTAAGACAGCATTGTGCGGCTGCCGGTCGAGAAGAACACCTCGACAGGCATACCGGGCGACAAGGTCAGGCCCTTCAGCCTTGTAAGCTTTGTGCGCGGCAGGCTGACACGCACAGTATAGAAGCTCGCGCCGTTTCGCTCATCGATGCTGAGATCGGGGGAGATCTCACTGACGACACCATTCAGCTCTGGCGTTATCCGCTGGTTGAAGGCCGAAAGTCGCAACGTTGCGCTCTGCCTTGGCATCAGCTGATCGATGTCTTGCGGTGCCACACGCGCCTCGACCGTCAGATCGTCTGTCACAGGGACAATCTGCATGATGAGCTCTCCCGCGGATATGACGCCGCCGACCGTATGCACGCCAAGCTGATGGACCACGCCAGTTTGCGGGCTGCGTATATCGATACGCTTGAGCTGATCTTCGGCCGAGACCTTTTGCTCGACCAACTCGGCGAGCTTTGCCTGGACGTCACGGAGCTCGGTTGCCACCTCGCTGCGCAAATCCTGGCCGATCTGAATGATCTGCAAGCGGATTTCGGATGTATGGCCCTTCGATTGCGCGATTGCCGCAGTCAGCTTCCCATGTTCGCCTTCAAGCCGGACTGCGTCACGCTCAAGTGTCGTTATGCGATCGATTGAAACCAGCTTGCGTTCCCAGAGCTTGCGCATGCCGTCGAGCTCAAGCCCGATCAATTTGATTTCCTGGCTTTTAGCATCCCTTTGCTCGCTCAAGCCGGCGACTTCTTCGGCGAGCTGAGCAATGCGCTCTCTCAACTGAGCCTTCTGGCCAGCGCGTGCCTGGCGACGAAATTCGAACAAGGACTGCTCGCCGGCCATCGCACGCCGGATCTCAGGATCGTCCTGCCGCGACGTCAGCGAAGACGGGAAGGCGATGGTGTCAGTGCCATCGCGCTCGGCTTCGAGGCGGCCCAGACGGGCCTCGAATTCGTCCAGGCTCTTGGCGACCATGGCTAAATCGGCCCGGGTCACGGTTTCATCGAGACGTATCAAAACCTGGCCCGCCTTCACGGCGTCGCCTTCTCGCACGAGGATCTGACCGACCACGCCACCCGTTGGATGCTGCACCTTTTTAACGCTGGAATCGACGACCAGCCTTCCCGAAGCAATGACGGCTCCAGAAAGCTCCGTGACCGCGGCCAGGCTTCCCGCCCCACCAACCAGGAGCATGCAGACCGCGACACCGCCGAACAGATAGCGTCGGATGGTCCGGTCGATCGCGGATGCCGCGTGTTGGGTCATCAGTGTGTCGCCTCCTCAGGGCCGGAGACGACCTTCAGGGGAACGCCGCCCGAACGGGTTACCTTGCTCAAGACCTCATTCTTGGGGCCAAACGCCTGGACACGGCCGTTGGCCATGACGAGTACCTGATCCAGGCTTGCTAGGGCGCTCGGCCGATGGGCGACGACGACAGCAATGCCGCCTCGCGCCCGCACGCCCTCAATTGCAGCCGCCAGCGCGGCCTCCCCTTCGGAATCGAGGTTGGAATTGGGCTCGTCCAAGATAACCAGGAACGGATCGCCATAAAGGGCCCGTGCGAGCGCAACCCGCTGTCGCTGGCCCGCCGAAAGCGCCGATCCGGCCTCGCCGATCCGCGTTTCGTAGCCTTCCGGCAGATGGACGACAAGGTCATGAACGCCGGCCGCGCGCGCAGCCGCCAGTATCTTGTCCGAAGAGGCTTGAGGTTCGAAGCGTGCGATGTTCTCGGCAATGGTGCCATCGAACAGTTGCACATCCTGCGGCAGATAGCCGACATGGTTGCCCAGCTCTTGCGGCGACCACTGGTCGAGCGTTGCTCCGTCCAGCCTGACGGTCCCGCGGGCTGGAAGCCATATCCCGGCTATTGCTCGGACAAGCGATGATTTTCCAGACGCGCTCGGTCCGACGATGCCAAGGCCGGCACCCCTTTCTAGCGCGAACCCGACGTCCTGCACAACCACACGACGCTCGCCGGGTGGCGTGACGCAGATGCTTTCTACCGCAAGAGAAGATACAGGTGCAGACAGCGAGACACTCGTGGCAGTTTCAGGAAGCAGGGCCAAAAGCTGGCTCAGCCGGGTCCATGCCTGGCGAGCACTGACGAAACCCTTCCAGTGGGCGATAGCCAGTTCGACCGGCGCGAGCGCCCGGCTCATCATAATCGAACTGGCGATCATAATACCGGCTGTCGCTTCTTGATGAATGACTAGATAGGCGCCGATCGCCAGTATACCCGACTGCAGCATCATGCGCAGGATCTTCGAGATCGTGCCGAGCGTCCCAGCCAGATCGCTGGCTCTTGCGTTCGTGTTGAGAAAGTCGGCGTTGACGCTTGACCAGCGCTCGGCGATGCGCGCGCCAAAGCCCATCGCCTGCAGAGCCTCTGCATTGCGACGCGTCGCCTCCGCAAGCGTATTGCGCGCTGCCGCCTGGCTGTTTGCCCTCGTCGCAGGCTCCCTGGTGCGAACTTCGGCAAGCACAGTCAGGCTAGAGAGAATGATGGCGCCTGCCAGCGCCGTCATGCCGATCCAGAGATGGAACAGGAAGCATATTGCCAGATACAGCGGCATCCAGGGCAGATCGAAAAGCGCAGTCGGACCAGTGCTCGACAGAAACGAACGCACCTGGTCAAGATCCCGCAACGACTGAAGGCCGTCGCCTGGGAGCTTGGTGCGCAAGGGCAAACGCATAAGGGCGGTATAGACTTGCCCACTCAATCGCGCATCCAAAGCCATCCCGATGCGCACAAGCAACCGCGACCGGATAAGCTCAAGAACCCCTTGGAAAATGAACAGCATGCTGGCAAATACGGCAAGCCCGACAAGCGTCGGCACACTGCGGCCGGGTACGACCCGATCATAGACCTGCAGCATGAAGAACGAGCCGGTCAGCGCCAGAACATTGACGACGCCGCTCATCAGGGCAATTCCAGCGAACGCGCGGCGGAAAGAAGCCAAAACCGCAGCGAGGATTGTTCGTGGCGGCTCGGACGAATGGGAATGCGACATCGCCTTCACATCGGTTCCAGTTCGGTCCCCGGCGCAAGGATCGTGCCCGCAATCAGGCTCGGTGTCTCCATACCGCAGCCACCGTCAGGTGTTGCGCCTAGATATGCCAATCGTTCAGCGCGTACGCGTGGATGTAGTCGATCTGCATTTCCGCAGGTGTCGCAAGCCCGTCGGCGGGCGCTCCCGCCAGGCCACCAACCGCCAGATCGACCAGCATATACATGGGGTCGTGCATATCGGAAGGCGTTGCGGCACGAGCAACTTCGATGTCGTCGAAATACCAGACGAGTTCGTCTTTTGTCCACAGCACTCCGTAAGTGTGAAACCCTTCGGTATCGGCGGCATAGGCCGTCGAGGACACTGTCGTATGAGTTCCCGTCTCGTTGGAGTGGCTTGTCAGAATGAGCTTGTTTGGATCCTGACCGAGCATTTCCACGACGTCCAGTTCCGGTGGCCAGGAGCCGTCAGCCGGGAGAAGCCAGAAGGCCGGCCATGCACCTTGCTTTTGGGGCATGTCGGCCCGAATTTCGAAATAGCCGTAGGTTTGTGCGAAGGACTCATAGGTCGTCAGCAAACCTGACGTGTATTTGTAATCGTTTATGTAGGGCTGGATTGCCGCGGGAGCCTGGGCCGCGGTAATCGTGAGAACACCGTCCTCAACACTGAACGGGTTGACCGAACTCGTCGGGGCGTAGTTGGTGTCGATATACCATTCAAGCTCCTTGTTGCTCGTGAGCGAGCTGCCGTTCGCGGCACCCCACCAGAAGTTCGAGTCCCAGGTACCGCTCGAGCCATTCCACAGGTTGAGCGTGTTGAACTCGTCCGAGAAGGTGAGTTCCAGATGCGACCTGTCCAGGGCCAGATCGAACTGGCCTGGGGTGAACTGGTCGACGGTCTTGTTGGCGAAAACGAGAAATTCGTCATCGGACAGATTAAGTTGGACGTTCGCTCCCGACTGAACCATGTTGGCGTGCACGTCCTCGAAGGAGGTGAAGCCGTAACTCCCGACACGCACGGTATCGTCGACGCCAAAATCGAGGATCCGGTCACTGCCGTTGCCGGGGGTCACGACGAAAATGTCCGCCCCGGATCCGCCCTTGAGAACGTCATCCCCCTGCAAGCCGTCGAGCGTCTGTTGGCCGGAGTCGCCGGCAACGATGTTGTTTAGCTCGTTTCCGAAAGCATAGTGTTTGTCGCCGGTGACCGTCAGGTTTTCGAAATTCGCCGGGAGCTTGTAACTCATCCATGTCGATATGGTGTCGACACCCTCGTTGGGCAGCTCGACCGCTTTGTTTTTGGATGAATACAGATAATAGATGTCATCGCCCTTGCCGCCGTACATCGTGACGGTGACGCTACCGTCGGCGTACATCGAGTCGTTGTAGATGCTGCCATAAAGTGTCGGGCCGGAATTCGTCGCCGAATACCACTTTACGGAGGATCCGCTGTAGGGGAGTGGAACACCCTTGGCGTTCAATACGTTGGCCATTTTGGTCCTTTCTCCTCTTTCTCGCCTCGATATCGGGCCTAACACCTATTGAGACCAAAAGGAGCCATTACCATTTAGCCTTCGAGCTTGGAGGGTTACCAAAAGTTTAATATTCAGCGGAGCCACTTGCCCGGGGGCCGCATCACCCCTTCAAGGCACAAGGCGTGGCACCCGGCGCCAGCCGCTCTGCTTCGGCCGGTCGCAATCTTAGACGTATGGCCGTTGCGCAGGACGCAAGCTTGTTGTCAGGTGCATGACGCGGTGCGTCAAATGCAGCTTTGGCGATGGCGGGCGCGCTGCATTGTTGATATTCTCCGCACGGAACAGGCGCGCAAATGACACCGGATTCAGAAAAGGCCGAGGCGGTCGAGCAGTTGCTTGATACACCTGAGCTTGCAACGGCACTGGAAAGCGAACAGTTCAAAAAATTCCTTGACCAGGTGCCGATCGCCATTGCCGTTGCGAACCTGGCCGCTGAGGAGCGCGTAGTCTACGCCAACCCGGAATTCGAGAAACTGTCAGGCCTGACGGCCGCTATGCTCACACGAGGAAACTGGGCAGCCCTTTTGGGCAAAGGCCTCCACGAGCAGAAGGACCGGCCACTTGCCGAGGCCGTGGTCGAGGAAACCGATTTTGTCGGCACCTACAGGCTGGAACGCAACGAAGATAAGCCGACGATCGTGGACGTTTATTCCAACGTGATCGAGGACGACAACGGCAAGATGTGCTTCCGGCTGGTGGCGCTGGTCGACGTATCGGCCCATGGCGAGGCGGGAGATGAGCGCTCGGTGGAGGAGCTTGTCAGCGAGAAAGACACACTGCTGCGCGAACTGCAGCACCGGGTGAAGAACAACCTGCAGATGATCACCGCACTGATCCGGCTGGAAAGCCGCAACGCGACCGAGGCCGACCGGAGACGGTTTGAGCGGCTTGCCGGTCGCGTCGACGCTTTGGCGATCCTCTACCAGACGCTAACGGCCGACGAGCCGAAAGAGGAGGTCGATCTTGGTGTGTATCTCAGCCAGATTGCGTCCGCGGTGATGAGCTCGCATGCAGTCGAGGGGATCCGGCTGGATATGAAGGTGGATACATATCCGGTGTCAATAAACGTCGCCATGCCGGCGGGGCTGGTCGTGAACGAATTGCTGACCAATTCACTAAAGCATGCCTTCCGGGGGCGCGACGGCGGCACGATAACGCTGCACAGCATCGTCGATGGCGACGGCTGCCGGGTTATAGTGGCGGACGACGGAATCGGCCTGCCGGAAGGCGAGGTGTGGCCCAAGCCAGGCAAGCTCGGAGCGCTGATCGCGCGATCGCTGACCGAGAACGCCAAGGCGCAGTTAGCTGTCGAGTCCAGCCCCAACAAAGGGACGAAGGTGACCATCGTTTTCAAACGGTCGGCGGCAGCAAGCTGAAAGACTGCTGTCGAACATAAAGGGCTAGCGGCTGGCTCATGTCGCGGCTTTGAGCAGGTGCCTGCAAATAGGCCCGGACGCGCTTCGCGGCCTGCTTCGTATGGTCGAAATCTTCAATCGAAGAGCCGCCAGCTGCATTCCGCGGGAGAAGCAGGATGGAGTAAGCCGGGCGTTTCCCTCGCTTGGCTGGTCCAGCGTGACCGGCTTCAAGACAGCGGCAGGTAGCGCAGCGAATATTCTCCACTCAGCTCCATTGTTCGCCAACAAGACTGCTTGTTCCCGCAACACCATTTTGCCGGAGTTCCGCAGCCCGGGACCTGAGCGGAATTTACACCATTGCGGTCGATTGGCCGATGCTCGCCAAGCCTTGACAATTGTTCTATGCTCTCCTTGGCACGGCATGGTGGTGATTGCGACACGGAAGGCTGTTGTCCTGGTGGGGGTTCAATGTTCGAAGTCGTCGGAGACTGGCGGAAAACGGGCTCGAGAAGCTGGTTAGCCCTAAACACCCTTGGCTTGTTCGTCGCGCTATCGGTGCTGTTATTGCCTGGGCTGGAAAGCGCGAATGCACAGACGAATTGGACACTCGACCCGACGGCCTCCGTGCTCACCTATCAGTCGGTCAAGAAGAACACGATCGTCGAAACCAACAAGATCAGGAACATAGCCGGCACTCTTTCGTCGACGGGTGAGGCCAAGATCACCTTCGACCTCAACTCTGTCGACACGGGTGTCGACCTTCGCAATGTCCGCATGCGGTTCCTTTTCTTTGAGACATTCAAGTATCCGTCCGCCGAACTGACCGCAAAAGTTGACCCTGGCGCATTTGCCGACCTGGCGACCAAGCGAAGGGTCAAGGCAGTGCTGCCATTCCGCCTCAACCTGCACGGGGTCGACAAGGATTTCGAGGCCAATATCGTCGTGACCATGATCAGCGACAGCATGGTCTCCGTCGCTTCGGAGACGCCTGTTGCCGTACATGTCGAGGATTTCGGACTGCTGCCGAATGTCGACAAGCTACAGCAGGCCGCCAATGTGACCAACATTGTCCCGACCGCTTCCGTGTCTTTCGATTTCGTTTTCAACGCCGGCGGCAGCAAGCCCGCGGCCGTGCAGACGATCGCTGCAAGTACTGCCGACGTCGGGCCCGTCGCCACCGATGCCGCGAAAGCGAATTTCAGTGATGAGGAGTGCCTCAACCGGTTCGCGGTGCTCTCCCGCACTGGGGCCATCTACTTTCGGTCGGCGAGCGCGCGGCTCGACAACCAAAGCCGTCCGCTGCTGGCAGAGGTGGTTGGCGTGGTCGGCAAGTGCCCCCGCCTGAAGGTAGAGGTTTCCGGCCACACCGATTCCGATGGTTCGCCTGTAACCAACAAGCTGCTGTCGGAGCGCAGGGCCCAGGCCGTTGCCGATGCCATTGTTGCCGCGGGTATTGCACGAACGCAGATCACGGCAACCGGGTATGGCGAGGAGCGGCCCGTTGCGACCAACGATACGCCGAAGAACAAGGCGCTCAACCGGCGGATCGAGTTTTCCGCCACCAAGCTCGTCAACTGAGGAAGGACCTCTTGTTCCGGTGGGGCTTCGATCTGATTGCCTGTTTTGGCAGTGCCCTGCGCGCGATCGGGCTGGTGACACTCTCGCTATTATGGACATTGACGGCGGCCAATGCGGAACGCCGTGTTGCTCTAGTCCTTGGCAACTCCCAGTACCAGCATGCGCCGGCGCTGACCAACCCGGTCCGCGACGCGCAGGCTGTTGCCGATCGCCTTGCGAAGTTGGACTTTGAAGTCGTCTCCGGTTTCGATCTGACCAAATTGCAGACCCAGACGACGATTGCGCAGTTCGCAAAGCAGGTTCGCGGCGCCGACATTGCCCTTTTCTTTTACGCCGGCCACGGTTTGCAGGTTTCAGGCAGCAACTACCTGCTTCCGGTCGATGCCGCATTGGAAGACGAGACCTCGCTTGATTTCGAGGCGGTGCCTGTCGAGTTCGTTTTGCGGCAAATGTCGCGCGAGACCAGTATAAGACTGATTTTCCTCGATGCCTGTCGCGACAATCCCCTGGCCGAAGTGTTGGCAAAGGCCGCCGGCGTCAAGGGAGCGAGAAGCGGGCTTGCCGAAATCCCGATCGAGAATGGCGGTGCGGGTACGCTGGTCGCCTTTTCCACCAGTCCCAATCAGGTCGCCTATGACGGATCGAGCGAACATTCGCCGTTCACGTCCGCGTTGCTTGCCCATATCGGGGCTTCGAACATCTCCATCACCGACGCGATGAACATGGTCACCGCCGATGTTTTCAAAGCAACCGCCGGCAAGCAGCGCCCGTGGATCAATGTCTCGCTGACCACCGAGGTCGTTTTGCACACAGTCGATCTCAACGCGCCGCTGATCGTCGGCGACGCGACGGCTCCGCAACAAGCGGAAGACGGCTCGGATGGACGCAACGCCGCCGCAAATCCGTCTGGCGCTGACGATGCCCAGCTTGCGCTCAATGTGCTGCGTCAGAAAATCCCGAGACTGGCTTCGGACGAGCCGATCTTTTTCGACCAACCTGTCGATTTCGGAGATCCAGCAATCGACGGCAAGAGTATCGCCGAGCTGATCACAGGCAAACCACTCTTCACTCCCGTGGAAGGGCTCGATAAGGCGGTGTGGGAGGGCAAGCACTGCAACGGCTGTCATGAGTGGAGTGAGGATCGGCTATGCGAACAGGCGAAAAATTTCGCCGCCAACGATGTCTCCGTTCTACGCCTGCAACATCCGCTTGGGACACGCTTCAAGGTGGCGCTGGCCAAATGGGCGCAAGGCGGCTGCAAGTGAGATCTGCGCCCTTCGCTTCGAAAACCCCTGGTCAATCAAGACCATGGAGCTGCCTCTATTGGAATGGTTCGGGTCTAATACGCATCAGCCGATTGGCGCTGCGCCTCGATCTCGGCCAACTGCAGGCCCATTTCAACAAAGGCGGAGAGAACGGCAAAGCGGTCCGCCAGTGCGACGCGCGCCAGCCCTGCTAGAACACCGGCATTGACTGCATGGGCGGCAGGATGTCGCTGCAAGGCCGTTGGCGCGGCTGCGCCGACGACAGATCCGGCAACGCCAAAACCATTGTCACGCCATTCGGCAGCCAAGGCAATCCAGGCGCCCGGCGTTGCCGGCGGGGTTGCCGCAGCCTCGCTTACTGCGGCGCGGTGGCGGGGACTGTCCGGTTCGCTGACCCAGTCGCGAACAAGCGCGAGCAGCTCTTGATCTGTCTTATCGAGCAGCTCGCTCAGATGCCCCAAGCATTCATGGGCCCACCAGACCGCAGCCCGATCAGGAAGCAGGTAGGCACAAAACGTGATCGCCTCTTCGGGAATGGGCCCGGCGAGGAGATCGCGGCAAAACTCGATCGAACGCTGCTCGGTTGGAAGGGCTCTCATGTCTCTGGCGACAGCGGGACAAGCCACAAAAAGATCCCGTGCCGTTTTGAATCGGAGCCCATTGGCCATGACGCCACGCCTTCATCGAGGACCAGTCGTACTCAAGCCCCCGGCGTGGCGCCGGTCAAGTCTCAACTCGTGGGGACGGGAGATCGGCCGACGCAGCCAGGCTCGGCGTTTATTGACAGACAAATGCGTGGGAATTTGGTATATTCACGCTTGGTAATATCGGATGCTCAACAGGAGTAACCGCTATGCGGTGGGCCAGTTCACCCTTGGTGTTGGCGGTCGTGGCTTTCTCGACCCATGTTTCCGCCGACCCTGTCCAGAAATCAGAAGACATCGTCAAGTTTTTTGCTGGCGCGGCCGACCTCGGCAAGTCTCGGGGGATTTGTGTCGGGACGGAGGAGCAGTGCAAGAGCAAGACCAAGGCAAAAGAGGGGCCGGCCGACAAATCCAGTCTCGATATGCTGATCAATTTCGGGCTGGATTCGGCCGAACTCGACGCGACCGCACGCGCTGAACTCGAGGAGTATGCCAAGGCCCTGAAGGACAGCCGGATCAGTACTTTCCACTTCGTCGTCGAAGGCTACACCGACGCTTCCGGTCCGGCGCACTACAATGAGCGGCTGTCGCAGCGACGAGCGCAATCGGTGACGTCCTTCCTCACGTCCAGTGGCATCGAGGCTGACCGCATCAACGCGATCGGGTTGGGCGAAGCGCATCCGCGTAGCCCCAATCCATACGACGCCGTCAACCGCCGCGTGGAAATGCGTATAAAGGCCGAGTAGCGTTGCTCTTCGGCTCCGGTGTGGTGGTGGGCGGCGTGCTCAAGAACTGCCCGGGATCGTTCCAAGCCTATTCGCCTGACTGCCGCTGCGCTTGCCACTCAGTTCCTGACGCACTGCTGCACAGTTTCAGGCGGCATCCGTACGCCTTGGTCAGGAAGTCGTTATCCTGGGGCGGCGGAGGATCGTCCCGCCGCACCACGGTCTTGCGGAAGCGCCGTTTCTGAACGACCTGCTGTTGTTTGCGGGGTTCTGCGCCACCGGCCGCTGGGTGCGGACCTTCTGCGCAACCTGCTTTTTCGGCTGCGTCGTACGGGCTTGATCGGCAGTATATCCGGCACGCACGGCTTCCATCGTCGGATTTGTCCGAACCACGAGGAATGCAAGTTGCTCGCGCGGCAGATAGGTGGTCGGCGGAAGACCATTCTTGGCTTGCCAGATGCCGATCGCCCGGCGGTCTGCGGACCTATGTTTCCGTCGATGCGGCCAAGTTCGTTGCCCAATCCCTCGATGCGCAGTTGCAGGTCGATGCGGCTTTCGCGGTCAAGACCGATCGCACTTTCTGTCAATTCGGTGCCCGCTGTTTGCTTACCTGGTCCGAAACGCCGACCGATGTGCGCACCGCAAAATCCGAGCTGGCATTCGCCTGGTCCTCATCGCGCGCCGCGATCTGTTAGTTTTGGGCTTTGGGCGTGTTCAACTTATCGATGCTCAGCCGCGCCACAGCGGCGAAGCGACCGTTCGGTAACTGATCGATAATGAGCATGAACCCAACGATGGGGTGGTGCTGACCAATGCCCGAAATTCGAATATCGGCGGGCTGGCCGCCTTCGCGACGGGCATCGTGTCGTTTCTTTCGCCCTGCATGCTGCCGCTGGTGCCGGGCTATGTTTCGTATGTCGCCGGTCTCGCAAGGGATGCGGCGCCGGTCGGCGATCGATGACGACGTCCTGATCGCGGCCAAGGCCATGGCCGGCAGCAGGACCGAAGCGTGGGCGAGATCATCACCGATCTCGCCCGGCGCTCGCTGCGCCGCCCGCAAGCCGGCGGCGAGCGCAACGGGATACCTCTGCTGTCGCCTCGGCCGGATGCACCTCCTGTCACGCTTGAGACGGTCAATGCCTTGCGTGACGAGTTGCTGTGACCTTCCTGCTCGACGTCAATGTGCTGATCGCGCTGATCGATCCTGGCCATGTCGCCCATGACGACGCGCATGGCTGGTTCGAAGTGACCGGTCATGCCGCATGGGCTACCTGCCCCATTACCGAAAACGGCGTCCTGCGCATCGTCGGAAACCAAAAATATCCTAATTCTCCCGGCTCGCCCGCAATCGTTGCGCAAATCGTTACCAAGTTGCGAGCCCTGCACGGGCACAGCTTCTGGTCCGACGATGTGAGCCTGGCTGGCTCCGGCGATATCGATGCGGCGAAAATCCTGACCTCGGCACAGGTCACCGATACCTATCTTCTTGCGCTCGCCAAGGCGCATGGCGGCCAACTTGCCAGCTTTGACCGCAAGCTGTCGGCGGCGGCGGTGAAGGCCGGGAAGACTACACTGCACCTGATCCCCACAAGGTAGACCGCGGGGCTCTTTCTGTCAGGGTACATACCGGCAAAGGATCAGCCGTTGGTGGCCTTAGCCGGGGTGAAGGACAGCTTCTTCGAGGCGGAGATCTTGATGGTCGCGGCCGTCGACGGGTTGCGGCCCTCGCGTTCAGGTGTTTCCTTCACCTTGAAATTGTCGAAACCGGGCAGGCTCGGCTCAGCACCGCCATCGGCCGCATCAGCGATCGCCTTGAATTCTCTCGGTGCCGGACGCTTCTACTCGAAAATAGCCGGCCATTCTTGCAGAACGTGACGAATACAACCGCCGTGGCGTACGTGATCTTGGCCACGGTTCGATAGTGCGCAGACCAGAAAAACATCTGCTAACAAGGTCGAAGTACAGCACTCGTTGGACCGAAAACCGGTCGTCTGCGTGCACCGAAGCGGTTACGATTTGCCGCGCCATGCACAGGCTCAAAGCGCATTCTGAACAGAGCTCAGCATCGCCGTGATCGCCTGTTTGTACTTTGCGAACTCGGGCGACGTCTGCCGGACCTCCGTGGTGGTCGTCGTCTGCTGGCCCGCCGTGGTTGTGGCTGGGCTCAGCTTCCGACCCATCTTTCTTTCGGCCCAGTCCGCGACATAGCTGGCGGTCTTGCCCGTCAGAAAGGGATTGGCCTGAATGACGGCTGACCCGAGCACGGCGCTCAATTGCGCCGAACCCGATGCCGACAGCACCTGATGCGCGCCCTCCATGCCGAGAAAATGGCAGAGATAGAGCCGGCCGGCTGTAATCTGGTGGCCGCGCGCCCGAAGATAGGCTTCGCCTTCTCGCGCCAGATTGCGAACCATCTCGCGCGAGATCGTGGCGTCGTATCGCAGGGCGAGCAGGTCGGCAGTCGAGAGTGTGCGTGCAAGTTCGGGGCGGTAAGTGTTCATCATCCGGATCCAGGTCTTTGTGATGAATTGGCCGGCGCCGGTCGCTGAAGAATTTGGGTTTTTGGCACGGGCGCTGCCGCCACTTTCGACATGAACGATACGGTCGGTGAGCGTTTCCACGGCGGAAAGATCCGAAGCGACCGCGGTAACGGTGCCCAGTGGGTCGATCGCCGCGCCATTCTGATAGAGTTCGAAATGCAAATGCGGTCCGGTCGAAAGGCCGGTGGTGCCGATATAGCCAATGATGTCGCCAGCCTTCACGTTGGTGCCGACGCCGCCCTCGATTGCGAATTTCTGCATATGAGCGTAGCGCGTCTCGCGCCCGTTTCCGTGCGAAATCTTGACCAGATTGCCGTAGCCGCGCCCATCGCCCTGGAAGCTGATTTCGCCATCGAAGGCGGCTGCGATCGGCGTGCCGACCGGCGCCGCCCAATCGACGCCCTTGTGGATGCGAACGGTGCCTAGAATTGGATGCTTGCGCGGCCCGAAGGTCGAGGTCAAGACCCCGTTGACCGGTGTGACCATGCCGTTGGTGACCGTCAGCGAGCGGACCTGATCGTCGCCTGTCACGCATGCAAACTGGCCATCGCCCTGCTGGAAGACGAAACAGTCGAGACTTTTTGTCGTGCCCTGGACACCCACATATAGCACCCGCCCGGCGCCTTCGTCCTTGCCGCGCGGCGTCTGCGAATAGATCAGTACAAGACGCTGGTCCTCGCTTGCGAAAGCGTCCAGATCCTGTCCTCTCGACAGATACATGATCGCTTCGCCGATCACGCCGGTCGGAACGCTGTTGCGTGCCGCTGTCGAGTAAATCGCGTCGAGCAGACGATACTGCCTTTTGTGTGCGCCTTCTTCCGGCGCACCCGAGTAGTTGAACAAATCTTCGCGTACCCAGGGATCAGCCCCCGAGACGAACACGCCTGCGCCATCGCGCGTCAGCGTCCCGACAAAAACGTTCTTGGCGTAGATCGACACCTGCATGAGGGACATTGTTGTCGTCTCGCGGTTGGGTCGGTATCCACGCAGGGCAACGACATAACCCGGTTCCAGGCCGTCCCGGCTAAAGAGCGCCTTCAGGGCCTCGCCTGCCAGCCTGGCGTCCTCGGCGGAGAAATGCGCATCGAGCGCAACGCTGTCCAGACTGCGACTGTTGAGGATCTTCACGAAAGTGTCTTCGGTGGCCTCGAACCGCTGATATTCATTCGTGACAGTTGCGACGCTGGTGTTGTTTTCGATCTGGGTCTTGTGGAACGCCGGAAGAGCTGCATCGCCTGCATCGATTGTTTCACCCCAGCCGGCCTCCGGGTCGTCGGCTTCGGCCAGTTGATCGGCAGCAGGCGCGGGTTCATCCGGGGCAGGAAATGGCTGAAGATTGTTCTGCAGATCGCTGGAGGCTGCTGGAGCCGTCTTTCGTTGCGCCTGGAAGAATGCAAAATCCTCCTGCGTCGACGGTATGGTGGTCATGAATTTCTCGCTGGCGCTAAGCATGACGTCGGACAAAATCTCGATCTGTGGCGAAACCCCTGCCGGGTCGAGTTCTGCCGGACGCGGAATCACGCGGCCTTTCGTTGATGCGCCGTTATCGGGTGCGAGCGTGATCCACATAGGGTCCCCCGCCAGGCCGATAATCGCAGGCACGTAGACAGATGCATCGGCCGGCACATCGTCGGCTCCTTCTACCGCGCGCAACTCCTCGTCTTCGTCGCCAAATGACCAATAGTCCGCGGTGAGGTAGAAGCCGACGGCGATCGAACACAGGAAAATCAAGGCGAAGCCGGCAAAAAGCCTGCGCCAAAGCGTGCGCCGGCGAAGGGCGGCGCGCGCCTGCTTTTTCGCCTTGAAGCTGGTGTCGATCGCGTGCGTCACGGAGTGCTTCCGGTCAGGAAAAACGTCCACCGCACCTGTTCAAGTGTGTCGACTTCAACAAATCGCGCCGCGATATGGCCGCGCTGCCAGCACTCGTCGATGCCGCGTATCGAGAACCGTCGACGCTCGATGCACATTTCGGTCGACCCGGTCAGGATCGCGTGGCCAAAAACGTCCGTGGCGTAGATGTAGATGTAGCGGTTCGTCAGTTCCTCGCGAATGACGTTCACGCACTGATTTGCGCCGATGGTCCACCAGCCATCGGTCTGGTCGGCATTGTCGATTGTCTGGCCGATAGCGAGGTTGACGACGTCGAGTGTCTGATTGCAGACCGTGAATTCGGCGCGCGCTTCATTGCATGAGAGCACGGCCAGGAGTGCCGCGCCCGAAACGACCGCAAGCCTCATGCGGCCTGTCAAGACAAGCAACGCTCGAAACCGATCGCGCTGCTTTATGGGCAGGCCGTCAGACGAGCGGGGCAAAGGCGAGCGGTGGCGTTCCATCGGGCGGCCATGTTACCCGCCGAGCCGGAAATATTTGGCACTGGCCGAGAACTGAGACCCGTTGGTCTCGATTTCTTCGAGAATTTTGGGCAACAGTTGCGAGGCCGGCATTGGCGTAGAGAACGCAGCCGCCTGAATGTCCTGGGGGCCGGTGATCACCATAATGATCTGCGGTACGGCCTTGCCTGCAGCCCTGTCGGCGGCGCCGAGGCCGATCGGGATGCTGAAGGTGGCCTTGTCCGACTGTATGACCATGCGGTCGTCGAGGTTGAACATCATGCCTTTGTGGTCGATCAACAGCACGCTGGAAATGAGCCCGCCATGCGTCACCAGCGTGCCGCTGATCGGCGTGCCGTTCGGCACCGATGTTCGATCGAGAACCAGCTGCGGCTTGACGACTGCAGTCTGGCCCAGAAAGCGCAGGAAGTTGGTGACTTCGCACTGGGGCGGCTCGATGAGGCGCACGCTTATGTCCGGTTCAACGTGGAACTTTGCCTGGAAATCAGTCAACATTTGTTCGAATGGATGAACCGCCGTTCCAAATCCTTCGATGGCCGCCGTCTTGTCGGTTATCGACGTGACGGCCGCATAGAAACAGTCGCCGCCGCTGAAGTCGCGAACCCACGAGACCCGTTGCGCTACGTCGTCGATGACCGGAGGAACTTCCGGCTTGGGCACGTTCAAGGCGACCGTGGCCTGGTCTGGCTGTCTGGCGGCTTGCTGGTCGGCCTGCTGCCCCTTTGCGCTCATCGCATCCGCCTGGCCTGCAGCCGGCTCGGGAAAGGGCGCGGCCGATTTCGCCTCCGCCGGCTGGCTTGCCTGTCGTTCAGGCTTTTGGCTCACCGCGACATCGGGCTGAGGGGCTGGCGGCGTTAAAGCTTTTTCGGCTGGTGGAGCGATTGGAGCGATCTTGCTAAGCGGGGGAGGCGTCTTCGGGCTGCCGCCGGCCGCGATGTCGGGCTGAACTGCCGGCGACATTTTTTCGGCCGGCGGCTGTGCCGCGCTTGCTGACGATTTCGGTGTTTCCCTGGCTTGCAGGGGGATCTTGGCGAGCTCTGCCGGCTGCGGCTTTTGGCTCTCGGCGACGTCGGGCCGCGGCGCTTGCGGCGTTGACGTTTTTTCGGCTGGTGTTGGAGCTGGAACGAGCTTGTCCTGCGGCGGAAGCGTTGTCGGGCTGGCGTTGGCAGCGGTATCGGGCTGAATTGCCGGCGCTACGTTTTCGGCCGGCGGCAGCGCTGCGCTAGCTGATGGCTTCGGGGCTTCCCCGGTTTGTGGGAGTATCTTGGGCGACTCTGGCGGTTGCGGCTTTTGAGGCGCAGCCGCCTCTGCCTGATTTTTAGTTGGCGATGCGGTGGTCTGCGTTCGCGGCTGCGCGGGTGGAGCTAACTCTGGCGGCTTAGGAGCGTTCGCAACATTATCCGTCGCGACCGGCTTTGATGCCTCTGGTGCGGGCTCTGATGGTTCTGGGGCGGACAACGATGTCGTGCCTGCGCTCGGCTTGGTAGGCGTCATAAAACCGCTGACATAGAGGCCAGCAACCGCGGCGAGAGCCAGCGTCGCGAAGGCAGAAATCGCGATGGTTCGGGTCTTTGTGGATTTTCCAGGCCCGCCCCGCGCGCCCGCGCGTGGCGGGCTGGCGACTGCTGAAGCCCGCGGTTCGGACAGCAGCGCAGGCCGGACATGCGGGACGAAGCGCTGCCCACCTGAACTTGCCGTCACAGGCGCGTCACGCCCCAAATCATAGGAAGGCTGGGCCTTGAACTCAGGCGCAAGGGTTTGCCCCGCTCGTGGCAAACCCGGCCGATCGCGGGTCGGGACGAACGTTGGTGGCGTTGTCCCTTCGTCCTCGTCACGCGTCATTCTGGCGATTTCCGCCATGCTCACCGGGCGGTCTCGCGGATCCGGCTGCAGCATGGCTTCAACAATGCTACGAAAATCGTCCTCGATGTCGGACAGGTCGGGCACGGTCCGGCGCTTTTCGATGATCTCGAATTGCGACCCGCTCATGTCGATCGGCTTCCCGCGCAGAGCGGCAACCAGCACCAGCCCCAGGCTGTAGATGTCGGATTGCTCGCTGACGTCGCCGCTGTACAGCCCCAGCTGTTCGGGCGAAACGTAGTTGTACTTTCCCGCGAATTTTCCGCCGATCAGGGTCTCCCCGCCGACGGTCGCCGATCGCGCAATACCGAAATCGATGATCTTGGCGTGGTCGACTCTACCCCCTGGCAAGATGATGTTGTCGGGCGAGAGGTCGCGGTGAATTGCTCCCGCTTGATGCACGGCGCTCAGACCCGACGTGAGGCGATGGCAGAGCTTGCGTACCTCTTCAGTCGGCATCGGGCCACGTCGCATCATGTCGTACAGCGACTCGCCGTCGACAAATTCCATGGCAAGGTAGGGACGGCCGATGCCTGGATCGATGGTGAAGACGTGATATCGCACGACCGCATCATGCGACAGGTGATTGAGGATTGACGCTTCCTTGCGGAACAAGGACAAGATCGTCGGGTCGCGGGCAAATTCGGGCAGGACGATCTTGATCGCGACGTGGTCGCCAGTCTGGATGTTGTGGCCACGGTAGACCTCGCCCATGCCACCGAATGCGATCCGCTCGTCAAGTTCGTAGATGCCGCTGAGTTGCGTGCCGACGGCGGTATTGGCCAGCTGCGGCGATATTCGCGTCTTGTCGTCGGCGCTCATCAGCCTCAACCCTCCGCTCTGGACAGATCAGGGTAGGGGGGGTGTCCGTTGTGTCCGTTTGCGAACTTCACCAGCACAATGGTGACATTGTCTGTTCCGCCCCGCGCCAGCACCATTTGCAGCAGATTTTCGCAAGCCGCCTGAGGCGTCGCAGACACCACCACGGCCCCGATCTCGGCGTCGGTCAAATGCGCCGTCAGCCCATCTGTGCACAACACGAAGATGTCTCCCGGCATAATTTCGCCTTGCTGGAAATCGATGACGATTTCGTCGCTGACGCCGACGGCATGCGTGATGACATTGCGGCGCGGCCAGGTGAGCGCCTCGGCTGCGCTGATCATGCCGCGATCGAGAAGTTCCTGAACTTCGGTGTGGTCCCTCGAGATCTGCGAGATCGAGGCATCACGGACCAGATAAACCCGGCTGTCGCCCGCCCACAGGCAGGCAAATCGCCCATCCATCGCCAACAGGGCGGCAACGGTGGAGCCGATGGTTATGCCGCGAGATTCGGAGATCCTGCGGATCTCGGCGTTGGCGCGGCTCAGCCTGTCTTCGAAGCGCGCACGAAGATCCGGGGCGGAACTGGCAATGCCGATCGTGGCCAGATGATCGACAATGCTGGCTGAAGCGACCTCTCCGGCTTCATGTCCACCCATTCCGTCGGCCACCACCCACAGGCCGGTTCGTGGCTCGACTAGATAGTTGTCTTCATTGTGCTCACGGACACAGCCATTGTGGCTCACGCCGAAGCTTTCAAAGGAAAGGGCGACATCGCTCACCTTGCCACCAAGCGCTTCTCAAAGCGTCCTCTGCGGCGCACCTTCAGGCGCTCGCTGCTGCCACTTTGCCACAGGCTGGAATATTAAAGTATCGAAATTTAGCTTTGAGCCCGTGACGCGGGATCGCAGCAGCTTTGGCGCCCTAGTTGCACCAGGTGAGGCTCAAATCCTCTCAAAACGCCTTCGGGCAGCTGAATGCGGAAAGTGCGGGAAGGAAGAAGGGGCTGGGTCCGGAACCGGTCTGGATCGTGTAGCTGACGTCGCGTCCGCCGATTACGAAGCGCGCCTCAACAGTGCCGTCATTGCTGGTGATCGTCGCCTTGTCCAGCAACCTCTTGAGCGACCACGGCCCTTCGAAGCTGATAACGGATTCGCGGCCCGGCATTTCCGGCATCAGTCTCAGACTGGCGGATGCCGAGGCCGCACCGCTCGGCCAGGACACCGTGCTTGGCGTGTTACCCGCCTGATTGCTCTGGACGATCTGGCCATCGACGTCGAGCACCGCAGTATCTGCATCACCGTTCAGCGAGAACGGGGTAAAGGTCAGGTTGACCGACGGCATTGACCCACCCGACGGGAAAAATGCGCCGCGGATTTCAGCAGCCAGCTGAAAGTTTTTCAGCGTCGACTTCGACAGGTCGCGCCCAAAGCGCGCATCCCGTTTCCAGCTCCAGTCCTGGCCGCTCATGTCGATCAAGGAAGCAAGGTTTTGTGCGAAGAACCGGTCCATCAGGCCGCCTGGAGAGAACAACTTGGCGAAGTCCGCCATCGCAATATCCTCGGTACCATCGCCGGCGAAGGGGTAGCGGCCGTTGACCGCCTTCTCGCAGGGCTGCGTCACGGCCTGGTCGAGCATCTCGTTCAAATTCGTCAAGGAAATTTCAGCCGCGTTGCCCTCAAATTCGTCTGCAGTTGCGTTGACCATTCTGCCGAGTTGCTTGGGCAGACGCGATGCATTGGCGCGAAGGGTGGCTATCTGCAGCTGCAGGTTGGCGTTGACACGTTCCGTCTGCAAGGGGCCCTCGGTTGCCAGTTGCAGACTCTGGTGGATGTCGCGAAAATTCTGGGTCAGCGCATCCATGGGTCGGTGTCCAAAAGGACCGCTTACCAGAGCCTGGAAGGACCTGAACTGCGCTTCGATGTTTGCCCCAGGGCTCTGGCTTTGAAATTTCGCGGACCCCGTACCGGCACGGCTTTGCGACTTTGCGGAGCTAATTTGAATGCCGATGCGAGCCAGGCCCTTGGCCATGTCCGCGACATCCTGGTACTGGCGCATGAGGGTGCCGGCTATCACCCCAGTGCCCGAGTCATCGCCGGAGACAGGGTCGCGCGCCAGGGCTGTTTCCTCGGCAATCGCGGTAAAAAGCTGTTCGATCGGCGAGCTTGGTGAGGCAACGGCGGAAAGCGCGACATAGTTCGGCTTGTCGTTCAGCATGGCTTTGAATTTCAAACCATCGAGAACGCTGTTCCACGCGGCTGCGAACTCCTTGCCGTAGCGGTCGAGAAGTTCGGGGCCGAGCTGGAGCAACTCCTGATCGATCCCACCTTGCTCGCCGCCACCGCCCAGGACCCACTGGTCGTCGACGAGTGTCTGCGCAATGCGCGAAAGCTGTCCGAGATAAAAGTTGTTGAATCCGGCATAGGTGTAGAGACCGGGAATACGGAGCTTCGACAGATCGCCGCCATCGACGCGCTCGAACACAAGCTGCGCTTCCGGCCCGCCTTTTTGCGAAACAGAAAAATCGTCCAGCGCAGCCGCGTACACCGCCGACTTGATCAATGCGGACGCACGATCGGTAAGGCTCATGCGCCCGAGTGAACGTTGGGCGGCTTCCACAAGCGGCTGGTTGAGTTCGAAAACCGGATCATAGGCATCGTCCAACGCAAGCATGGCGCGCAGGTGCTTTTCGAGCTGCGCACGTCCTTCGCGGTTGCTCTCGCCTGGATAACGGTTCTGTTCCCAATCCTGCTTCATCCAGGAGATGATCAATGCGTCATCGACCTTGGGTGCCTTGCCGCCGAGCATCAGGTAGATCTTGAGCGGTTCGTAGAGCGCGGCGGGCTCAGCCGTCGTCGCCTGGACGGTCCGCTCCGCCTGAACAAGCAGACGCGACCGCAACATTCGTTCCAGTGCTTGCCGGTAGGCCGTTGTCGATGCCGAAAGAAGCCTTTCCCGCTGGCTAAGGCCGACCGTTTCCTCGATCGGGGTCGGTAAGTCACTGGTTTCAAAACCGGCCGGCATGTTGCGCAACTGGTCGAGCGGCCCGATGACGTTTTCAAGGTCGACATCGGTGACCGTCGTGCTTTTGAGCAGAGCGTCGGCTGTCTCGCGATATTGGCTCGTCGCCTGCGTCGTGGAGGAAATCAGCGAGCGGTTGGCCATGAAGCTCATCCCGAGCGCGCCAAGGGCCGCTGCAGTGATCAAGGCTATGATGCCAAAGCCGCCATATCTGAGGGCCGCTGCCCGCCTCTCGCTCGCTCGGTCATAGGAAACCCATCCGGATTCGGCGAAAATGACATCAGTCAGGAGATCGTGCAAAAAGAAGCTCTTGCCGGTCCCGGACAGGTGGGGGCGGGAATTGTTGCCGAAACTGCGGCCGATTGCGCCCAACACTTGATCGATCGGCGTTCCCTCTTGGGTCCCCGACGAGAAGTAGAGCCCACGCAAGCTGACGTTCACTTGGCTACGGACCGGATCGAACAGGCTGGTCACGAAATTGGCAATTCGGCCCTTGAGCGCGTAAAACTGGGCCGGAAAGCCAAAGATCGATATGCGCGAGACCGGGTCAGGCTCTTCCTGCAGGCGATCAGGCATCTCGTCCGCCAAGCGGATCGCCAGTGCATCCAATTCGGCCGAAGCCTCACCGGCCATGTTCTTGTTGCGGTCCGTGGTCTGGAATGTCGCGCCCCAGACCTTGCGCCTGCGCGGCTCCTCGAAACTGCCGAAATAATCCATGAAGCCGGCAACAAGATCGGCCTTGGTGAACAGCAGGTACACCGGAAACTGGATTTTCAGCGTCTCGTGGATCTCCCTCAGGCGACTGCGTATTTCAACGACATGGGCGTCAAGCTGCTGGTCATCGAGGCTGATGAGATCGGCAAGGCTGACGACCAGGATAACCCCGTTGATCGGTTGTCTGGTGTGGTGTTTTTTGAGCAGTGACAAAAACGCAAGCCAGCTCTTGCTGTCGCTTCCAGCATTGGAATCCTGCGTAGTGTAGCGTCCCGCCGTGTCGATCAGCACAGCCTTTTCGGTAAACCACCAGTCGCAGGAGCGGGTGCCGCCAACACCGGCCACCGGCTGGGCGTCTCCTGAACCGGCAAGCGGAAAATTCAGACCCGAATTGACCAGTGCCGTCGTCTTGCCGGCGCCCGGCGGGCCAATGACGATGTACCAGGGAATGTCGTAAAGGAAATTGCGCTTGCCGCTCGACCGCTTGAGTGTTGCGATGGCCTCACTCATGCGCGCCTCGAGCACCGGTGAATCGTCATTGCGCCCGTCGTTGCGGGCAATGACCGTCTCGAGCGCTTTTTGCGCCTTTCTCACATGCCAAGCGCGCACTCCGTAAACGAGGGCCGCGGTCGCCATGATCGTGCCGATGATTGTCGCACGCAACCAGACAGGTCCCAGCGGCCGGATATCGGCGAAGCGGATCAAAGGTCCAGCAAACCAGATCGCCGCCGCAAAACCGGCCAACGCGGCCGTGCTGAATATCCGCGGCAGCCAACGCATCATTGGCGTTTCCCACCGGCGGTGTTCACAGCGTTTCCTCCTTGAGGATCATCACGTCGACACGGCGGTTCTTGGCGCGGCCCTCGGACGTCGCATTGTCGGCAATTGGCTCATCTTCGCCCTTGCCCTCGGCGGTTACTCGCGAGGGATCGCTAAGCTTCGCGGCGATCATTGTCTCAACAGCCTTCGCGCGGGCGACCGAAAGGTCAAAATTCGATTTGAACGTGCTTGATTTCCGTGGTTTCACATTATCCGTGTGGCCAACGATCGTGATTGGCCCTGGCTCGTGCTCAAGGGCTGCGGCAATCTGTGTGGCCAGTGGCAGAAAGTCGGGCTTCACTTCGGTCTTCCCTGGCTGAAACAACAATTGATTGTTGATCTCCACTACGATGAAGTCGCCTTTTGTGCCGATGGTCATCCCGCCGAGCTCGACTTGCGTGGACAGTGCTGAGCGGATGCGGTCGATCTGGCCGGTCACCGCAGGCGAGGCGGCTGTCACCGGTTTGGCGAGTGGGGGTACCACACTGGCGCGCTCGATCGTCACAGTCGTCGAGGGATTGAGCGCCAGCAATTGTCTGGCTGCAGCATCGCCTTCATCGGTCATGAACGCCCGCAACGTGAAAAACGCGGCCGTCACCAGGGCTGACGCCGCTGCAGCAACTCCCCAGAGCGGCAGGCGGGTCGAAGACGGCACCATCATAGCGGCCATGCCTTGCCAGCGGGGGGAGATGTCCTCTCCGGCGCGGGCCCTGAAGTAGCGAAGCGTCTCGTAGACGTCGCGCCGCACAGGTTCGAGACTGGTATCGTCGCGCGCCAGGCCACGATACTGGCCCTCAAATCCCAGGGATAGGCAGACATGCATCAGCTCGAGCAGGTCTAAGTGTGGCTCAGGATTGGCCAGCACCTTGTTCAGTGCTTCGTAAAAGCCGCCGCCGGTGGGCTCGATGTGAAAGAACCGCGACAGCATACTGTGCTGTGCCCAGGTGTCCTCGCCGGCCCAAGGCAGGTTGCCGACAAGATCGTCGGCCGTTTCGCAAAGGGCAAACTTCGCGATCCGCGCATCCTCTTCGGCAACCCCTGACTTCTCCAGCGTCCAGTCGAACCTCTCCATCGCCTCGGCGATATGTTGGGCCAATGGCGCCGCCTGTCTTTCGACCGGCACGAGCCTGAGATGCCCGAACAGGACGAGCAACGGTGCTGACCCAGCGAGGATCGGATTTGCCGTCGAATATTTTACCGTGTCTGCGGCGCCGAGCAGCACCTCCTGCTGAATGCTCGGCCTTGACCCGGCCGCCTCGGCTCTGACCGCTGTACCGGACGATGCTCCCTGATAAAGAATGGTTCCGGATGTCCAGTCCGGCGGCATATGCCGACCTATGTCAGGATCGAAAACTGTCGATTCCTTGACATGCGGGGGCGCGACGGTCTTCGCAATCGGTTCGTTTGCGGCTGGTTTCGCATTCTGCCCGCGTCGTGGATTGGTGCGGATGACGGTCTTGCGGACCGGGCCGAAAGGATCGTCCTTCGAGCTCATCGCCGATATGCCGCTGCCGTGCAGTGTCCGCGCTCGCGTGCGAGAGGCGCCAGATCTTTCCTGGCTGGATAGGGCAGGCAATGGTCCTTCCGGCAAGGCGGTCCGGAGCTACAAGAAACAATGGCGCCGCAATGTGACATTTGCCGCAGACCCCCAGGTCAATCAGGCTTACCCGCTTGGCGAACTGCCGTATGTGATCGTAGTCCCAGATGTTGTCGATTGGAACATGATGCGGCGCGCCGATGCGTTTTTCTTCGTCTGCTAAAGCGCCGCAGTCTGTTGGGCCGGTCTATTTTTGCTTGTCAGCTTTTGCATACGCTTCGCCAAAATAGGCCAAGAATATATCAAGCATGCCGTTTTCGTGTGGTTCCTCCATGCTCCTCCACGTCCCGACAAACGCGTCCCATGCTTGGGCCTTCTTCGAGGTAAACGATGTCGGCGGGAGCTTTTTACCGATCGCCTCCGGCGAAAGGTCATCAAGCAGTCGCGAGAGCGCTGCTTGCATGGCGGCATAGGTGGCAAATTCGTGCGCCTTGAGATCGCGGAATGCGTCCTCGACGCTGTGCCTGGCATCGAGATAGCCGGCCCTGCGCCGCGCGAACATGATTTCAAGTATGTCGTCGGTGCCTGGGACAAATTTGAGAGGATTGTTTTCAGCGGAGCTTATCATCGTCCGGTGTGGGCTCTTGGCTAATGTCTTTGCAGCCGCACGTGCCTTCAGCAGCATGGCCAGTTGCTCGACCACCGTGCGCAGCACCGCGCCGATTTCGGCAGCGACTTCATGCGGATCACGCAACTGGAACAATTCCGGCGAAATGCCTGCGGCGATTGCAATTTCCCGCAGCACCTCGTCTGTCGTCGAAGGCAAGGTTGCAGGCGGCGACGATGTCGATGGCGGCGCTTGCCCGAGCCATCGCTCTGCCGAACTGAAAAAAGGCTCGCCTCCGGAATCGGGCAGCCGATCGGCCGCGACCGGCATGTGTCGTTGCGTCGAACCTCGGTCAGCCTCCGGATGACCTGGCGTTGCGTGCTCGTCGTCAATCGATACAAGGATGACATAGCGGCCGACCAGGAGCCTGTCGCCGTGGTCTAGCCGGCGCGGACCGGTGATGCGTTGGCTCGATCCATTGATGAAAGTGCCATTGCGCGAAATGTCGTGCAGCCAAAACGCGCCTGCCTCGTATCGGATCTGGCAATGCCGGCCGGAGATGAACTTGTCAGGGTCGGGCAAGATCCAGTCGCAATGTTCGCGCCCGATTTTGAAGCTGCGATTACGCGATCTGTAGCCGGGCGACACGCCAGCGGGCAGGGCATCAACGTTGCTGATCTGCAGACTGATTAACATGCGAAATCGCCTGTGTGATCGCTGGCGGCCTTGCCGACAGGATACTCCATGTTTTTAGCGTGGCTAATCCCAATATTCGCATCCCAGTCGGTCCTATTCGTGGTCAGCTTTGGCCTGCACAACAAACATGTGGTACGCTCGAAATGGACTGGCAACCATCAGGGTTTGATGTGATTTCGAGTTCCTGATTAGGATCTTGCAAATCCACTGGGCTGGCCGCCAGGCCGAGGAGGGGCACGACCCATGCCAAATGAACAACGTGCCACGGTTGTGCAAACGCCAGTTGGCGCTGAACTGTTGACCTTTACACATCTCGTCGGGCGCGATGAGATCAGTCGTTGTCTGGCCTATACGGTCGGGTTCGTGAGCCCCAGCCACGATATCGATCCGCTGGAGATGCTGGGTGGCCCCGTCTCGATCGAAGGTGAAGCCAACCCCCAGCGCTGGTTCAGCGGCATCGTGTCGGAGTTTCGCCTCACCCGGATCGAGGATCGACTGGCCTATTACGAAGCAGTCGTCAGGCCATGGCTCTGGTTTCTCGGCAATACTACCGACTGCCGTATTTTCCAGAACATGAGCGTCATCGAAATCGTCGAAGAGGTTTTCTCGAAATACAGCACGGCAAAATTCGAGAAACGCCTGCAAGGTTCCTATCCGCCGCGCGAATATTGCGTGCAATATGATGAGACCGATCTCGACTTCGTGCAGCGGCTGCTCGAGCACGAGGGCATCTTGTATTTCTTCGAGCATGGTGAGGGCAAGCACACGCTTGTGCTCGCCGATGCCATGAACAAGCTCAAGCCGGCGCCGGGCTATGAAAAAGTGCCGTACCACTTTGAGGGGCAGGGCTCCCGGCGCGATGTCGAATACATTACCGAATGGATTCCGGGCAGCTCCGTGCGGCCGGGCGCCTATGTCCATACCGACTATGACTTCAAAAAGCCGGGCGCCGACCTGATGGCCAAATCGGCCCAGCCGTTCAGTCATAAGCTGGCTACGGGTGAAAATTACCGTCAGCCCGGCGCGCATCTCGAAGTAGGCCGCGGCGACAGCCTGGCGGCAATCCGGCGCGAGGAAATCCAGGCGGTGCACCAGCGCATCGCCGCGGTTGGAACCGTGCGCGGCCTGTATTCAGGCTGCACGTTCAAGCTGGACGGTTTTCCGCGCGAAGACCAGAACCAGGAGTATCTGGTGGTCAGCGCCGAATACAGGCTGTTCGATCCGGGCTACAGAGCCCTTGCCGATGTCGAAAGCGAAAACTTCAAGGTGATCCTCGGCGTGGCGCCGACCGCCTTGGCCTATCGCCCGCCGCGGGTCACGACACGGCCGATCATGCGCGGCCCGCAGACGGCGACGGTGGTCGGCCCGTCCGGCGAGGAAATATTCACCGACAAATATGCACGGGTGAAGGTGCAGTTCCACTGGGACCGTCTCGGCAAGAAGGACCAGAACAGCTCCTGCTTCGTGCGGGTTTCGCAGACCTGGGCCGGCAGCGGCTGGGGTTTCATCCAGATCCCGCGCATCGGCCAGGAGGTGATCGTCGACTTCATCGAAGGCGACCCGGATCTGCCGATCATCACCGGCCGGGTCTACAACGCCTCGCAGATGCCGCCCTACGGACTGCCGGGCAGCGCCACGCAATCCGGCTGGAAATCCGACTCGTCGAAAGGCGGCGGCGGCTACAACGAGCTGATGTTCGAGGACAAGGCCGGCTCCGAACTGGTCAATTTCCAGGCGCAGAAGGACCACAACCTTCTGATCAAGAACGACCGCACCAAGCTTGTGCAGCACGACCAGTCCGACCGCATCGACCACGACGCCAAGCACTCCGTCGGCCACAACCTCGACGAGGACGTCGGCAACAACAAGACGGTCAAGGTGGGCGTCGACCAGACCACGGATATCGGCAACAACGATACCGAGACGGTGGGGGTGAACAGGTCGCTGACGGTCGGATCGAACGAGACGATTCACGTTGTGGCGAATTCGACCGAGAATATCGATGCCAACCATTCGCAGACCGTAGGATTAGTTCAAACAATCACTGTTGGCGCGGCTCGTATCGATTCGGTCGGCGCCGCCGAGACCCGAACCGTCGGGGCGGTGCAGATGAACACTATCGGGGCGACACGGTCGGTCAGCGTGGGTCTCGGCCAAAGTCACGACATCGGCGCTTCCGACAGTTGGAAGATCGGAGCCAACCAGGGCATCGACATAACTGGCAACCAGAGCGTCAACATCGGCGGTGGGCAATCAACAGAGATCGGCAAGGCTCGGACAGCCAAGGTAGCCGCGGATGATATCACCGATATCGGCGGAGCCCACGCGCTCAAGATAGCAAAGGGCAGCGGGATTACCATTGCCGAAGACGGCTCGATTGGTGTCGGGAAGAAGCTGGTCATAGACGCCGGAGACGAGATCACGATCAAATGCGGCGACGCCTCCATTATAATGAAGAAGGATGGAACGATCGGCATCAAAGGAAAGGACATAACAATAACCGGCAGCGGCAAGATATTCGCCAAAGCGTCCGGTGACATTGTCATGAAGGGTTCGGAAATCAAACAAAACTGAGGAAACCGTCAGGTGGCAAAGATCATCGAACGAATCGAAGGCGTCGTAATCGGGATTTTTCTCGGTTTCGGCGAAGGTGGCCCGCTCGTTGTGTTTCCGGGCAATCCGAAGGATACGGCCCTTCCGGCTCGTAGTCTCGCTGAACTGAATTCCGATATGATTGGCTCCGAGGTCGCATTGTTGTTTGAGGACGGCGACCTAGGCCGGCCACTAATTGTCGGGCGTATCGTTGAACCAAAGGGAAAATCTGTAGCTCCTCATGTCGTCCGCGACGGCGAACGGGTGAGAATCACAGGCGAGGAACGCATCGAACTGCGCTGTGGCAAGGCCGTGATCATCATGGAAAAGGATGGCCGCATCACCATTCGCGGCACCTATGTGACGAGTCATGCCAGTGCCGCGAATCGTATCCGGGGCGGTTCCGTGAATCTGAACTGATGCCGGCGCCCATCCTACGCGAAATCGTCCGCCAGCACGCCGAAATGGCGGCGTTTCTATGGACTGTCTACGACTACAATCTGCTGCATCCCGGCGAAAATCCCGAGATGGACGATGAGCGGATAGCTAGATTGGTCGAGAGACTAGAAGCACATCTGGATGGGCTGCGGGTGGCCGGAGATGCGGGAAAGGAAATCGTCAAGGAGCGCTACGACGAGTTTCCTGAGGCTGGAGAGCTTTTCGTCCTTCGAATGCTGACGACCAGATCGACTGTTCGCATCGTCGATCTCAATCTTGAGAAGGTTCGAAAATATCTCACCAATGCGGGCACATCGGTTGCGGCTAGCGTACGTGCTCCTGGTCAGTCTGGTATTTCCCTCCCAAAGAAATAGCGAACTCCCGGTCTGAATTCGAACAGGTCGACTTCGTCGAAGAGTTGCTCAAGGGCAGCGGCCGCAGGTTTTCGGTTCAGCTGAATATTCTTGTAAAATTGCGAAAGGTCGAATCCGGTGAATGCCTCTATTAGGTTTCTGGCGGTAACGACGTCTTCGTTGTCATAGGTCTCCCCAAGGGTATTCAACAAATTGAGCGCCAGATCCTCAATGTTTACGGGCTTGCCGTAGAGAAAGGACTGGCGCGAAGAATTAGGAAAATTTGCACGGATCTCATCGATTTTTAGCTCAACGGCTTTCGCGTATTCAACTACGTCATATTGGCGACGCGCAGGTTCATACTCATCGATCGAATCCGGCACAACTTGCGGTCCATCGAAGATATCTCCGACCGAAGCCTCCAAGGTGATCGACAAATGGTATGGAAGGTCGGTATCGCTGTCGACGGTGACTTCATCTCTGTAGAACCAGACCGCCTTCTGCGTCGCATCCAAAATGCCGCTCCTTGAGAGAGCGATGCAGAGCCATTCAATGGATTGGCTATCTTGCTGCAGCGATTGGCGAATTGGGTCCGCCACATCCAGGAGCAAGGTCCTTGGTGTGACGTACGGCAACAGCGCAAACGCGTCGATAACTACTTCCACCGAGGGGGAGGCTTCGAAGACTGTTGGAAACATTGCAGATGATGCGAAGTTTCCCTTCTTGCACTCTTCAAATATCTGCAGCAGCCGCGCTCCGGCTGGCGTCGAACGGCTGCGAAACTCGTTCGTCCCGAAGTGGAAAAGTTTGCCGCGCGCCGAGAATGTCATGGATAAGGGTTTATTCCTTGAAGCGTGCCTTGCGCCTCATTGATTTTGTCGCATTCGCCGGAAAGGGCGCCTTGGCCTATCAAGTTCTTGGGGGAATCGGGACATCCACCGGCATCTATGGGGGTCATGTGGTGCACTTTGCCCGTGTTTGTTCCGGTGCCTTTGCCGTCCCGTTTTATTATCGCTTTTTTCACAGAATCGGTAATTCCAAGTATTTTTGTACGGACATGATGCAGTATGTCGACGTGAATAAGGTCTTTTTCGTTCTTTCTTCCAGCGTGCTTGGTTTCTAATTCTCTCTTCTTTTCCGGGTCTGCTTGCTCAAGAATTTCGGAATAGCTACGCGTTCCCTTGAAGTGGACACCGCAATCTTTATCCTCCTCATGCAGATTTGGGCATTTTTCTCCCGTTGCTCGTGCATTTGCTACGGTCTTAGACGCCTCCTTGCGTTTTTCGTACTGATCCCACGCTTTCATGCGAGGCACCAAGCCTAACGTACCGGCTTTGGCTGTTTCCTCAATATTGACGATCTTAGCATTCGCCCGCTGCATGCGCTCCTTGTAGTATTCGGCCTCGGGGACAGTATCACACATCTCGCCGTTGGCTTTCACCTGATTGGCGTGGGCGGGTTCTGTCCCGCAGCACGGGCACTTGGTCTTTGGCGCCGACCCGCCACCAGGTCCCGGTCTCCCCACCTTAGCCTGCGGAGGTGTGTTTCCAACCTGATCGCTTGTATGATTGTTTGTCGAGATATCTGAGAACCGGCTGACAGGGAGGCTGTCCGCCTTTACATTGCTTGACCACGCTCGCGCGTATTCCTTACTGGTGTTAGTGGACGAGATGACTCCTTTCTTGGCTGCGCTGCCGGCTTCCGTGCCAGTGGTCTTGCTGTAGTCCGATTTGTCCTTTTGGGTGATGTTCTCTCCGCCGATTTTGACGGTACCGGTGCCCTTCTCAGTATCCGAGTCCATTCCAAATGACGGATACGGGATCGGTACCCCTGGCGGTGTCGCTGGATTTTCGGGCGGAGTGAAACAGACATCTGGAAAGGCCGCGATGACCTTGTTGCCCTGGGCCTTTGCGGCCACCTCCAGTCCGTTGGCGAAGACAGTCACCAGGCGGCCCTCGCAGCCAGCACGGCAGCTCCACAAGCGCCTGCATCGTTGGAAGCCTCGACAAGCACCGGGTTCCCCGTCGCGTAGTTCTTTCTTGCCGCCATTAGTGCCATTCCGAGCATCAGAGGCGTGACCGCCGCACCAACATTGCCGAGGGTTTCCGCAGGCGACCACAGATCCTGGGACGGACACGGATTGCGCACCAGCCGTATCGATGCCAGCGCCGTCTGCTTAAACCAATACTGTTCGCCGATGAGATCTGAAATTCGATAGCCGAGGCGGTTCATCTCTATTCCAGTCTCACCCAACGCATGGCGATAAGCGGACGTCATACCGTCCGCCCTGAGCGGCAAGTCTTGCTTGTTGTAAATAGAGGCCGCCTCGCGCGAAAGGCCTAGTCCCGCTAGCCGAAATCCCCCCCGCCTCGGTGGCCCGCACAGGACTGCCGCCGCCGCTTCCCCAGGAATAAACCCGTTTGGATTGTCGGACGTTAGGAGTCGACGCTCCTTAAGGTAATACGTCGTGGCCAAGGTCGTCAAATAGCTATCAACGCCGGCAACCATCACGTATGGTATTTCGCCCGATACAATCATCCGACGCGCATGATCAAGCGCCACGTGTCCGGACGGTCGCCCATGGGCAACCACCCGTGACCGCGAATGCTTTTCGACTTCGGTGATCTCGGCGATACGGTCGAGCAGACGCAGCGTGCTTCTTACCGGCCGCCCTGGGCGATCTTCCTCTGCCAAGCAAAGGATCAGCGCGGCTTGCCCACGCGCTTCCGGAACTTCTTCGAATGCCTCGACAATTGCGCCTGCGGCGAGATGCGCCATTCGTTTCTCGCCGATCCAATTGCGTGGCAGAGGTACCGGCGCGCCGATCAGCCACTCGTCATTCTCATCCTTGAAACGCGTTTCCTGAAAGCCATCAATCCCAGCCCGGATCGCTGCGCAAGCCGATGGTGCGTCAAGGCCAACCGCCGTAACCATGCCGACCGAAAGAATGTCGAGTGCCGGCCTCACGTGTTCTCCGCCTTCTGCGCCGCAGTCGTTTCATCGAAGCGAGAATAAGCACGAGCCGCAGCTCGTATCCGCACCATTGCCTCGGTCGGCGGGCCGATCCAGCATTCGCTGAAATCGAGAATAGTACGGTGAATGCGCTGCGATACGCGCCAGACCAACGAGAAGCGTCTGTTCTCCGGGTCGAAGAGGACAGTGTCTGGAAAGGTGACGCGCTCGGGGGCCTTCTGCCTACCCTCGAACAGCGTCAACGGCAATGCTGTCGATGGCAGCCGAAAACTCACCCGCCCGTCAGGTGTCAGATTCACCAGTTGCACTTCTTCGCCACCTCTTGGCAGGTCGATCTGCTGGTCCGGCGGTGCCATCTGGAAGTAGCGCTCGTCGAAATCCTGGGGCAGGAAGGGGAAGACATTGTCGATCCAGTTCTGGTCATAGGTGCCGCCAAATTCGATGCGTCCCGGCCAGCCGCGGCCCATCGGACCGAAACTCATCGGCTTATAGTCGCCGAATGGCGAGCGGATTTCTTCACCGACAGCTTGCGTATTCGGTAGCCGCAGGCCGGGAATGAGGCGCTGGTTCTTGGTTCGCGACCAGCCGGTGCCGACCGGGTTGTATTTGTAACTCGCTGGCAGTTTGTCCTCTGGATCGAGCCGGTCGGTGCCACCCCAGGCGACATCGTAGGAAATTGCCATGCGCAAGAAGGGCTGTGGCGACGTGGCAGTAAACACTGGCCCGACGGAGCGCCACTCGCGGTGGCCCACGACCTCGAAGAGCTTCGACCAATTGCCCACCTTGATGCCGACCGGCACGCGTTCGGCCGGACGTCCTCCCGGCGCATAGGCAAAGGCATTGGCAATCACGTCACAACGCGGCTTGCGGAAGGCGAAATCGGTTTCCCATAACGTGGCCGAATAACCAGGCACGCCGGTGTGCGTGTCGGCCATGACCAGCGGAATCTGTTCCACCGATTTTTGTACCGGTCCGCCGGGCGTGGCGGGAAAGTCGAACGTGCCTTTGACCACCACGACGATCCACTCATGGCCGGCCTTGTCCATGCCCATGGTGAATTCGTGCGGATACCCCATCTGGTTCCAGATCTGCATCAACTGGTCTCCCAGTTGGCGGCAAAGATCTGCTCCAGCGTAGCTTGCGGCGACAGCGGATCGACGTCGAAAATGTCCGAACGCGCTGTCCACATCACCATATCGCTGATGACCTCTTCGCCCGGCTCGACAGGCGGTACTGGCAGTGCGCTTAAAGCGGTATCCAATTCGTCAGGCGTCAGCTCGCCCTGCTGGGCGGCGACGGCCGCTTCTTCGATCCCGGAAAACCACGCATCGGCGCGAGCCAGCTGAACGGAAGCCTCAGAAAGCTGCGCGACGACGCTCAACGGAAACTGCCTGCCAACCCTATCGACGCTCTGCAAGATAATGCCCGCCGCCGCGTCGACAAAGCCCGGACCCGTTAGGAACCGTAGCGCCGTGCCGCGCGGCCAGGTTTCCGAGCCCATCAGCGGCACGATGTGCTGCGCCAGCCAGCGGTCCCAGACGCGCACAAAATCCCCCGGCAGCCGCCGCGTGACGAAATCGCCGGTGGCAGGCATCTTGCCGTAAAAGCCGGGCAGGATCAGATCTGCGGCGGACATGAAAATTTCTTGAACATTTGCAGGTTGTAAGGGTTTTCGACGCTGGCGGCCTTGAGTTGGAAATCGGCGTACATGGCTTTGGTGCCCAGGCGCAGGCTGTAGACGTCCGACAGCGAGGTGCCGGTGAAGCGACCGCTGCGCAACATTCTCAGCCACGCCCAGCTGCCGGTCTCGTTGAGCAAGATTTCGGGCGAGCCATCGATCGGCTGGAAGGCCAGCGAGATGACGCCTGTGCCGTCCTTGCCGGGCCACGTCATCGGCTGCGGCCTTGTTGCATTGTTATAATAGACGAGGTTCTGGCCATCGAGATTGAGCGTCACGCGCGCGACATTGGGCGACAGATCCTTCGGTTCGAGCGTGAAGCTCATCAGCGGGCCTGTGCCGCCGGGAAAGAGATCATCGCGGATCCGCCTTGCCTGTTCAAACGCGGCCAGTGCCGAGGGGTCGAGGCCGAAATCGGCGCGCCATTTCCATGGCTGCGCCGACGTGTCGACATAGCTGATCAGGTGGTCGTTGATGAAGGTGTCGATCAGTCCTGCCGGTCCGAACAGGCGGGCGAAGTCGCGGACATTGACGTCGACGGCGCTGTCCGGGCTGAAAGGATAGCGGTTGTTGAGTGCTGCCTGGCAGAACGGCAGGATGTCGGCGCGCCAGATGGCGTTGAGCTCCGAGGTGACCGCCTTCTGCGTCAGGCCACTGGTATCGCCGGCAATGCCGCCCAACCAATCGTCGATCGGGTCGGGCAGGATCTGCGCCTGTCTGGCAACCGCTCCAGTCAGTTCGGCGAGGCCGCCCTGCTTCTTGATGGCGTCCTGAGGATCGGGATTGGCCGTCACCGTCTGCAGCACGTTGGACAGTGCGGTGAGCGCGACGATTGCGGCGTCGAGCGCCGGCGGCTGGCCCTCGACCTCGGCAACGGCACCCTTGAGCGGCTTGAAATGCTCGGCTACCAGACTGCCGGTAAGATCCACTTCGTCGGCGGAGCCCGCACGCGGCAAAAGCTTTGCTCCGGTTTTTACGATCTTGCCAAGCTTGCCCAGCTTGCCGAGCAGTTTCGAGCCACCTGCCGCCGCGGGCTTGTCGTTTGTCGGCGCTTCATCGGATCGCGTAAGCTCGGTCTCCTGGACCACCGCGGTAACCAGGCGCTTCAGCGCGGAGTCGGCACTTGAAAGATCCTTGAGGTTCTCACTGGCGACGTTGAGGTCGGTCAATGGCGCGAGCCTCATGTCGCGCAGGAAGCTGTCCCATTGCGCGATATAGTCGTCGTAATAAAGCTTCAGAATATCCTCTGACAGCGCCGACACCGAGGTTTCGGAATTTTCCGAGCAACCGCCGGCGAACACCGCCCGGTCGAGTGCTGCCTGGGCGGCGACATCCTCGACCCGGTCGAGAATGGCCTCATGGAAGCCGGCATAGGTGAACGCTCCCGAAATGCCGACCCGAAGCGTCTTGTCGGAACGCCGCGCAAAGACCTTGGCGCCGTTGGGGCCGGCGAAGTTGGCAGGAATCCATTCCTTGAGCGCAGCCACCGCCGGGTCGGCCAGCAGCTGCTTGTAGGCACGCGCCGGCAAGGAAATCGTGCAGACGGTTTTCAGTGCCTCCGCAACCAGCGCCTGGTCCGGGGCGATATAACTGGCGTCAACCGCCATGCGACGGATCGCGGCAAGCTGGTGCTCTTCGGCGTCAGCTGTCGGAAAGGGGGCAGCCGCGGCGAATTCAGGCAGACTGTTGACCCACCAGCTCTGGGCGAAGTCTGGATCCATCTGAGAAAGGCCGGTCATCATGCGATAGGTCTTCAGCGCGCCAAGCATGAAGTCCGGATCGCGGATCTGCCGCCACATCGTCGCCTCGAGCAGCGCCACCATGTGCGGCTCGAGAACGTTGCGCAAAGCATGGTCGTAAGTGTCGGTCTGTGCCCGCACCAATTCCGCCGAGGCTGATGGCCCCAGCAAATCCTGTGCCGCGCCAGGCGGCGGGGTGCGGGCATTTGCGACCTCATCCATCGCACCGAGGGCGACATCGATGGCAGGCTGTTCTACGGATGCCGGGTTTGCCGCGGCCGAGGTCAGTGGCGTTTGCAGCGCCTCGAACTGGCTTGCCTGGGCCGTGATCGCGTTGCGGTTGTCGTAATAGGACCAGGTGAATAAACCGCTGACCAGCAGGGCGGCTGCGGCACATGCGGCGGCCGCGCCACGCCAGATCCAGGCGCGGCGGCGTTGCGCCAGCGGATCGAAGGTGCCGAGGCCGGCTTCCTTGAAGATGACTTCTGTGAGCAGGTTCTTTAGGAAGAAGCTGCGTTTTTCGACACGCGGCGCGGCCAACGCCCGGCGCGGCGGAAGGCCGAAGGAGGCAGACAGCACTGCGGTCAGCCGATCGATGGGCGCCCCTTCCTGGGTCGCCGACGTCAGATAAAGGCCACGCAGCCAGGCGGCCTCCTCATACCGGCTTTCGCCGAACATCGCCTCGATCAGTACCTGGATCGGCTCGGACAGGCTGGCGAGTTGGGCGGGAAATCTGAAGATTTCGGCGCGGGCAGCAAGCTTGTCTTCGTCCTCCAGCCGGGGCACCAGCCGCCGCTCGAGCTCGGTTGCTAACGTCGCGATTTCCCGCTCGATGGTCTTTGCATCGACATGCGCGTCGAGTGCGAACGTAGTCCCCCAGACCTGCTCGCGCGCAGCCGTCGACAAACCGCCGAAGAAAGGCTCGAACCCCTTGATCAGGTCGGCTTTTGTCAGCATCAGATAGACCGGAAGGCGGATTTCGAGGCGGTCGTTGAGCTCGGCCAGCCGACGGCGGATCTTGCGGCCATGCGCCTTGATGGCGTCGTCGCCCTCCGAAAGCACATCGATCGAAAGCGCGACGATCACCCCGTTGAGCGCCCGACGGCCCCGGTGCTTCTTCAAAAGGTCGAGGAAGCCCAGCCACTCCACTGCGTCGACGTCGGGTTGGCTCTCCTGTTGGACATAGCGGCCTGCAGTGTCGATCAGAACCGCACTCTCCGAAAAGAACCAGTCGCAATTGCGCGTGCCGCCGACCCCTTGCAGGTCGTCGGTCAGGTCGATCGGAAAATTCAACCCCGACTGGCGCAAGGCCGTGGTCTTGCCGGTGGCCGGCGGTCCGACGATCACGTACCAGGGCATCTCGCGCAGGAACTTGCGACCACCCAGTTTGCGGCGCTTCAACTCGGCCATGACTTCGCCGAACTTGGCTCCGACGGCAGCGACATTCTCTTCGCCGGGGCTGAGTGGCTTGTCTACCGCCGGCGCGGCGATTTCGGCGACGAACATACGGTTGGCACGGATCGCCCGACGCTGGGCGGCGATCAGCCAGATCAGCCAGAAGATGACCAGCAGTGCGATGATGACGATGCGCACATTGTCGGAGGCGAAAGGGTCGTAGGGCCCGACCCTGACGATCGGCCCGAATACCCAGATAACCAACGAAAGCAGCGTGATGCCAATCAGTGTCCACAGCCAGCGCGATGTCAGGACCGCCCAGAGGAAGCGCAGGATGAACATCTCACAGCCTCTTTTCGACCAGCACCTCAACGCGCCGGTTCAGGGCCCGGCCCTCGCGCGTGCCGTCGTCGGCCACTGGATCCGTGGCTGCCCGGCCCTCGGAATGGACGCGTTCCTGCGGCACTCCGTTTTGTACGAGCATGTCGGCAATGGTCTGGGCGCGAGCCTCTGACAGTCGCTGGTTGGTCGACAGCGGATTGGTTCTTTGCAGAGGGACGCCGTCCGTATGTCCGACCACAGTGATGTTGCCGATCAGGTCCTGATTGGCCAGGATCACCTTGGCGATCGAGCCGATCAGCGGCTCGAATCCTTCCGTCAACGTTGGCCGCGACGACTGGAACAGTTCGGGATTGGAGGCCTGGATGACCAGCTTGGCCAGCGAAACGCTCTCCGTGCCGCTGAGAGCCGATCTGAGATTGCCCGGCGCGCCGGCCTCAAATTCGGGCAGCAGCGCGAAATCCACAGTCTCCGGCGGCGGGACATCGACGGTTGGCGATACACGGCTGATGTCGCCACGGGTCGGCGGCGGCAAGGCGCGGACCAGAGCTGAAAGCTCAACCGCCTGGCTGCTTAGTCCCATCGAGAGCCCGACATAGGACGCGGTGGCGATGACCGCCGCGGCCAGGGCCATCACCCAGATCGGAACGATGAAGCGCTGCGGCTCGTCGGATGCGATGACGCCTTTCCAGTTCGGCGACAGTGGTCCATTCTCGGCGTCGGCATCGCGCAGGAAACGTGCCGCGGCCACACGAACGGCATTGAGCGAGCGATCGCCCGACCGGCCGGGCACGCGATACTTGCCGCGAAAACCGAGTGCCAGGCAGTCATACTGAAGTTCCAGCAATTCGCGATCGCGGTTCGGATGGCGTTCCAGTTCGTCGAGCCGTGTGAAGAACTGCGTGCCGGCGTCGACGTCGCCGCGCAACATGACCACAAGCGGCTGACGCGGCCATGCGCTGGCCCCGCCCCAGGGCGTGTTCAGGGCCAGATCGTCGAGCAAGGCCGCCACCACCCATGCTGCCTGATCGGCCCGTTCCATCGACGACCCCGCCGCCATTGCCGTGTCGCGTGCCCGAACCAGTTCTTCGAGCAGCCGAGTGCGTAACACTTCCGGATTCTCCGGTGGCAGCGCGCTTTCAAGCTCAGGCGCAAACTCGAGCAGGGGCGCGAAGGCGTTAACAAGGCCGTTCGGGTGGGTGCGCGAGCGTTTTACCGGCCCGCCGGGCAAGGATGCCGCCATCGGTCGCGGCATCGGCGTGCCGGTCAGCCTGATGCGAGTGCGTTCGCGATCCTCCGACAGTCCGAAAGGATCATCCCGGCTCATGGTTTCACCTGTTCACCGAATAGCAGTCCACCTGCGGTTCGCTCGGCAGTACACCCGAAACGCCAATGACGAAGCCTGGGGCACCGAGCAGCGATGCCCAGTGCTCGCTTTTCTGGTCGAGCTCAAGGCACAGCCGATCGCCGTCGTAAGGAATCTCGCGCGGTTGCGAATGAAGCGGTTTCAGCGGGATGCCGGGCAGGCGGGACTTCCACAGGCCCTCGAACTCATCCGCCGAGCCCACGGTCGCCTGGTTGACGAATATCTTGCGTAGCGCGTCCTCCGACAGTTCCGAACCGACCCGGATGACGATCCGGCTGGCCACCAGCAGCTTCGGATTGTCGATGCGGATTTTCCAAACATTGGTCGAATGGCGCATGACGGGCAGCGCGCGCGATTTCGGCTCGATGTAGCGCAGGCTCAGGATCAGTGAGCGCAATGCATCCGCCAGCGCCGAAAACGGTGGGCCGGGCGCCATGTGATCGTAAGCCGGCAGCTCGCCCAGTCGCCGCGCGCTCGAGCCGTAGGTCGCCATCGAGCCGGCAAGCCCGGCCAGTTCCAAGTAAAGTTCGGCCGGATGGAAGACATCCTGCGCCAGCATATGGGCCAGTCGCGGACGCGCCGCGTTGGCGAGGTTGAGCATCAACAGGTCTTCGACGCTGCGCCCTGGCCCGCCCATGACCATCTTGCCATGCGCCTCGGCGATCTGGTCGAGGCCTGTGACGACTTCCAGAAGCAGTTGCCGGTACCAGGCCACTGCACCGGTAACCAATGCTGGTGGCAGGAACGTCTCGTCCAGCGAAACGCCGCCATCGGCACGAACCCCCTTGATGTCGGCTATCGGCAGGGCGGTATAGCCGCCGACCGATTTGCCGGGTGCAAGCAACAGCGATTGCGGTCGGGCGATTTCGATTTCTTCGGGATCTGAACCGCCCTGGACGGCATCGCGCACCGAAACGATCCGTCCATGATAGCGCGCACCGCTGGGTGGCGCATGCGCCGGATCGAAGCCAACGCCGCCGGCCGGCTCGAGGGGCAGGGCGACCAGCACTGGGCCGGCGCCTGTATCCGGGGTGACCGGCAGCGGACGCGGCGCGTCCATAAGATCCGGAATGGAGAAGGGGGTTCCGTCCGGGAAAATGCCTCGTGCAGACAGGATCGAGATCTGGCCGGCATCGAGCAATGCCTTATCCAGGGTCAATTGCTGAAAGCCGAACGTATGCAGCTGGCCGGCCTGCAACGCGCCGCGCACAGTCGCCTCGAAGAAACGATCCTGCTGCTGGAAATGCTGGGTCCGCAGAAAAAGGCCCTCGGACCACAGCACCCTGTTTGCATCGCTCATCCGGCTACTCTCTGCATCGAGCTCCCCTTGCCTTGGCCGTCAGGCGGAAATGCCGCCGCTGCCGAGTGTGACATTGGTCGTAAAGTTTGATCCGGGCGAAACCGATTTGGTCGTCCGCCAGTTTCGCCCGCCAGGCTCACGGATGAGTGCCACGAATCCCAGGGCGGTCGCATCCGGTTCGACCGTAATGGTCTTGGTCGCAGTTTTTCCAGGCGCGACGGCAATCTGGTCGGATCCGATGAGATCACCTGCCAGTGCCGAGCCGGCATCCCCCTGCAAGGCAAAGTAGTCGGCAGAGTTGAACTTACCGGTGCTGCGTAGCCGCATGACCAGCACCGTCACTGGCCGGTCGCCGCCGCCTGGTCCAGGGTTCATGCCGGCCGCTCCTGTCAGCTTGACGGTGATGACCGACGGTTTTGGCGGCCCGGCGCTTTGACAGGCCGTAAGCAGCCCGGTCGCGCCCAAGGCAACGATAAATTCGCGTCGATCGATCATGTCTTACTCCTCCTCATATGCATCCCGAAAATCGGCGCCGATTTCGCCGAGAAAGCTCTTTTCCGCGCTCTCGGCGATTTCACGATGGCGTTTCTGGTAGAGCTCCCACAGCTTCGCGCCGCGCCCGCCCGACAACAGCGTGCCGATCGCGGAACTCGATTTCAGCTCTTCTTCGATGGCTGCCGGCTCAAAACGGTCGACCATCCGCCGCAAGGCAGCCTGCACGCCGCGCCAGGCGCGCACGTGATGCTGTGCCAGATCGCGAACCGCATCCGCGATAGCCGCTTCGCCGGCGAGAAATCCGGGGCTGCGTTCGGCGATAAGCGTCACGATTGCGTCGTCGACCGTCGGCAGAAACTTGAGTGGATTGACCTCGGAGGCTCCGACCATTGTCTGGGCAACGCGGGCATTTCCCTTTTCTTCGGCACGCTTGCGCAGCAGCTGCATCAATCCTTCCATCATAAGGCGGTATTCGCGGCCGAACTTTTCCATCTCGGCGACGGCGTCGCGCCCGGGAAAATCGGCTTGCGCGACACCCATACCGCGCAGGAATGCGGTGCGAAGCGCCATGTCGGCGTGCTGCCTCGCAGGCGGCTGGCGGGCGGGGCTGGCGGCTGCGCCTGCCCGTATTGGGGGAGGGGCATCTGCCCCTCGCACGGGCACGTCCCAGGGATTGGCCGCTTGCTGTGGCTGGGCGTCGCGCTCGCGCTGCCCGGTTGAGCTGGCGCCGCTTCCCGGGTTGGGCGCTGCGGCTGGACCAAAACCGAAGTCGTCGTTGAATTCCGGCAGCTTTGCCGTCGCAGGCTCCGTAGCGCCGTTGGGGAACGACACCGACTCGAGGCCAAATGGGTCTGTCTGCTTGGGTGCGCTGGCTGGTTCTGGATAGTTTGCGGTGCCTTTGGATACTGGTGTTGCGATCGGATCGAGGCTGAACGGGTCGTCGAAAGCAGGCGAGCTGCGCTGTCTGGAATTGGCGCGTTCGAACGCACCCGGGATCGGCTGCTCGAACGGGTTCGGCAGCTCGGCTGGACGTGGCCGCTGCGGCTCTTCTTCCACGGCGGCTGAAAAGAAATCGTCGCGGCCGATGCTGACCGGCGCCCGAGATGCCAGCGGTGAGCGCTCCGGAACCGGCGCTGCGGCTGCTGCTGTGGCTTGGGCACTCGACGTCTGCAGATCGACATGCACGATGTAATCGCCCAGTCTCAGCCGCATGCCATTGCGAAGACGCGTCGACTTGCCTGCGCCGAGCGGGCTGTCGGAGTCGTCTATGAACAATCCGCTGCTCGACGTATCGGTGACGAAATATCCGTCGCGCCCACCAGTGATCTTGCAATGGGCGCGTGAAACGAACATGTCGGGATCGTCGATCTGCCAGCCGGCGTCCGCGCTGCGGCCGATCACCAGTTCCCCCTCGTCAAGCCGGGTCTGCCGTACCGCCTGGGTGCGTGGCCCTTGCTCCAGCGTCAGCAGCAGACTCATGCCGCGACCTCCGCCCCTTCCTGCCGCCAGCCGACTAGTGTCCGCAGCCGCATGTCGTCAGCATCGCCCCTTTCAGCGGGCCGCGCAAGCCACGCGGTCCGGGCGAGTTGCACGGTTCCAATACGCGGCGGCGGAACGGCATCGCGCGCCAGCACGATGCGCAGATCGACGTCAAGCGATGTGCCGACCATGTCCCTAACGGCTTGCTTGAACAATTTGAGGCGTTGACCGCCCGGCAGGAACGCCTTGAACTCCTCATAGCCCAGTGGGCCGACGCGGAGCTCGATCCTGCTTTGACGGTTGAAGACGCGAGGACCGATCGTCGCTCCCCGACCGAGCCCTGCGTAGGCTTTGCCAACGCGGGTCTGGAGCGCGGCTGGTATGGTCATCCAGGCAGCGATGAACTCCCTGATCTGGACCGGCACCTTGAACGCCTCAGCCAGGAACAGCGTCAGCCGCTCGGGGCCGTCGACCTGATTGGCAAGCGAAGCGGCCTGGCGCAGCTTCACTGCGTCCAGTTCGGGGTTGTGGGTGCCGGGAAGCCCTATTCCCGCCATGGCTTCAAGCATGGCGCGAACGCGCCCACCGACCGCGCGCTCGACCTGAACCGCCGGATGCGCATCCGCCCACGCCCTGTAATACAGCGCAATCATGCGGTTCTGAAGAATGTTGACGAAGTCCATGAACGTCGTGTCGCTGGTCTGCTGCGCATCGGCGCCGGTGAACCAGCGTTGCGACAGGCGATCGAGCACCCAGCGCGTCAAATGCAGGGGCATCGGACCTTCAGGTCCCATCAGACCGATGTTTGCGACCGTGACCCGAGCGGGCGCTTTGTCAGTCGCTTCGCGGAATTCTGCCAAGTCCTTGGCGGAAAAGCTGAGACGGACATGCTGCCCGAGCCGCGAGGGTTCGCGCTCCGGCGGGCCGGAATAGCCGAACAGCCCGCCTCTCCGTTCGAGCCGGCGCAACAGCTCGAAGAAGTCGAACGCATCCGACAGCTCTTCGGACCGACCAGGCTTGTCTAGATCAGGTAGCGATTGCCGGGCGTCATCGGCCATGGCACATCCTCCTGCTTCTGCAGCAGCCATGTGCGGGTTCGCACAAAGCCGTTTATTCCGGCATGACGGGCAAACAGCCGTGCCAGCAAGGCCGAAAGCAGCAAGGTACTCTGCCCCGCCAGAACCGATTGATCGACATGCAATGTCACCTCCGTGCCTCGTCCGAAGCACATCGGCCCATCGATCTGTAGCCGTTCGATGACCGACCGGGAGTCGATGCGCACGATCGAGTGCACATTGCGGGCGAGGCTCGGGTCTCCCCTGTCGGCGTAAAGCTCAAGCAGCGCATGCAGCGGATCGACGCCGCGACCTTCTTTTGCAAGGCTTAGAAAGTTGAGCGCGAGCTGCGCTACAAGCCGCCAGGCGAGATTGTCTGCTCGCGATTCACCCGCCGCGCCCGCCGGCAGCGCTGCGGGGATGGCTGGGCGAGGCGGGCGCAATGCGCCGAGAAGCCGGATCGTCTCGACCGGATCGCCGGCTTCCAGAGTCAAGGTAGGGTTGTCGTCAAGAATCGGCAGATCGCGGTTGGTGCAGAGCGCCACGACGTCGACGCGCTTCAGCGGCCGGTTCGCAGGACTTTCCGCGGGACGCGAAATCGCCAGGAAAACGTCGTCGCCCGTGTATGAAGTACGGGTGAGGCCGTCGCGCCGTTCCTCCTCCGTCGGGCGGCGTGGGCGCCGTTCGGTGGAATAAACCCAACCGCTGCCGCGGTTCTGTCCCAGGCTGAAGAGCTCCGGGATTGCGGCGTCGCTCCCCTCGCTGTCGGCGTCCTCGACGCGGATAACCCGATAGATTTCGAAGTCCCGCGCTCGCGTGCGGTCGGCATGCAGCACCTGCCGCGTCTTGCGTGGATCGAGCTCGACGACGTTGCACTCACGTTCGAACAGATTGATGATCGGCGTTGCGAAAAGTTCAAAATCGGCCGCCGTCACATCGGCAACTTCAGGCACCGGACGCTTGAAGATGAAGATTATCTCGAGTTCGGCTGTGCATGTGCGCACGATGGGCTGCAATCCCGAAACCCGAGCATAATGAAAGCGCTCCGGCATCATGAAATATTCGCGCAGAAGACGGTACCCTTCGAAGGTCGGACGTGTACGAGGCATCAGCGCCTCGTCATCGTTGATGCCGACCATTTCAGGTACCGGCAACGGCGATATCGGGTTGGCCTTGCCTTCCGGCCGTGCACCAACGGCCGCGCAGGCGCCGAAAATCGCGTCGAAAAGCAGTGGTGCCTTGGTGCGCGCGGAAAAGTGGAGATCAAGCCGGTCGAGCGACAGTTCGTCGAGCTTGCCTTTTCCGGTACGAGCCAGCGTGATGCGAAGCGCCGCCTCGCCATCCACACCGCCGATCCGCGCGATGCCGGCTGCAGCCAAGGCGCTGCGATCCTGAAAATAGCCGACCGAGGTGATGGCAATCGGCCACAGCGTGATGTCCTGGGCGGTGGTGAACGTGCAACGCGTCGACAGGCCTGGCTGGAGGCTGGAAACCAGACGCGTATTGCGTTTGACGACATGGCCCCCAATCATTGTCTGGACCTGCTGGCCGGGTTTGAACACCACCACGGCCGTTGCCGGCGCCGGCGTGACAAGATCGGGATAGAGAACATCAAGGACGGCGCGCGAGAAACGCGAGCGTTCCGCATCGACCTTGAGTCGGGTCCGCGCGGCCAAAAAAGCAACGCCGTCAAGCAGCCGCTCGACGTAAGGGTCCGGACAGGGGACCGTATCGAGTGAAAGGTTGCGCGCCACCGCGGGATGCATGTCGGCAAATTCTGCCGCGAGCGCGCGGATATGGGTCAGTTCCTCCTCGTAATATTCTACGAAGACCCGGTCCATCTCAGGCTTCCCTAAATTCGGTCCGAGCCAAGCCGTTATCGAGATTGATCGTGGTGCGCAGGCGCATGCGTTCGGGCGTGGGCGTCATGATCAACACCGCATCTATCTCGATCCTCAGGCCCACGGTTTTGTCGCCAAGGGTTACGGTAACCTTTGTTGCACTGTCCTTGAGACGCGGCTCGAAGGTGGCAAGCACCGAGCGGATCTCGCGCGCAAGGGCCTCGCGATCAAAGTCGCGGGAAGAACGGCCCGAGAAGGAAGGCACTCCGTAATTGACGACGCTGCGACGCACCTCCGGAAAATCGGCGAGCGACGGTGGGTTGTCCGTGGCCTGTTCGCTTTCAAGGTCGGAAAGCAGCGGAACGGCCTCGAAGCGCTCGGTATTGAACAAAGCCTCGACATCGCGCCGCACGGCTTCCTTGAGCACACGCGCCGACACCACCACGCCGCGGCTTTCGATTTCAGCGCGGTGCTGGCTCTGAAAGGCCAGGCGATGCAGACGCCGCTTCTGGTCGGCTGTCAACTCCGCGTCGGCGTCGATGAGCCGCGCGCTGGCCGCAACAAGATTGTCCAGCCGCTCCGCGCCAAGCTCGTCCTGCAGTGCCTGGCGCAGCCCGTCTATCTCGGAGGTCATACCCGGCAGATCGTTTACGAGGCGGTCCCATAGAGAGGGCTGGACGGCTTCGCGCTTTGCTCGCGAGCTGCCGCTACCCAGCGACTTGTCCGCGCCGGGCCGCCGGGCCTCACTTGCCGACATAGACATCCATTTCGATTTCGTCGTTGTCGTCGTAGACGAACTTTATTTTCTTGTAGGCAAAGCTGACCTCTTCCTCGATCAGGTCCTCCTCATCCTCGGCCTGCGACATGTCGTATTGCATAATCGAGGCGTCGGTGAGTGTGACGACCAGGTAATCCTTGGTCTCGCCATCAATGGTCCGCCGTGCCGAAAACACGACTTCGTCCAGGGCCTTGTTTTCGAACAGCGCCTTTTTCAGGTAGGGCGAGGACTTGTCATAATGCTTGGTGAACTTGATCATACCCAAGGACACACGACCGCGGCGCGAGAGCGAGTTTGGATCATAGGGTGCGATCATCTTGTAATCGACGCCATGGATTTCGATTTCGTCCTCATGGCCATCACGAGTGCTTGGACCTTTGATATCCGGAACCTTTAGAAAGCCATCAATCTTCGTATTTGTGGGCATTGTCTTTCTCCACCGCTTTCAAAAACCAAGATGTTGTTGCTGCAAATCAAGTCTTTACGGACGGAAGTTCCGAAACCAGCCGGAGCGAGGCATTGATACCCTCCAGCTGATAATGCGGGCGCAGATAGAAGCGGGCATTGTAGTAGCCTGGGCGTCCCTCCACGCTGTCCACCTGAACCTCGGCGGCGGCGAGCGGGCGCTTGGCGCGCGCCTTGTCATCGGCAAAGGCCGGGTTGGCCAACACATACCGGTTGATCCATTCGGTCAGCCAGATCTGCATGTCGGAGCGCTCCTTGAACGAACCGACCTTGTCGCGCGCGATCGCCTTGAGGTAGTGGGCAAAGCGCGAGACCGGGAAAAGGTAGGGCAGGTTGGCGCTCAGCCGCTCGTTGGCTTGCGCATCGGGGTCGACCAGCCGTCCCGCCCTTGTCTCGTCGTCCTGCAGCGAATGGGCGCCAATGAAGGCGGCGAGATCGGTGTTCTTTCGATGCAGGATGGGCATCAGGCCGAGCTTGGCCAGCTCCGCCTCGCGCCGGTCGTCGATGGCGACCTCCGTCGGACATTTCATCGCTATCGAGCCATCATCGGTCGGGAAGCTGTGCACTGGCAGGTTGAGGACCGTGCCGCCATTTTCGACGCCGCGGATCTGCGTACCCCAGCCATAGAGCTTGTGGCTGCGGTTTATGTTCACGCCCATCGGGAAGGCAGCGTTCATCCAGACATATTTGTTGTGGTCGCCATGCACCTCCTCCTCGAAGGTGAAGCCCTTCACCGGAACGGTATCGGTGCCATACGGCAGCCGCGCCAGAACGCGAGGCATGGTCAGGCCGATGTAGCGTGCATCCTCGCTCTCGCGCAGCGACTGCCAGGAGGCATAGGCGGGGTTGGAGACGATCTGCTGCAGGTCCTGCGGATTCGGCAATTCCTGCCAGCTATCCATGCGGAACAGGCGAGGCGAGGCAGCTGCGATAAAAGGCGTGTGCGCTGAGGCGCAGATGCCGGAGATGTTGCGCAGCAGACCGACGTCGCGCGGGTGGTTGGAGAATTCGTACGCACCGATCACACAGCCGATCGGCTCGCCGCCAAGCATCGAATACTCGTCCGTGTAGACTTTCTTGAAGATCGGGCTCTGATCCCACATCTGGCCCTCATAATCCTCAAGCGTGTCGGCCAGCTGCTCCTTGGAGATGTTCATCACCCGGATCTTCAGCTTCTGATCCGTCTCGGTATTGTTGACGAGATACCACAGGCCACGCCATGTGCCCTCCATTTCGCGCACTTCCGGCGCGTGCAGGATCTCGTTGACCTGTTCGGAAAGCATCTTGTCGATTCCGGCAATCAGCGACTTGATCGACTTGATCGCATTCGACGAGATGGTCGTGGTATCGGAACGTGTCTGCGCTGCAAGTGCGAGATTGCGCACCAATTGCTGCAGCTTTTCGCTGTCGTCCTTCTTGACCTTGAAATCCTTCTCGAGGAGTCCGCTGAATTCTCCAAGATCAATGGTTTCCGCCTCGGCGACGGCGGCGGTTTTTTGCTGTTCGGCCATGGTCATTCCCCTGCCTTGTCGTCCGCCAGTGCCTGGCTGGCGATCTGGCCAAGAAGCGGTTCATTGTTCAGCAGTTGCGCAATACGCTTTTCGGCGTCGACGCGCCCGTCCATGAAGCCGAGAAGTTCCTCGAGTTGGCGGCGCATCTTGAGGATTTCGGCCAATTGGGGCACCTGCTCGGCAATCTTGTCCGGCGCAAAATCGCCCATCTTGGTGAAGGTGAGGTCGAGCGCCAGCTCCTCGTCCCGCTCGGCGCCTTCGGCCTGGGGCAGCGTATTCTTCACGCGGGCTTTCACGCGTGGTCCAAGTGCCTCCATGAAACGCGGGAAACGGTTCGCATCGGTCTCGACAAGGGAGCGGTCCAGTATCGACTTCGACGCTTCCTTGGTCTGCGAAGCGCCTGAAAGGTCCGCCATGACGGCCATGACGAACGGCAGCTCGATTGTCGTTGGACTGCCATAGGTTTCCACGTCATAGGCGATCTGCACCCGCGGCGCGCGATTTCGTTCGATGACCTTGGCTTTGCTTTCGGCTGGCATTGCTTGCTACCTTTCATCCTTCTGAGCCGTCTTCTTGGCATCGGGTACGCCGGCAAGAAGCCGGAACTCCTTCAATCCCGACGGGGCGAGATCTTCCATCAGTTCTACAAAATCCATATGCACCATCCGGCGCACACGGCGGGCGAGGTGGGGAATCGGGCTCGACGGTTCGGTGCGGTCATAAAAGGCGACTACGAGGTCCAGGCATTTTACCACGTCGTCGCGCGATGAAATCCTGTCAGGGAGTCCGGTGCTCGAGTCCGCGCAGCCAGCCACACTTGCCATTGCATCGGCTCCATGACCGTTTCGGGCAGGCATTACCGGTTCTGCAAGCGAAGGGGACGGCTTTGCCGAGCCATTCGCCATCGCGCCGGCAGCCGAGTTGCGCTCGAGGGTTGTCAACAAACGCTGCAGGAACCGTTTTAATTCCGGAATGGTGGTCCCGCCGCTGCCTTCAAGGCGAGCGTTGAGGGCTGTCTCGACGGCTTCCAGTGCCGCGACCGCCGCGCGCGCATTGGCGATGAGCGACTGCATTTCCTCATTGGCTTGATCCGCCTGTGCCGCGCACCCGGCACGGACCCGATTCAACAGTTGTCCGTGCGCACTGACAAGCGCTGCCTTTTCGGCCGCATTCAATCCTGACGCTGCTTCTTGCAGCATGACGTGGTCGTCGAGCGCAGCGTGTTCCAGGTCGCGTCCGCTGATCGGCCCGATCGAGCGTGGCGCAAAGAAAGTCATTTGCCGTAGGTTGGCCAGCAGCCCGTCCTGACCATTTTGAAGTTCGAGCAGCGCGTTGATGCGGCGCAAGGCGGCCTCGCGAGGCGACGTGTTGGGGCGCAGCGCCGGGTGCATGGTTTCCCAATGCAGGTCGAACGTCCGCCCAATAAGCGTCAGACCCTGCGCCAACCCGGCCAGTCCCTGCTCGTTGGCCAGTGCGCGTGTGACAATTACAATCAGGCGCAAGTCGCGGCCACGCGCGCGCAATTCCTCAGCCTTGGTGAGCACTGCTGGCCAGTCAACGGGAATGGTGCTTTGCGAGACCGGCCTGTTGTTGCCGTCATGGACAACCTTGACCTGGGGCTCCGTCAGGCGCTCCAGTTCGTGAAACGCCGGATCGTTACGCAAATCCTCTCCCGACGGATTTTCACCGTCGAGCGGAGCAAGCCAGAGTGCGACGTCGATCACACCGATCCCCCAGTCGCCGGCCCTGAGGCCGACCTGCCCCTACGTTATCACACGGTTGCGCTTTTCCACAATTCAGCGAGTGCGGAAAAATTAACAAAACCTAATGCAGCCTTGTCTTGATTGTGGAATCCGAAAGGCGTGATTGCCGAGCCCTGGACCGGAAATGTCGTGCCTGGGATCTCAGGCTCGTGGTTGTTTGCAGCCGGCGATGCAGGATCTTCCACCAATGATGGGAGCCCGCATAATCGGGGATCGAAACCTTTGTTCATCCCGCACTTTGTCAAGCGGCTGCTTATGTGGCAGGTTATCGACTTGCAGAGTGCAGGAGCACGTTCGATGGAACAGCGCCGGTCATCGCAGAGTTTCAAACGCAAGGAACTGGTCGGCAAGCTCAATCCTCTAGGGTTGCGCGCCTTCAAGGCAGCGGCCGACAGTGCCAAGCTGCGCGGCAATCCTTACGTCGAACTCGTCCACTTCATTGAGCAGCTCGTGCTCTCCGACCGCTCGGATGTGCAAATGATGATCGCCGATGCGGGACTGGATGCGAGCCGACTTACGGCCGATATGACGCGCGCGGTGGACAAACTGCCTTATGGCGCAACCTCGATCGAAGAGTTTTCGGACCATATCTTCCACGCCATCCAGGAGGCATGGAATCTGGCAACACTGGAATTCGGCGTGGAGGAGGTTCGCAGCGCACATGTTCTGCTTGCTTGCCTGAAGACACCGGTACTGGAAGGCCTGCTGTCGAAGATCAGCGGCGAGTTCGACAAAATTGACGCCGACGCCGTAGTGGCGCGCTTCGCCGATATCACGGAGGGCTCACTCGAAGCCGGCGCTTCGCCTACGGTCGCCGCGGCAGAGGCGCCGCGGCGGGTTCCGGGCGGGGATTCGGCACTGGCCAAATATGCCACCGACCTGACCCAGCGCGCCCGCGACGGAAAGATTGATCCGGTCGTCGGCCGCGATCCGGAGATCAGGCAGATTGTCGACATACTGATGCGGCGCCGCCAGAACAACCCGATCCTGACCGGGGAGGCGGGTGTCGGCAAGACCGCAGTCGTGGAGGGTTTTGCTCTGCGCATCGCCAAAGGCGATGTGCCGCCCCCACTGCAGGGAGTGAGCGTGCGCATGCTCGACGTTGGATTGATGCAGGCAGGCGCTAGCGTAAAGGGTGAATTCGAAAAACGACTGAAGGCCGTAATCGACGAAGTTCAATCCTCTGAAGCGCCGGTCATCCTCTTCATCGACGAAGCCCATACCCTGATCGGTGCCGGTGGTGCTGCCGGAACCGGCGACGCTGCCAATCTGCTCAAGCCGGCGCTGGCGCGCGGCGAACTTCGCACGATAGCGGCAACGACCTGGTCGGAATACAAGCAGCACATCGAGAAAGACCCGGCACTGACCCGCCGCTTCCAGGTGATAAAAATCGACGAGCCTTCGGAATCGGTTGCCATCCTCATGTTGCGCGGCGTAGCCGGCGTTCTCGAACAGCACCACGAAGTGCAGATATTGGACGAGGCGATCGACGCGGCGGTCGCCCTGTCGCATCGCTACATCCCGGCGCGGCAGTTGCCGGACAAGGCGGTCAGCCTTCTCGACACCGCCTGCGCGCGTGTCGCCGTATCGCAGTACGCCACGCCGGCCGAGGTCGAGGACATCATGCGCCGTCATCAGGCGCTGGAGGTCGAGCGCGGCATTATCGGCCGCGAGGCTGCAATCGGCATCGAAGTGGCCCAGCGGCAGGCACGGGTCGAAGCCGGACTTGCCGAGACCGAACGCACGCTCGCAGCCGCGCAGCAGCGCTGGGAGCGCGAAAAGGCGCTGGTGGCCGAGATACTCGAACTGCGCGCCAGGCTGCGCGGTGACGGCGTGCCTCTCGATGCCGTGGAAGGGCAGGAGGCCGCCACTGAGACAGAGAGCGTGGACCTGCCGGAGACCGAACGGTCCAACGCCGGGACGAAGGTTCCGGCGGGAGGCGGTACTTCTCCTCCCGATCCGGCTGCCGATCTCGCTCGGCTGCGCGAACTGATGAGCGAACTGGCCGAGGCGCAAGGCGAAACACCGCTGATCCTGCCATCGGTCGACCGCAACGCCGTGGCGGCCGTGGTCCAGGACTGGACGGGCATCCCGACGGGGCGGATGCTGTCAAGTCAGACCGAGAAGGCGCTGCGGCTCGCGGCCACTCTGTCCGAGCGCGTTGTCGGACAGGATCACGCCATGGAGATGATCGCCAAGCGCGTGCAGACCAGCCGCGCCGGTCTCGGCGCTCCGGAAAAGCCGGTGGGTGTATTCCTGCTTTGCGGCCCCTCGGGCGTCGGCAAGACCGAAACCGCCTTGGCACTGGCCGAAACGCTTTACGGCGGAGAGCAGAACCTGATCTCGATCAACATGTCTGAATTCCAGGAGGCGCATACGGTCTCTACCTTGAAGGGCGCGCCGCCCGGCTATGTCGGCTACGGCAAGGGAGGAATTCTCACCGAGGCGGTGCGACGCAAACCCTATTCGGTGATCCTGCTCGACGAGGTCGAGAAGGCGCACCCGGACGTGCACGAAATCTTCTTCCAGGTCTTTGACAAAGGGATGATGGACGACAGTGAAGGTAGACGCATCGATTTCAAGAACACGCTGATCCTTCTCACGTCGAATGTCGGCTCAGAAGTGATCATGGACCGGACACGGAATGGTGCGGTCCGGGCAGGGCTCGACGAACTGGACGCCGCGTTACGCAGCCCATTGCTGAAAGTCTTCCCCGCGGCCTTTCTCGGCCGGGTGGTGACCATCCCCTACTTTCCGCTTTCGGATTCGATGATCGAAGCGATCACCCGTCACCAGTTCGCCAAGATAGCTCGCCGGCTGCGCGCGACCAACGATGCGGAATTGGTAATCGGCGACGGTGTAATGGATCTGGTCAAGACCCGCTGCACGGAGATCGAATCCGGCGGCAGAATGATTGACGCCATCCTAACCAACACGCTTCTTCCGGAACTGAGCCGCGGCGTGCTGAACCGGTCGCTCACGGGCGAAAAGATGACGAAGGTCACGGTTGGCGCCTCAGGCCAAGGGTTTACCTATTCCTTCGAATAGGCCAGGCGAATTATGGCGGCCCCTTTCGGCCGATTACTGCATTGAGCTGATGTCCGCTAATTGATACCTGCGGCTTGCACGCGCTCAGCTCGCTATCCGAGGACAATCATCGCCGCCATCGCCCGCAGTTCTGCCTGCTGGAAAAGCGCGCAGCCGACCGGCGAGCGAGATGCGGTGCATAGCAGAGGGCACATGATGACTTTAGCAATCCCGCCCTCGGAAGCTGAATTTTCGTATGATGACTTCGATTTTATCTCGCGCCGGGAGTATGCGACGTCATGGCCCGCAAAAGTTGGAGGACCCATGCAGCAGGTCGAACATCGAACGTCCCGCAGGTCGTTCGTTGCGGAGGTCGCAGATGCGCTGCGTGACCAGATCGAAGCAGGCTTCTACGCGCCTGGTGACAAATTGCCGACAGACCCGCGCTTATGTAGCATGCGTTCACATCCTCGGCGGACTGGTTGGGAGCCTCAAGGCGCTCGGGCCTTGTCTTGACCGCATGGTATCGATCACCAACGGCACGGAGCGATGAGCGTCAGCCGGCGCTCCAAAGCCGCCACCAACAACTGGCGCGAGGCGCCAGCGTCACTTCGGATCGCCGCCACCTCGGCGTGAAGGACGGTGAGGTTCACCCCGGTCGAAGTCGAATGAGAAATGCTTCCGCATCTTCGCCGGCGCTACCGAGTTCGGCGCCGCATGGAAGAAGACCTCGCGCGCGGGCCGCGACTATCACTCGGTCAAGCTCGACGATCCGAGCTTCCCCGCTCCGATCTATGCGAGCCTGGTCGAAACCGAGACCGAGGGCGAGTTCTCCCTCATCTGGTCCGCCCCACCGCAGAGTCATCCGCCCAAACGGAGCACCGCCGCAAAAGGCGGGGCTTCGCCATGTTCAGGTCCGCTGCTGACTAGCACATACGTTGGGTGCAGCACTCTAAGCTTTAACGGGTGCCTTGCGCGCCTTCCTCACCGGCGACTTGATTGCGGTTGTCGCTGCCGCGGTGCGAACAGCTCGTTTTGGTTTTTCTGCCGCAGCTATTGCTGGCACTGCTGCCTTGCGCCCCAGGCCTATCGATTTTGCCAGGGCCGAGCGGGTAGCCGTGTAGTTCGGCGCCACCATCGGATAATCCGAGGGCAGGTTCCATTTCTGGCGGTATTGGTCAGGGCTCAGATTGTAATGCGTCCCAATATGACGCTTCAAGGATTTGAACTTCTTCCCGTCTTCCAGGCAGATGATGAAATCCGGTGTCACCGATTTCTTAATCGACACCGCGGGCTCCAGTTTGACTGCGGCCGGAGCCACGGGCTTGCCGACCCCTTGCAAAGCGGCATGGGTGTCCCCGATCAGCTTCGACAACTCGCCGACCGGCAGAGGATTGTTCGAAACATAGGCGGAAACGATGTCGGCGGTAATTGCTACGAGATCAGCCTGGTCGTTTTGGTCTGGAGAAACCGTCATCGAGCTTTCCTCTTGTCTAATGGCGCGCGTTGAAATGGATGAGCTGTTTATTGCCAACCAGGCAAACAATTGGTTATTCCGCAACAAACCCTTTTCCCCACAAATATCAAGCCGGCAAGCTTCGCTTTCATCGCCTCCAGACAAGCTTGGACGCGCTCGATGGCGACAGCCGTGCTGGTCGGGAATACTGAAAGCGAGCAGCGGCTTCGGACAGCGCTGCCCTATTCCGTGCGTACGGCACGCCGAGCATGGCCGGGGCGCTGGCCCGCGAGCGACGGATCATCAGCGCGACGATCGCCGCAACATAGGGCATCATCAACATATATTGGTAGGGAATGGCTATGCCGATGCCTTGGATTTGCAATTGCAGCGCGTCGAGGAAGGAAACACTAGTGCCGCTACCAAATCGGGTAGGGCCGCCACAGGCCGGCGATGAGGATGATGATCGCCAGCCAGCCGCGTCCGTTGGTCATGTCCGGCACGAAACGCGCCGCTTGGCCGACAGAAAGAAACGCCTGCCAGCCCCGCCATCAGGCCGCCGAAGACCACGGCAGCATACTGGACCGGTGCAGAGGCATCTCCATGGGATATTTTCGCGCACCTACGCTCACATATGCCGAATAGTTATAGCGAACTCGTGCACGGTGCCTGCCGTCATCTTCATACCTGATGGCGCCGTTCGCGTCCGTCTCGACCAGGCCAATAGCGACGTCAAAGTCATAGTCCCCATATAGCGAGACATTGTTGTTCACGACGCTGAGCTGGACCGACGTGGCATCTGGCTTGGCTATGAGGCTCTGACGCTCTACTCGCAAATGTTGGACTCGAGGACGCGGCGCCGCCTCGGAAGAGGTAGGCCCACTACCGACGATGATCTTCCGAGGTTCGTCGAACGAGCGCTTAGAACAGGACCACCCTTGCCGTAGGTGTGGGAGGTTGAAGGCCTGCAAGGCCCTGGGCGGCTTCTCGACCAATATGGGCATTTGGAATTCGATAAAGGACAGCCGGCCAAGGCCAGAGCTCCGTAGCATGCACCCGCACTCCAAACACAGCCATCGCATTAAGACGCAGGCCGAATAAATTTTCACCAATATTCCGGACTGAGCGGCTAAGCAACGGTGGAGCAACCGTACGTTTGTTACATCCAATTGAAGCCAATCGGGAATAGTCCCAGCGGGGCGTGTCTTTGGGGATGGATTGGATGAGCAATGCGCAACGGGTAACTCCAGTTCTAGAACAAGCATCGCTGCACTTCTAAATAGGGCCGAGTATGGCGACACAGTTTCGATGAAAACGGCACTGAAGCAAATTAGGCAGGCTCCGCCTTGTTTGGTCGCATCCGACGAAGAGCTAACCGAGGCGATCGTCGAAGCAGCTGCCATGGGCCTGTCTCAATGAGTGGCATATTATCCTGGCGATTTGGCCTTGTTGAAACAGAGGTCTTTCATCGTGTCTGCGCCGAGGCCGGTATCTCGGTTAGTAGCCAGCAAGCGGAGCGCCTGAGCATGACCGCAGTGGCACTCTTCTCGGACGGCGAGTTCGACGAGGCTGTTCTTTATGAACGCCTTCGGCTTGTTGCCGGCTCTCTGCCGAGAAAGGACCAAGCATGACTCCCATCATCGGGAAGCCCTAGCGAGCGTTGTCGGTCGATATGACCTTGTCGATCGAAACGTGGGCGACAGGACAAGCGATCCCGCAGCAATACTGTGAGGCGAAGGGTTTGCTGCCTTTGCCGAACTTCCCTGCGCGCCGGTGTTCCACCGCGGAAAAAGCCCGCCGCACGGTTGGGTGCGGCGGAGCCGGACGGGCGCTGTTGCACCAAGCTGGGGACTAGGTGGGCGGGCTTGCCAGGTGCGCGCGAGCCGTAGACAAACTTAGGCGCATGAGTTGGCCATACGTCTAGTAACCGCCAGTTGGACTGGCCCGAAATCAGATTTCCACTGTCAAGGGACAGGACAGTTCCCGGAGCCCTGCCCGACGGGATCGACGCCGGCTGCATCCGACCGGTTCAGATCAGAGCCGTGCACACGTCATGAACAGGCAAACCCGCGCACCCCTGTGAGGTACGAACCGCCGCTGGTTTCCATAACGACGCTACACGTCTCGGGTCTTGATACCTGCGTGCGGGGAGCTGTGCAAAGATCCGTTCTCGGGGCGCTCACGCTATATCCTTCAGCGTGTCGAGCGGCCCTTTCAAAGCGGACCTCGGTTGGATCAACTCCGGCGCAATCAGGAAAATCTGCGGGGCCGTCGGCGGTTCATTGACCAGTTCGAACGCTTTCGCAATCATCGCCTCAAAATTCTGCCGCACCATGATTACGGGGAAGGGCAGGAAAGAGGCGAATGGGTCATAGTCGTAGCAACCGACGACAAGCTCGCTAAACATCTCCGCCGGCCGGCCCGCCATGAAACGCAGCAGACCCTCCATATTGATCGACGAATTGATGAACAATGCGCGCGGCAGCTTGCCACGGCGTTGGCAAAATGCCTCGAAGGCACGCAACGTTATCTCGGGCGAATAGCCGGAGGACTGTACTCCGTCATCAGGGTCGGCGCCCAACAGTGCCTTTTTGGTCGCATGGAAAGCGGCGATGCGTTCGCGGCTTGCGTGGTCGTTGCGGCCGCCAAACAGAAACAGCTCGTCCGGCCGCAGGGGGTCATCATTGCCGAATTGGCGGATGATTGCCTCCGTCAGCATCCGCGCGCCCTCATAGTTGTCGCTGATCACCGAATGCGCCTTTGCTCCCGGCAGGTCGATGTTGACATGCCTCAGTCCCGCCGCCTCGCAGACCTCGTGCACGCCGTCCGGATCGGTGGCGCCGACGATGAAGAGCTGGTCGATTGAGTAGGAAATCAGCGTCTCCGCGGTCCGCCGTTCCTCTTCCGGGTCGCGGCTGGCACTGACCACGACCGGGCATTGACCGCGGCTGCGCACATGTCCCTCAAATGTCTGCGCCATGGAGGAGAAGTAGCGATTGTCGTGGATGGGCAGCATCAGGCCGACCAGGCCCGATCGCGACCGTCGCAAGCCTCGCGCCTGCAGATTGGTGGTGTACTGGTGGCGTTCGGCGAGGCTGAGAATTGTTTCCGCCGTGCTTTCTTTGATGCGGCGCTTGCGCCAAGTGCCATTCAGCACCGCGCTCACGGTCGACGGCGAACTGCCCGATAGCACGGACAGATCATAGATCGTCGCCTTCTTCTTGACCTGCTGATCCATGTGGCCCTCCGGAGGGTCTCTTTAGAGCAATATCCCGCTGAAGCAATATCTCCCTTGACGAGCGCATCTTGATGCAAGATAGTTTTTGCACCATCGATTGTGCAAGCACAAATCGGTGGCGGACGTATGTTCCCTTTGGGAACGCTATGGGAGGAGTACAGATGAAAAAAATCATGATCGCGGCGCTCGCCGCGACCCTTATGGTTGGCGGATCAATCGCTGCCATGGCTCAGCAGGCCGGCAAAGTCGGCGTCGTCGTCAAGATCGGCGGCATTCCCTGGTTCAACGCAATGGAGGCGGGGATCAAGGAGCGCGGCCAGAAGCTCGGCGTCGACGCATTCATGGTTGGCCCGACTAGTGCCGATCCGGCACTGCAAGTTCGCGCCATCGAGGATCTGATCGCACAGGGCGTCAAGGTCATAGGTGTCGTGCCGAATGACGCGAAGGTGCTTGAACCTGTCCTGCAGAAGGCGAAGGACGCCGGCATCATCGTCATCACGCATGAATCGCCCGGCCAGAAGGGCGCCGACTGGGATTTCGAACTCGCGTCCGCGACCGGCTTCGGCGAGGCTCATGCCAAGCTCTTGGCGGACAAGATGGGCGGCAAAGGTGAATATGCAGTCTTCGTTGGTTCGCTGACGGTGCCGCTGCACAATGCCTGGGCCGATGCGGCAATCGCGTATCTGAAGAAGAACCATCCGGACATGAAGCTTGTCGGCGATCGTTATGGCGTCGCCGAGGATGTGGACAAGAGCCGCAGCACTGCACTTGACCTGATTTCCGCCAATCCCGGCTTGAAAGGCTTCCTTGCCTTCGGCAGCCAAGGCCCGATCGGCGCTGGCCGCGCAATCGAAGAGCGCCGGAAGGTGGGCCAGATATTCGTGCTCGGCCCATTCTCGCCGGGGCAGGGACAGAAGCTCATCAAGAGCGACGCGATCTCCGGCGGCTTCATGTGGAATCCGAAGCAGGCGGGTGAGGTTTTCGTCACGCTGGCCGACCAGCTCATGAAGGGCAAAGAAGTCAAGGATGGCGATACGATCGAAGGGCTGGGGACAGTCAAGCCCGACTTCGAAAACCATAACATCATCGTCGATCAGCTGGTCCCGATCAACAAGGACACTGTCGACGGCCTTGCGGCGATGGGCCTGTAAAGCCTCGCAAGGCTGTGGCAGCCGGGCTGGCCTCGAGCCGGCCCGGCTGAGGATGTGTCAACGCGATTAGATCCAGGTTCAACTCGATGGCTGATCAGGCACCCGATGGCTCCGCGTCACGGCCGCTGCTATCGCTCCGAAATGTCAACATGACGTTTGGCGGCGTCAAGGCGCTGAAGAATGTCAGCTTCGAGGTTCTGCCGGGCGAGGTGCATTGCCTCGCCGGCGAGAACGGTTCAGGCAAGAGCACGCTGATCAAGGTCATCACTGGCGTGTACAGGCCCGAGGCCGGCGCCGAGATCGACTATGACGGCCAGAGCTACGCCCATATGTCACCGGTGACGGCGCAGGCCGGCGGAATTCAGGTCATCTGGCAGGACCTCGCCCTGTTCCCCGAGATGACCGTCGCCGAGAACATCGCGTTCCAGACTGTCATCGGCCGCTGGCCGCGACTGGTGAACTATGCCGAAATGCGGCGTGTCGCGACCAACGCCTTGCAACGTCTTGGGGTTACCCTCGATGTCGATCTCGCACTCCACAATTTTCCAATCGCACAGCGGCAGATCGTAGCTATAGCGCGCGCGCTCGTCGGCGAAGCGAAGCTTGTCTTCATGGACGAGCCGACGGCCTCGCTCACCCAATCTGAAACCGACTATCTGCTGGACATTGTGCGCAATCTGTCGGCGTCGGGCGTTGCCGTTGTGTTCGTCAGTCATCGCCTGGCGGAGGTTCTCGAAATCTCCAGCCGTGTGACGGTGCTGCGCGACGGCGCCTTGGTTGGCGTGTACCCGACCAAAGGTCTGACCCAATCGCGCATCACCGAGCTGATGACCGGTAAGACCTTCGACTATTCCGTCCTGCATCGCGATTTGAGCACGAGCCCGGTCATGCTTGAGGTTAAAGGGCTGTCGCGGCCCGGTGAATTCGAGGATGTGTCATTGACGGTCCGGCGCGGCGAGACGCTCGGCGTCACCGGCCTGCTTGGGGCAGGGCGCACCGAGCTGGCGTTGACCTTGTTCGGCATGCGCAAGCCGAGGTCTGGCTCTGTTGTGCTGGATGGCAGGCCCGTTCGCTTCGGTTCCAACCGTGACGCGATCGCCGCCGGCGTCGCCTATCTTTCGGAAGACCGGCTGTCGCTCGGCCTCATTCAGCCCCAATCAATTGCCGACAACATTGTCATTGCCTCGCTGGACAAGGTTCTTTCGGGCGGTTTCATTTCGAGCGATCGCAAAAGGTCCCTGGTCAGTAGCTGGATAAGGGATCTCGGCGTTAGGATCGGAATGCAGGAAGACGCGGTTTCGACCCTGTCGGGGGGAAATCAGCAACGTGTCGCCATTGCAAAATGGCTGGCCACTCAACCGAAACTGCTGATCCTCGACGGACCGACGGTCGGTGTTGATGTTGGCGCGCGTGCCGGCATATTCAATATCGTTTCCAAGCTGGCCGACAGCGGCCTGTCGATTATCCTGATCTCGGACGAGGTACCGGAAGTCTATTTCAACGCGGACCGTGTGCTGCACATGGCTCAGGGGCGCGTTGTCAGCGAATATATTCCCGGCGCCACGTCCCTCCAGGCGATCGAAGAGGCGGTCTATGCGTAGGTTTGTCCGCTCTCATGCAACAGAGCTGGCTTTGCTCGCCGTGATCGCGGTCATCTGCGCCTTTCTGTCGTTTGCGACAGACCGGTTCTTCACCCTCGGCAATGCGTTTGACCTCCTGAACACAAGTTCGGTCAACATCATCTTCGCCGTCGGT
>NZ_JAMYNR010000017.1:0-124923 GCF_040319155.1 Mesorhizobium sp. M0954 | reverse complement strand
TGGGCCATCTTGAAGACCGGATCGCAGCGCAGCCGGTTGGCGTCGTTGCCGTCCTCGTAGCCGGCGGCGATCATCTTCATGCGAAAGCCGATCATGTCCGCCAAGCTGTGGACGACCTGGTCCGGGCAGCGCGGATCGTCGATGCAACGCGCCAGACGCTCGGCCACCCGCAACCGCTTTTCCACCTCGGCCAAAGCCAGAACGCCGCTGTTGGACGACAGCATGCCGCCGTCGAAACGGGCGACGACGGACTTGCCGCCGACTGATGACAAACCGCTCAGCGGCAGCGTAAGATCGTTCATGGTGGGTGTGGTCTCCTGGAAATGGTTCGGATCGGCTTAAGCAACCAAATCCTACGTCATTTCAATGGCTTGCGCCACATCCACCAACCCCCATGAATTTTTCAGGCTAGATTGGCGAGTTCATGCAAAGTCAATCTTGAAGCCACGGGTCAGGTAAGCTTGAGACTATTCCCGCTGCGGTGTGGCAGCCACGCAACGTCAGGCGCCTGGACCCCTTGGCCCTGTGAAAACCGGGTATGGTTCCGCATTAGGAGTCGTCGGGCTTCGCCGGCGTGATTATATGGAGGCCAAACGAGCTGTCCCCCATGCGCTTTCCGCCTGCTTTCCTCGACGAGATCCGCGACCGCGTGCCGATTTCTTCGGTGATCGGCCAGCGCGTCGCGTGGGACAGGAAGAAGACTAACGCGCCGCGCGGCGACTATTGGGCGTGCTGTCCCTTCCATGGCGAGAAGAGCCCGTCCTTCCACTGCGAGGACAAGAAGGGCCGCTACCATTGCTTCGGCTGCTCGGTTTCGGGCGACCATTTCAAGTTCCTAACCGAACTTGACGGGATGAGCTTTCCTGAAGCGGTCGAGAAGATCGCCGACATGGCCGGCGTGCCGATGCCGGTTCGCGATGCCCAGGAGGAGCGGCGCGAAAAGGAACGCGCCAGCCTGACTGACGTCATGGAGATGGCGACGGCGTTCTTCCAGGAACGGCTGCAGGGACCGGAAGGGGCAAAGGCCCGCGCCTATCTGCGCGACCGGGGGCTGACACCGGCGACGCAGCAGTCTTTCCGCCTCGGCTATGCCCCCGACAGCCGCAATGCGCTGAAGGAGCATCTTGCCGCCAAGGGTGTCCCCAAGGCCGACATCGAGGCGTGCGGGCTGGTGCGCCATGGCGACGACGTCCCGGTTTCCTACGATTGGTTCCGCGACCGCATCATGTTCCCGATCCCGGATTCCAGGGGCAAGATCATCGCCTTCGGCGGGCGGGCACTGGCGCCGGATGCGCCGGCCAAATACATGAACTCGCCCGATACGGAGCTCTTCCACAAAGGCAACGTGCTCTACAATTTCGCCCGTGCGCGCCAAGCGCTCGGAAAGGGGGCGCTGGCCAAGGGCGGCACGGTCATTGCCGTAGAGGGCTACATGGATGTGATCGCGCTGGCGCAGGCCGGCTTCGAAAACGTGGTGGCGCCGCTCGGCACCGCGTTGACTGAAAACCAGCTCGAACTTCTATGGCGCATGGCTGGCGAGCCGGTGCTGTGCTTCGACGGCGACCAGGCCGGGTTGAAGGCAGCGTGGCGCGCCGCCGACATGGCGCTGCCGGCGGTCCAGGCAGGCCGCTCCGTGCGCTTCGCCCTGCTGCCGGAGGGCAAGGATCCCGACGATCTGGTCAAGGGTGACGGGCCGGATGCGTTCCGCGCCGTGCTTTCCGAGGCACGGCCGCTGGCCGACCTCTTGTGGATGCGCGAGACCGCCGGCGGCATCTTCGACACGCCGGAACGGCGGGCGGAGCTCGAAAAGACGCTCCGCGAACTGACCAGCCGCATCCGCGACGAGAGCCTTCGTTATCACTACCAACAGGAAATGCGCGAGCGCGTACAGAGCTTCTTCGGGACCCAGCGCGGACGCCAGGGACGTCAGGACGGACGGCCAGGTGAGCGCTTCCCGGGCAGGGTCTCAGCACCCGGCGGACAGTTTGCACGTGGCGGCAATGCCGGTGGGCGCACCGCGATCACCGAAAGCCTCGGCCGCTCGGCGCTGGTCAAACGCGGCGGCGAGGGCATGTCGGTGCGCGAGGCGACGATCATTGCGGCCCTCGTCAACCATCCCGTGCTGATCGACGAGAATTTCGCCCATGTCGAGTTCCTCGATCTCGCCAATTCCGATCTGAAGCGGCTGCATGCGGCCATCCTCGACGCTATGGCGCACGATATGGCCAACAACCGCGAGGCTGTAATCGCGACGATCGAGCGGGCCGGCTGCGGTGAGATCTGGCAGCGCGCGGTGGCGCTGATCAAACGTGCGCGGCAATGGCCGGCGCTGGAAACGGCAGCACTCGACGATGCTCGCGATGCGTTCAGCCAAGCTCTCCACTTGCAGCGCAGCGCGCGCACCTTACATAAGGAGCTGAAGCAGGCGGAAGCAGCGCTCGCCAGCGATCCCACGGACGAAAATTACCGGCACCTGGTCGAAATCCAGGCGCAATTTCGTGATGTGCAGGCAACGGAAGCGCTGATCGAAGGGTTTGGCGTATCGTCGGGCAGAGCTGGGCGCGTTTAGATCGAAGCCTCCAGAAGACTGAAATGTAAGGACGTGCTTGCGCGTTGAATCAAGCGTGCGGTGCTCTAAGTCGGGTAATTGATTCGCTTTTTTCATGCGAATCATGCGAGAGGCGCTTGACCTTCCGGCAGAATGGCGGAATCAGGTCGATTCGAAACGTTAACCCGCCCCGGCATCGACGGGAATGCAGCGATGTAAGGTACTGATCACTGGACAGGCAGTCAGCTTGCCACAGATATCAGGGTTAATCTGGACTTAACGAGAGATGCAGTTACTGGCCCGGTAAAGCGCGTTCTGGAAAGAGCGCATCCAATTTGACCGGACCGGCAGCTTACGCGGCTTTGATACTCAGCCGCTTGGAGAAAATAAAGACTATGGCGACAAAAGAAAAGGAAGAAGTCGAGACCGAACGCGAGGCCGCGACCGATGGCCCTCTGCTCGACCTTTCCGACGATGCTGTCAAGAAGATGATCAAGGCCGCCAAGAAACGCGGTTATGTCACCATGGACGAGCTGAATTCGGTGCTGCCCTCGGAGGAAGTGACCTCCGAGCAGATCGAGGACACGATGGCCATGCTTTCCGACATGGGCATCAACGTGGTCGAGGACGACGAGCAGGGCGAGGAGCCCGAAGCCGCCGATACCGCCGCTGACGCCGAGGAAGACGCCAACGAGCTGGCCGAGCAGACCGGCACCGCCGTCGCCGCCACCACGACCAAGAAAGAGCCGACCGACCGCACCGACGATCCGGTCCGCATGTATCTGCGCGAGATGGGCTCAGTCGAGCTTCTGTCGCGTGAGGGCGAAATCGCGATCGCCAAGCGCATCGAGGCCGGCCGCGAGACGATGATCGCGGGCCTGTGCGAAAGCCCGCTGACTTTCCAGGCCATCATCATCTGGCGTGACGAGCTCAACGAATCGAAGATCCTGCTGCGCGAGATCATCGACCTCGAGGCGACCTATGCCGGGCCGGAGGCCAAGCAGGCGCCGGTTGTCGAGCGTATCGAGGAAGCCAAGACCGAGGAAAAGTCGCGCCGTTCGCGTGAGGACGAGGACGACATCACCAATGTCGGCGGCGACACGCGTGGCCTGGTGGACGACGACGAGGAAGACGATGACGAGGCGAGCCTGTCGCTGGCGGCCATGGAAGCGGAACTGCGCCCGCAGGTGATGGAGACGCTCGACGTCATTGCCGACACCTACAAGAAACTGCGCAAGCTGCAGGACCAGCAGGTCGAGAACCGGCTGGCTGCCGCGGGCACGCTGTCGCCCAGCCAGGACCGCCGGCTGAAGGAATTGAAAGACCAGCTGATCAAGGCGGTGAAGTCGCTGTCCTTGAACACGGCGCGCATCGAGGCGCTGGTCGAGCAGCTCTACGACATCAACAAGCGCCTGGTGCAGAACGAAGGCAAGCTGCTCAGGCTGGCCGAAAGCTATGGCGTGCGCCGCGAGGAATTCCTCAAGGAATATCAGGGCTCGGAGCTCGATCCGAACTGGACCCGCTCGATCGGCAATCTGACTTCGCGCGGCTGGAAGGAATTCACCAAGAACGAGAAGGACGCCATCCGCGACCTGCGCGCCGAGATCCAGAACCTCGCCACCGAGACGGCGATTTCGATCCAGGAATTCCGCAAGATCGTCAACCAGGTGCAGAAGGGCGAGCGCGAAGCCGCGATCGCCAAGAAGGAAATGGTGGAGGCCAATCTGCGCCTCGTCATCTCCATCGCCAAGAAATACACCAATCGCGGCCTGCAGTTCCTCGACCTGATCCAGGAAGGCAATATCGGCCTGATGAAGGCGGTCGACAAATTCGAATACCGCCGCGGCTACAAGTTCTCGACCTACGCGACGTGGTGGATCCGGCAGGCGATCACCCGTTCGATCGCCGACCAGGCGCGCACCATCCGCATTCCGGTGCACATGATCGAAACGATCAACAAGATCGTGCGCACCTCGCGCCAGATGCTGCATGAGATCGGCCGCGAGCCGACGCCAGAAGAACTGGCGGAAAAGCTCGCCATGCCGCTGGAAAAAGTGCGCAAGGTGCTGAAGATCGCCAAGGAGCCGATCTCGCTCGAAACGCCGGTCGGCGACGAGGAGGATTCGCATCTTGGCGACTTCATCGAGGACAAGATGGCGATCCTGCCGATCGACGCGGCGATCCAGGCCAATCTGCGCGAGACGACGACGCGCGTATTGGCCTCGCTGACGCCGCGCGAAGAGCGCGTGCTCAGAATGCGCTTCGGCATCGGCATGAACACCGACCACACGCTTGAAGAAGTCGGCCAGCAGTTCTCGGTCACCCGCGAGCGCATCCGCCAGATCGAAGCCAAGGCGCTGCGCAAGCTCAAGCACCCGAGCCGGTCGCGCAAGCTGCGCAGCTTCCTGGACAGTTAGGCTAGGCTTCCGTGGGGGAGATAACAGAGAGACGGTCATTGCGCCGCCTCCTCCCACGGGTCATCGTTTTCAGCCTGGCCGGTCTTACCATTCACCTATTGGCTCTACTTGGAGCAATGATCTTCGGTCATTCTTTTGTGCCGTCGCAACGTTATGTGAGCGACCACGATATGATCGCGAAATCGATTGCTATACCTGCTGGCTGCTTAATTCTCGTTCTTTACTGCCGAAAGTTTGCAAGGGACTTCGACGCCCCGCAGGTGTCCATCAAGACCCTCATCCTTTCTGGTTTTGGCGTTATTGTGTTGCCTTTTATTTTCGGCGTTTTTATCCGTGCAACTGTCCTGACTGCATACCCGCTCTGGCTGGCGGCACTGATGGGGAAGCATACGCAACTCGAATTTTCCGTCAGTGATACGGCGGGTTGGTCTTACCGCTGTCCGAATAGAGTCAGTCTGGCGGGCATGCCGATGATGACCGGCACTCTATGCGGTATCTCGGACAACTTTCGTAATACACTTCATCAGGGCACTCGGGTCGTGTTGACCGGGCGCGGCACGGCGGACGGACTTTTTGCGGCGGGAATTGATGTTGTTCAATAACTGTAATTCCACAGGGATTTGTCCGTGATAGTGACAGCCGGATGAAAGCGGTTGACATTTGCATGATAGGGCAATGGCCATCGACGGTTCACCGGGCTCGTGGTGCAGTCGGCTGCATGAGACCGGCCGCGAGCCGAACTGGCGGAAAAGCTCGCCATGCCGCTGGAAAAAGTGCGCAAGGTGCTGAAGATCGCCAAGGAGCCGATCTCGCTCGAAACGCCGGTCGGCGACGAGGAGGATTCGCATCTGGGCGACTTCATCGAGGACAAGATGGCGATCCTGCCGATCGACGCAGCGATCCAGGCCAATTTGCGCGAGACGACGACGCGAGTATTGGCCTCGCTGACGCCGCGCGAAGAGCGCGTGCTCAGAATGCGCTTCGGCATCGGCATGAACACCGACCACACGCTTGAAGAGGTCGGCCAGCAATTCTCGGTCACCCGCGAGCGCATCCGCCAGATCGAAGCCAAGGCGCTGCGCAAGCTCAAGCACCCGAGCCGGTCGCGCAAGCTCAGAAGCTTCCTCGACAGCTGAGGCCGGGTGACGGATAAGCAGTTTCAAGGGCGCCGGTGGCGCCCTTTTCCGTTTGGGCACAGGCGATCACGATTGAACGCGCCGCTCTTGCGTGTCGTGCCCTACGAGAGGATAATTCCGCGACGGACGCATTCTCTGGGCGACAAACCCGGATGCCCGCCCCGGCAGTTGGACGCCGTGCTCCGTGGCACCGGAGGGAGGTGTGCCATGACAACTTACATCGTGCTGATCAACTGGACGGAACAAGGCGCCAAAAACGTGCGCGAATCGCCGAAGCGGCTCGATGCCGCCAAGAAGCTGCTGGGAGACATGGGCGGGTCCTTCAAGGCATTTTATCTCACCATGGGGGATTGCGACATGGTGGCCGTGCTCGAAGCGCCCGACGATGCCGTCCTGGCTCGTTTCTCGTTAATGCTGGCGACGGCTGGCAACGTCAGGACTCGGACGCTCAAGGCTTTCCCGGAGGATGCCTATCGCGAGATCATCACCTCGCTCGGCTGAGCCGCGGCGTCTGAAGCGCGTCGCGCTGAACGGCCTTTGCGACGCGCTTTAAGCTCTTCTTTTTATGCATGTCGTTATCGTAAAACCGCTGCGTACCCTTTGGGCGACCTGGATCAGCGAAACCGGCCATTCCGCCGGTATCGTGTCACGTTGCGGCGCAACGGCATTTCTCGGATAATCCGTGCGTGTCCTCTGGTGCCGTTTCGAAACATGAGCAAGCCTCTGCTGACCGTCTGGTATAATACGCGCTGTCCGGTCTGTGATGCCGGTATCAGCCGGCAGAAGCGGCGGCTGATCGAGGCGGTCAAGGCCGGGCGGATCGAATTTCGCGACATCAATGCCGAACCGGCGGCGCTGGCCGGATACGGCATCGGGCTGGAGGACATCCGGCGCCGGCTGCATGCGACCGACGCCGGTGGCAAATTGCTGGTCGGCGCCGATGTTGCCATTGCTGTATGGCGGACGACGCCCGGCGAAGGCTGGCTCGCAACGCTGTTCGGCAATCCTGGCGCACTGCCGTTGACGCGCTATGGCTATGATCGTTTCGCCGATCTGCTCTACGCCTGGAATCGGCGCAAAGGCCGCTGGTAGCGGTATTGTTCGCTCCGCACCGAAAGGTCCGGAGATTGTTTCCAGGCCTTTCGCGTGCCCTGCTATCGAGCCACGGGCTCGCAAAGCCAGCCAATGATGCAGCGCACCGCCGGCAGCACCAGCAGCAGCGTCGGAAAGGCCACCAGCCAGGACAGGCCCCAAGCCGTCAGCCAGGTGGCCGGCATGTCGGCCTGGAAGCCAAGGCTTTTCAGTGTCGAGATGAACGACACGATGAACGTCATCAGCAACGACAGCACCAGCGGGCCGAGCACGGCGGCATAGCGCGCAGGCAGCTTGCTGCGGGGGGTCATGGTCATTTGGATTTCCCTGAAGCATCCGGTTCGTCGCCTTGCATCCATTCGCCGGTATTGTCGGCGTAACTGCCCGGAACGACCGGGGTGGATGCGTTGCTTCACGTCAGACGCTTACGGAGCGGCCTTCGGCCCTCATGCACCCTCTAGCTGCCCTCGCTGGCGAAATCAATCCTGCTGGTGCCATTTTCAGATACATCGTAAGATATATCTTGACTCGACCGTGGCGGGCACTTAGTTGAGATATATCGTAAGACATAACTCAAGGAGCAGACAATGCACAAAGACAATCATTTCAGCCGTCACCGTTTCGGCGAACGCGCCGAGCGCGTCTTCATGCATATGGCCGGCAAGTTCGGCGGACGTGGCGGCGGCTTTGGCCCGTTCGGGCATGGCATGAGAGGCGGCGGACGCGGCGGGCCGGGCGACATGTTCCGCGCCGGGCGCATGCTGGCCGACGGCGATCTCAAGCTGATCACGCTGTCGCTGCTGGCCGAGGCGCCGCGGCACGGCTACGACATCATCAAGGCGCTGGAGGAGCGCACCAGCGGCTTCTACAGCCCGAGCCCCGGCGTGGTCTACCCGACGCTGACCTTCCTGGAAGAGGCCGGCTACGCCGTTTCTGCGGCGGAAGGCAACAAGAAGGTGTTTTCAATCACCGAGGCTGGGCAGGCGCACCTCAACGAAAATCGCAAGATGATCGACCACGTGCTCGAACATCTCGAGCGCTTCGGCCGCAAGATGGCGAAGGCGCGCGACTGGTTCGGCTGGAACGATGACGGCGACGGTGGCCGGCGCGGCCGCGGCCGCTCGGAAAAGCGCGACGAGTTTCGCGCCGTGCGCCACCGGCTGCGCGCCGCGCTCGGCGAAATCGTCGATGCGCCTGAAGCAAAGCAGGCCGAGGCAATCAGCATATTGGAAGCTGCCGCAGAGGCGTTGGAAGCGTTGTCGCGCGACTGATCTCTGGCTGCCAAGCCAGTTGCGGCCCTTGCCCGCTGGGCCAAGGACCGGTACTGAAAATCATCCTGCACCGCGCTATGTGGTGCAGGATGATTGCCGTTGGAGGATACCCCATGTCTTTTCTGAAGCGTCTTTTCGGCGGAGGCAACGAAGCCGCCGAGCCAAAGACAGCGGCGCCGGCAAAGCAGATCGAGCACAAGGGATTTTTGATCAGCGCCACGCCCTACAAGGCGGAGGGCCAGTACCAGACCTGCGGTGTGGTTTCGAAGGAGATCGACGGCGTGATGAAGGAGCACAAATTCATCCGCGCCGACCGCTTTGCCGGGCTTGATGACGCTGTCGACATCTCGATCAAAAAGGGCATCCAGCTGGTCGACGAGCAAGGCGAGAAGATCTTCGGATAGATCGGCTATTACAGCCTTGGGTCGATTGGCTCGCTTTCCAACGCCAGCACGGCGAAGACACACTCGTGAACCCGGCGTAGCGGCTGCTTGGCGACAAATCGCGTTAGCGCTTCGTGGCCAAGCGCGAACTCTCTGAGCGCCAGGCTGCGCTTGCCGGCCAGGCCGCGTTCTCGGAGGCGGACGAGATTGTCGGGCGCGTCATATTCGGGACCATAGATGATGCGCAAATATTCTGGGCCGCGGACCTTCAGCGCCGGCTGGATGAGCCCCTTCTTGCCACGGCTGACGAAGTCGCGTGGTTTGACCACCATGCCTTCGCCGCCTGAGCCAGTCAGCGCTTCCCACCAGGCGACGGCCTCGGCACACGCGCCGCCGTCGGCCAGATCAACCATACGCCATCGAGTCGGCGTGACCACGCCGCCACGGGCAGTCAGACGGTCCGCGAGCGACATGTGCCAGACATGGTCCTGGTCAAACCAAATACGTCCCTCGCTGGCCAGCACGTGGAAAGGCGCGGCCTTAAGGTCCTCGACGCCCGAAACTGGCCATACGTAGGGCGCCCAGGCGGTGGCGTATTTGGCTGCGCGGACGGCCCGGTCTTCAAGGCGTGCGTTCAGGCCGGCTGCATCGACGCCGCGCGCCATCGCACGGGCCAGCGCCTCGCTGCTGGCCTTGAGACCGGCGGCAGAGGATGTGGCCACAGGCGCATACTGGCTTTCGATCAGACTGCCGGCCTTGGCCGACCAAGGCATTATCTCGGCGTCCAGCAGCAGCCAGTCGCTGTTCAATTCCTTCCACAGATCCGCCGCGTCGACCTCGGTGCGAAGACGGGCGAGCAGGTCCTCCGTCATGGCACTGTCATTGAAAAAGGAGCGTCCGGTGCGGGTCCAGATTGCGCCGGTTTCGTCGCCAGGGACCCCGAAGCGGCTGCGTGCCGCCTGCGCGTTCCGGCAGAGCGCGATCACTGCCCGCGAACCCATGTGCTTCTCCTCGCACACGATCTGCGCAACGCCGCGCTCGCGGAAGTAGGCGAAGGCATCCTCCGGACGTTCCAGCCAGCCGTCCTGGCTGCTGGTCTCGGACGGCGACATGGTCGGCGGCAGATAGATCAGCCATTGCGGCGAGAGCGCGAAGCGGCTCATCACCTCCAGTGCTGCCGACGCGTTCTCCTCGGCCACGACAATCCGGCCCCTCAGTCCGGTCTCGATCCAACGGCGACCGGAGACATCCTGATAATCGAGCACGCCGTCGGCGTCGGCCTGTGCCGATTTACCGGGACCGGACCCGCCCAGCGGACGTATCGGCTCCGACCAGGTCTGGATTGCCGGCACCTCGACCAGTTCGCGTTCCGGCCAGCGCAAGGCCGTCAGCTTGCCGCCGAATACGCATCCGGTGTCGATGCACAGGGTGTTGTTGACCCATTCGGCCGATAGCGTGGGCGTATGTCCATAGATAATGGCCGTCTTGCCACGATAGGCCGCGGCCCAGTCGGCGCGGACGGGCAGCCCGAACTCGTCGGTCTCGCCTGTGGTCTCGCCGTACAGAGCGAACTCGCGCACAGCGCCGGAACCGCGTCCGATCATCTCTTCCTTGAGGCCGGCATGGGCGACGGCGAGGCCTCCGCCATCGAGCCAGACATGGCTGCGCAGGCCGTCGAGAAAGGCCGGCAGCGCCTCGCGCAGGCCTCGGTCCTGTGCACTTAGCTGATCGACAGTCTGCTGGAGGCCGTGAGCGACCGTGACCTTGCGGCCTTCTAGCCAGCGGCTGAGTTTGCGTTCATGGTTGCCCTGGACACAGTATGCGGTTCCAGCCGCGACCATGCTCATGGCAATGCGCAGCACGTCGGGCGAGTTGGGACCGCGATCGACGAGGTCGCCGACAAAGACGATCTTGCGGCCCTCTGGTGGGACCACGGTGACCGTTCGGTCGCCCTGATGCTCAGACCAGACGATGCTGTAGCCCAATCGAGCGAGCAGGATATGAAGCTCATCCGAACAGCCGTGGATGTCGCCAATGATATCGAACGGGCCATGGTCGTCGCGCTTATCGGTCCACAGCGGCTGTCGCGACACCTCGGCCGCGTCGATGCTGGCCTCGCTGGTAAGCTTCCAGACTTGGCGGAAGCCCTCGCGTTGGAGGCCCCCAAGACCCTTGCGGACCTCGGTTGTCATGCGCTGGGCGACCCCGGCGCCGAACTGCCGGTCGGCTCGCACCGCATTGCGTGCGACGCACACCTCGACGCCTGGATCGAGGACCACGGCGACGGGCAAAGCGTGCCACTTGCGCGCCAGCTCAATCCAGGGCTTGCGGTCGGCGGCTCGCACATTGGTGGCATCGATGACGGCCAGCCTGCGGTGTTTGAGCCGCTTGCCGGCTATTTCGCGAACCAGATCGAAGGCATCCGCAGAGACGTCCTGGTCGGTTTCGTCGTCGGAGATCAGCGCCCGGCACTGGTCCGAGGAGATAATCTCAGTCGTCAGGAAATGCTTGGTGGCGAAAGTCGACTTGCCCGATCCGGTCGAGCCGATCAGCACGACGAGGGCGAAGTCAGGAATGGTGAGGTGGGTCTTATCAGGTTCTCTCATCGGGTGAACACCGCCATCTGTGTGGGGGCGCCGAGGGTCGGGTCCTCGGCTCCGATACCGCTGAAGGTGGCTGCATAGCCATAGATCTCGCCGATTTTGGCCGCCCAGGCTTGGAACTGAGCCCGGCTCCATTCGAAACGGTGATCGGGATGGCGAAATGCGCCAGGGACCAGTCTTGGAAACAGAGCGTTGTAGTCCGCATTCGGAGTGGTCACGATGACGGATTTGGGCGCCGTCTCACCGAAAACGATGCGTTCGACCAGGGGCAGCCTGTCCTCGTCGAGATGCTCGATGACCTCGACCAGAACGGCGACGTCGGCTGCGGCCCAACGGCTGTCGCGGTAGGTCAGCGATCCATGCAGCAGCGTGACCCGGCCCTCGGGCGGCCCGCCTAATTCGTTCAGCTTGAGACGCTTTGCGGCCCATTCCAGTTCGCGCGCCGCCGGATCCAGACCGAACAGCTTGTGAATCCATCGCTCGCGCACCAGCCTGTCGAGCAGCTTGCCTTCACCGCATCCCAGGTCCGCAACCGTGGTTCCTCGCGTCGCCCGAATGGCGTGGACAACTGCGTCCATGCGCAGATCGTTGAGCCGGATAGGCGTCTCCAGCGCTTCCTCGGGCGTAACGCGCGGCTCGGCAGGTTGTGCCTCGCCAGCCGTCTCGGGAGCCAGCCGCTCCAGGGCGATGCGGGCCAAAGCCCGGCGATTGCCCAGATAGCGGCGCACGATCAGGTCTTTGGCCGGATGGTTTTCCAGCCAGCCTTCGCCTTTGGACAGCAGCTTGTCGATCTCTGCTTCGCCGACCCAGTAATGCTTGGCATCGTCCATCACCGGGATCAGCACATAGAGGTGGTTCAACAAGGCGCTGAGCCAGCCCGTGCCGGTCAGCTTCAGATGGCCGTATCGGGGCTCGCCCGCAGCACCCCCGATTCCTTCGATTGGCGTCAGATCGACTGTCCAGCCCAAGGGTTCGAACAAACTTCGAACCAGAACCTCACCGCCGCGCGTTGGCAGTGGCGTGACCACGGCTTCCAGCGGCAGTTCGCTGTCGGCTAGTTCCTGGCGCTCCTTCGATATACCGGTCATCGCCGTCCGCAGCATTTTGTTCAGCGCCACCGACAGGAAGGATGATGCAGCGTAAGGCCGGTCGTTCACAAATTGGTCTAGCAAGCCTTCTGACTGGCCCTTGCCTCGCACCAGTCCCACCGGGTCGACGTCGAGCAGGAGTGCAGCCTCGCAACGCTCTTCGGTTGCCTCGGGATAGAACAGCCACGCCTTGCCGAAAGACAGGTCGGTCTCGTGCAGGCGATCCGGATGCTTGTGCAGCAAGAAGCCGAGATCGGTGGCCGGACGGTGCGTTGTGGCAACGGAAAGGAACATCCGCGACCGATAGCGCAGACAAGCGGAATAACCAATGGCGGTTGTGTGGCCCACCACAATAGGTTGTCGCCAACGACAACAAGGGCAGGCGCCGGGCGCCTGCCCTTGTACAATTCAGACGATCCTGACGCTTTACGCCGCGGTGGCGACGCGCTCGGCATTACCGGTCGCGGCCACAATGGCGTCGACCTTGGTCGAGGCCTTGGCCAGCGCTGCTGCCACCGCATCGGCGCCCATACCGACTCCTTCGATGCGGATGACCTCGAGATCGGTCATGCCGAGGAAGCCAAGCACGCTGCGCAGGTAGGGAATGGCGTGATCGAACTGCACGGCCGCACCTTCGGAATAGATGCCGCCCGAAGCCAGCACGATGTAGACCTTCTTGCCGGTGACGAGGCCCTTGGGGCCGTTCTCGCCATAGGCAAAGCTCTTGCCGGAACGGGCAATGTGATCGACCCAGGACTTCAGCGTCGAGGAGATGTTGAAGTTGATGAAGCCGGTGGCGAGAATCACCGAATCGGCGGCGAACAGTTCATCCAGCACGACATCGGAGACGCCAACGACTTCGGCCTGGCGCGAGGTGCGCGCTTCGGCCGGCGTGTAGATGCCGGTCGCATAATCGGCATCGATGTGCGGCAACGGATTGGCGACGAGGTCGCGCACGACAAGCGTGTTCGACGGATCGGCGGCAACAAGCTTTTCGGCGAATTCAGTAGCAATACGGGTCGAGTGTGAGGCAGCGCCGCGCGGGCTCGATGTGACAAGAAGGATGGACATAATGGGGTCTCCAGGGTTGGATCAAAATCTCCCGGCAGATATGTGTGCGCAGACCCATTTGAAAAACTGGTATATTTTGTATATTATCCATCTAAAATGTGGATTGAACGATGCAACCGAACCCGACGCTTGACCAACTGCAGATCCTGGTTGCGGTGGCCGAGACCGGCAGCTTCTCGGCCGCCGGGCGCAAATTGAATCGCGCGCAATCGGTGATCAGCTACGCCATCGCCAACCTCGAAGCGCAGCTCGGGCTGAAGCTGTTCGAGCGCGAGGGCACGCGTGAACCGCAACTGACCGATGTCGGCAAGGCGACGCTGGAAGATGCGCGGCGCATGGTCGGCGTGCTGCAACGCATCCGCTCGCGTGTCGACGGATACCGGCAGGGATTGGAGGCGGAAGTGACGCTGTCGGTCGACGTGACGCTACCGTCGCCGGTGCTGGTTCGGGTGCTAAAGGCATTCGAGGCGCAGTTCCCGGCCGTGACGCTGCGTCTGCATATCGGCTCGCTTGGCCTTATCCTCGATCATGTTGTCGGCGGACAGGCCGATCTCGGCATCGGGGGGCTTCTGGGTGAGACGGACGTGAATCTGCTTCGCATCGGCTTCTTCTCCCTGGTGCCAGCCGCAGCGCCTGATCACCCTCTGGCGCTGCTGCCGAGACCAGTGGCGCTAGAGGATGTCCGCGAACACATCCAACTGGTCGTCTCGGACCAGTCCGAGCGTACGCGCGGGCGTGACTATGGCGTCTTCGCCTACCGCACCTGGCGGCTGACGGATGTGCGCACCAAGCACGTGCTGATGCGCGAGGGGCTGGGCTGGGGCGGGCTGCCGCGATGGCTCATCGCCGATGATCTGGCGACCGGGCGGCTCGTCGAACTCGATCTCGAGCCTTACAGCGAAGTCCGCTCGCCGCTCTATGCCATGCACCGCGCCGATCGCAGCCCGAAACCGGCGGCCGCCTGGCTGATCGACCAGTTCAAGCGCCAGCTAGGCTGTTTCAACGAGTTCGAACCGGGTGAGATACCTGAGGAGGAGCCGGAGACAGGCCGTCGATCAGCGCCATGAGAACGGCGCGATAGTCCTCGATCGATGCTCCAGTTTCGATTGCGAGCGCTGCGCGGTCGAAGGCGGCTGCGAGCAAAGCGGTCAGTGCTTCCACAGGCAGTCTCGTCATGGAGTGCGAGCGCATCGCGGCAACAAGGCCGTCGCGCAGCGAACGGTTGCCATGGCGATTGTCGATCGCATCCATGGCGGCGCGGCCGAGCACGGCCGGGCCGTCAAGCAGCAAGAGCCGCGTACGGCCGGGCGCACGCATGGCAGCCAGATAGGCATCCGAGCCGGCAATCAGCGCATCGCGGGCAAATAGCGAAGGCGGCGACGCGCGTTCGATCTCTTCCGAGACGGCTTGCGCCTCCTGTTCGACCACAGCGGCAAACAACGCCTGCTTGTCGGCAAAGTGATGATAGAGCGCGCCGCGCGTGACGCCGGCAGCGGCGACGATCTCGGGTGTGCCGGTCTCGGCATAGGACTTTTCGGTGAACAGTTTGCGAGCCGCGGCGATGAGCTCAGCGCGTGTCGCCTCGGTGCGATCACGGTTGGAGCGACGAGCGGATCCTTGTTGCATACATGCAGCCTGTATGTTATTGCCATTTACATGCAGACTGTATGTTATTTGCCGGGAGAAGGAAAGATGAGGACGACGAGCTATTATCCGGTGCTGATGACGAGCGACGTTGCCGGCACGGCAGCCTTTTATGTTGCGCATTTCGGCTTCAAGCCGCTGTTTGAGGCCTACTGGTACGTGCATCTGCGCTCAGCCGAAGATCGCCGCGTCAACCTCGGCATCGTCCAGGGCGATCATGAGACGATCCCGGAGGAAGGGCGGGGCCGCACATCTGGCCTGCTGATCAATTTCGAGGTCAGGGATCCGGATGCCATCTGTGAGCGGATCACCGCCGCTGGCCTGCCGATCCTGCGAACGCTGCGCGACGAACCCTTCGGCCAGCGTCATTTCATCACCAGGGATCCCAACGGCGTGCTGATCGACGTGATCAGGCCGATCCCGCCGAGCCCAGAATTTATGGCGCAATATGCGCAGGGTGCTGCGGCGCGCTAACTCGCCCGCGCCAACGGCATCACGGTGACCTGAGTAATGCCGGAGCGGCGCACCACCGTGCACAGTGTCTCGCGGCCGATGCGCTCGGCGTCGAGCATGCGCACCAGATCGTCGACGCCGGTGACCGGGCGGCCGTCGATGGCGGCAATAATGTCGCCTTCCCTGAGGCCGGCTTTGGCCGCCGGGCTGTTCTTTTCGACGGTGCGCAGGCGCACCGCCGTGCTGCTCGATACTTGCGACAAAAGGGCTGCGCGGCGCGGCAGGTTGGTGGTGTCGGCGGAAACGCCGATGAAGGCACGGCGCACACGGCCGAAGCGGATGATTTCCGAGATGACGAAATTGGCGGTGTTGGAGGCAACCGCGAAGGCGATGCCTTGCGCACCGTGGATCATCGCGGTGTTAACGCCGATCACCTCGCCAGCCGAGGACACCAGCGGTCCGCCAGAATTGCCGGGGTTGAGCGCGGCGTCGGTCTGGATGACGTCGTCGATCAGCCGGCCGGTGGAGGCACGCATCGAGCGGCCGAGTGCCGAGACGACGCCAGCGGTGACGGTCCATTCGAAGCCGAGCGGATTGCCGATAGCAATAGCAATCTGGCCGCGCCTCAATCGCTTGGAATCGCCAAGCGGCGCGACGTCCGCAAAGTTGCCGTCGGCGCGCACCAGCGCAATGTCGGTGTCGGGATCGCGGCCGAGCACGCGGCCTTCCCTGGAGGCGCCGTCCGGCATTGACACGCGTACGCTGCGCGCATCGCCGACGACGTGGAAGTTGGTGACGACCAGCCCGTCCTGCGCGATGACGAAGCCGGAGCCATGGCCGCCGGGGCCACCGATGCGCTCGATGCGGCAGACAGCGGGCCCGATGCGGTCGACGGCATCGGCGACCGTCGCCGAATAGGCATCGAGAAGGGCATCGTCATATTGCAATTGCTGGGCGGGCAGGGCCATCCGAAGGCTCCGTTTGGAACAAGATGAACAATGCCTATATGTGCGGAGCGGCCGGACCGGCCGCGACCTGACCAGATGGCCAGTCAAATGCCCAACTAGCCGTCAGGCGAGTATCCGCCAACGCCCTGCCGGGCGATATCTGGGTCACGAAGAACCCAGGAGACAAATCATGAGCGATTTCAATCTGAGCACGTTTTCCGACGCCATTGCCGACATCGCGGCAGCCGCGGCACCAGCGACGGCCAGCTTCGCGACGCACCACCGGACGTCAACTGCTTTCCACTGGCGGGACGGCTATTTCGTCACTGCCGAGGAGGCGGTCGAGGCCGGCGAGGAGATCGAGCTGACGTTTTCTTCGGGCGAAGCCGTCAAGGCGGAACTGGTCGGCCGCGACCCGTCCACCGGCACGGCCGTTTTGAAACCGGCCGGCGCGCCGGCCGCCCCGTCACTGGTAAAGGCGGATGCGGTGCGGCCGGGCAACCTGGTGGTCGTGGCGGGCAATAGCGACGGCACCTCGCTCGCTACCTTCGGCACGGTCGGCGAGGTCGGCCCGGCCTGGCGTTCAATGCGCGGTGGCACGATCGACCGGCGCATCAACCTTGCCGTCAATGCCGGCGGCCGTTTCGAGGGTGGCCCTGTGCTCGACGCCAAGGGCGGACTGATCGGCATGCTGCTGTTCGGGCCACGCCGGCGGGCGCTGGTCATGCCTTACGAAACGATCGAGCGGGCAGTCACGACGCTGCGCGAGAAGGGTCATGTGGCGCGCGGCTATCTTGGCGCCGGCCTGCATCCGGTCCGCAATGGTGATACACAGGGCGCCATGGTGATGAGTCTCGACGATAACGGGCCGGCGAAATCAGCCGGTCTCAGTCTCGGCGACATCATCGTGTCGTGGAACGCAGAGACGGTGCATGGCCCGCGCGAGCTGATCCGCAAGCTCGGGCCGGACAGCGCCGGTGCCTTGGTGACACTCGGCGTGGTGCGCGGCGGCGAGAATCGTGAGGTTTCCCTGACCATCGGTGAAAAGCCACTGAGCTGAGGGATAGATGGTAAGCGGTGAGGTCGCTGGCAGACGGCTGACGGTGCTGATCGCGCTCGGTGACGCCGAGCGCACGCGAAGTCTGTCCGCCATTCTCGCCGCGACCGATGATCTGCGGCCGGTTCTGGCCGGCGAAGTCGACGGGCGTGAGGCGGCGGATGTCGCCATCGTCGATGATCATGGGCTACAAGGCGGGCTCGTCGACGCGGCTATGCCTCGCGTGCTGCTATCGTCGCGAGCGGCCCGTGAACGGCCGGCCGATACAGTATTTGCCGTGCTGCCGGTGCAAGCGGACGAGTTGCTGATCGCCGCCGCCGCGCGGCTCGCGGCTGCGGGCTACCGGATTTCGCGTGACAGTCATGCTCTATCCGATCTGCATCACGATTTGACCTTCCATGGCAGCGACCGGTTCGAAGAGGAACCGACTGACGAGCATATCGTCCGGCCGACGCTTTCGCCGCGGGAAGGCGAGGTGCTGGCGCTGCTGGCCGAGGGCGCCCCCAACAAGGTCATCGCGCGGCGGCTGAACATCTCCGTGCATACGGCGAAGTTCCATGTCGCAGCGATCCTGACGAAGCTCGGTGCCGCCAACCGCACCGATGCGATTGCCATCGCCATGCGGCAGGGCCTGGTGCTGGTCTAGTTCAGATTGTCTCAAGGCCGACGCAGCGTAACCCGCATGCGGTGTGTTGGGCCTTGCGCGGCGGTTCTCAGCCGCGCAAGGATCGTGTCTTTCATGTTGCAGGAAGGCGCAAGGATGTCGCTCAAGGGAAAGACGCTTTTCATCTCCGGCGGGTCGCGCGGCATCGGGCTGGCGATTGCGCTGCGCGCCGCGCGCGATGGCGCCAATGTGACGATCGCGGCCAAGACCGCCGAGCCGCATCCGAAGCTGCCCGGGACGATCTACACGGCGGCGCACGAGATCGAGCAGGCCGGCGGCAAGGCGCTGCCGGCGCTGTGCGACATTCGGGATGAAGAACAGGTCGCCGAGGCGGTCGCCAAGACCGTGGAGCGGTTCGGCGGCGTCGATATCTGCGTCAACAACGCCAGTGCCATCCAGCTTACCGGCACGTTGGAGACCGATATGAAGCGCTACGATCTGATGCACCAGATCAACACGCGCGGCACTTTTCTCGTCTCCAAAATGTGCATTCCGCACTTGAGGTTGGCGGAAAATCCTCACATCTTGAATCTGGCGCCGCCGCTCGACATGAAGGCCAAGTGGTTCAAGAACCATGTCGCCTACACGATGGCAAAGTTCGGCATGTCGATGTGCACGCTGGGCATGAGCGCCGAGTTCGCCAGGGACGGCATTGCGGTCAATTCGCTATGGCCGATCTCGACCATCGACACGGCGGCGGTGCGTAACCTCCTGGGCGGGGCGACGGTGGCGGCGATGAGCCGTTCGCCCGACATCATGGCCGATGCGGCATACGCCATCCTGGTCAGGCCGTCGCGTGAGGCGACCGGCAATTTCTACATTGACGAAGAAGTGCTGCGCGCTGAGGGCGTCAGCGATTTCTCGGCCTATGCGCCGGGTGCGACAGGCCCGCTCGCCGGCGACTTTTTTGTGCCGGACGAGGTGTTCGGCCGGACGGATACCAAAATCAAAGGTATCTACTGACGGAAAGTATCTAGCTGACAGGCATATCTCTTAAAGACCGGCACAGACGTGTGCTCAGTCTTCGGCTTTCTTGGCTTTGCCAAGACCCATCAGCCGGTCGATATAGGCAAGCATCAGTGCCGACAGAACGAAGGCCAGATGAATGATGGTCAGCCACATCAGCTGGTCGGTCGTGTAGGAGACCGAGTTCAGGAACACCTGCAAGAGGTGGATCGAGGAGATCGCTACGATTGTCGAGGCGACCTTGACCTTCAGCGAGCCGACATCGATCGTGCCCAGCCAATGCACCTTGCCGTCATTTTCATCGAAGCGGCTGACGAAGTTTTCGTAACCCGAGATGATCACCATCACCACCAGTGAGGCGACCAGCGCGGCATCGATGAGGCCGAGTATTTTCAGGATGGTGTCGGTGTCATCGAGCGTGAAGGCAACGGAGACGAACTCGAACAGCTTGTTGCCGAAGGACACGGCATAGATGGCAAGTGCCGCACCCAGTCCGAGATAGAAGGCGACCAGCAGCCAGCGCGAGGCGAGAATGATCGATTCGATGGCGAGTTCGAGGCGCTTCATGCGGCGATTCGGGCTCCGTTATCGGAGTGCCGTATTTCGGGCAGGCTGCGGCGGTTTGCAAGGTTTCAAAAAAACGAAACCCCGCCGGGGAGGGGAACCGGCGGGGCTCGTGTGTCCCGCTGGAGTCGGGACAGGGCAGGGAACGCCCTTTCCAGAATCTGGGATGGGTAACCGCGCGTTTCAAGATTGATGACCGCGCGATTCAATGGTTGATCAAATCGCGCGGTTCACATTGCGGTTTATTGGGCGCTGGCCACAGGCGCTACCAGGGGTGTAATCCGGCGGATGGCGACGCGGCGGTTCTCGCGGTTGGGTCCCGACGTGTTAACCTTGAGATACTCCTCGCCATAGCCCTGCGTCGTCAGGTTCTCCGGCGGGATGCCAAAGGCGTTGGTCAAGGCTTCGGCGACCGCCTCGGCGCGGCGGTCGGACAGAGCAAGGTTCGCTTCCGGTGTGCCGACAGCGTCGGTATGGCCCTCGATCAGGAAGCTCTCGGCCGGGTTTTTCTTCAGCAGCTTGTCCATGGCGTTGGCAACACCCTCCAGCTTCTGGACCTCGGTGTCGGAAATCGAGGCCGAACCGAATTCGAAGTTGAGCGTGTCGAGGTCGATGCGGCGGGCGATGTCGCGCACGCGGGCCGAGCGCTTGACCTCGTCGATCGAATAGAGGCGCTGGACCCTCTCGACCGGCGGCCGTTCGAGGAAGGTGTAGTAGTCGTCCGGATCCTCGACCTCTTCGGAATCCAGAATGTATTCCTCTTGCGGGATGGTAAGGCGCATCGGCGGCAGGTCGTCGCCCGGGTCGCGCCAGTCTGCATCGTCGTCATAGTTCCGCTCGTCGACATAGCTCAGCACATATTCGCGGCCGTCGGGCGCGATGCGTGAACGCTGGATGACGTCGCCGTAGCGGTTGCGGATGGTGACGATCCGGACACCATTGTCACGCTCGACTATTTCCCGGGTGCGATCGCCCGACAGGTCCTCATAATAGACATTCCTGGCGCCGCGGTGCATGCGCGGTGCATCGCTGCTTTCGACGAACGTCTGGTTGTTGAACTGGAGGATAACGCGGTCGCCGAATTCCCTGACGACGTTGGCGCCCTGGGGGCGCGGACGACGACGAACATCCTCGACGTCCGGCGCACGCTCGACGCGCTTGCCTTTTTCCTCGGTCACCGGAACGATCTTTTCAGGCTTGATCTCCCGCTGGGCTGCCCGGTCGTCGGTGGGTGGCGGCCCCTGATCGACCGGAGCCGGCTTCGGGGCTTCCACCTGGTTCTCGCCCTGCTGGGCGGGCTGGTTGCCCTGCTGCTTACCGGCATTTTGGCCGCGCTCCTTGCCACCCTTGCGCTTGCGCAAGACATCCTTCTGGCTGTCCAGAACAGGTGCCTCGTTCGGATTGGCCTGGGCTTCACCCTGGACCGGATTTTCACCCTGGACCGGCGCGGCCTGGCCAGTCGAAGGCTGTTCGCCGGTCGAGGGCTGTTGCTCTCCTGTCACCGGCTGTTCGCCGACAGGCCTCTTGCCACGTTTCTTGATCTTGTCCTGGGGCTGTTCGCCCTGGACGGGAGCGGCCTGCTGCTCGATCGGAGCCGGTTGGGCCTGTGGGGTCGCTTCCTTATTGGTCGGCGCCGGCTGGCCTTCCGCCTCCGTGGCGGGTCCGGTCAATTCAGCAGGCTTCTTGCGCTTGCCCGGCTTTTGTCCGGGCTCGACAGTCGGAGCCTGTTCTGCCGGGGCAGCCTCGATCTGCTGGTTCTGTTTTTGCTTCTTCTTGCGCGGGTTGACGTTGGGCTGGTTGTCGTTTGCCGGCGCTGCCTGCTCGGCCGGTTGTTCCGATGGGGCCGCTTCGATCTGCTGCCGATTGCGCCGCTTCTTGCGGGGTTGCTCGGACTCGGCTGGAGCGATCTGCTCGGCCGGAGCGGATTCTGTTTGCTGCTGCTGATTGCGCCGCTTCTTGCGGGGTTGCTCGGACTCGGCTGGAGCCGCCTGCTCGGCCGGAGCGGATTCCGTTTGCTGCTGCTGGTCGCGCTTCTTCTTTCTGGGCTGCTCTGCCTGCTGGCTTTGCGCGCAGGCCTCCGCCGACTCGCCCTCGGCGCAACTCGATTGCACTGGGATGAGCGGCGCTGCGGTACGTTGCACGGGGCCGAATGCGGCGTCGCCTTGCAGTGGGAACGCGCCTAGCGGCGCGGACGCCATCAACAGGCCAAGCGCCGTGCCTGCCAGAATCCGTGGTTGGCGTTTCATCATAAACACTCCTTGTGGCGTCCCATCCATGCCCAAACTTTCAGCAACCATGTTTGGTTCCTGTTTGTAGGTTCTAGCTGTGGCACAGGGCGATTGACCGGCGTTTTGAAGGCGACTTCATGTCATTCGTATGGTCCTGGCGTATGTTCCGGCGTATGGTCCCGGCGTATCGTTCGGACGAGGGTGCACGGTTGCCGTGCTTGACCTTGAAGCGTCCGGGGGCCACATGCCGACGATGGAAAAGCCGTTCTGGAAGACCAAGACGCTCGAGGCGATGACCCCGGCCGAGTGGGAATCACTCTGCGACGGTTGTGGCAAGTGCTGCCTGTCGAAACTCGAAGACGAGGACACCGGAGAGATCTACTGGACCAGCGTCGGCTGCCGGCTGTTCGACGCTGGAAGCTGCCGCTGCTCCGACTATGCCAACCGGCTGGCGCGTGTTCCGGATTGCGTCGGGCTGACGCCGCAGAACGTGCGCACCATCAGCTGGCTGCCCAAGACCTGCGCTTACCGGCTGGTGGCCGAGGGCCGCGATCTCTATTGGTGGCACAGGCTGGTGTCGGGAAGCGACGAGACCGTGCACGAGGCCGGCATCTCGATGCGCGGCCGGGTCAGCGCCAGCGAGACCGACCTTGCCGAGCCGGACGACTATTTCGACCATATGCTCGCGGACGAGCCTTAGGATTTCCTGCGGTAACGAAGACCGGGAACCATGGCAAAAGGGTACGTTCCCCATCTGCCCTGCATAGAACGGTTCCAGAAACGGACAGACTAACGGCTGGCCCATTCTTGCCGCATGAACGGGGGATGAATGGCCGGTTCGCAAAAAATTCAGACAGGCGGGTGCATTCTCCTCGCATAGGTTTGACGAAAACGGGTGGAAACCCTCAAACAAGGAGAGAAGACAATGTTCAATACCATCAAGACGGTTGCTCTTTCGGCACTTGTCGGCCTTGGCACGCTTGCTGCCATCCCCGCTCATGCTGACAGCATCTATCTCGGCTTCGGCAACAACCAGGATCCGCGCGTCGGCGTCTATACCGGCGACGAAGATGATGGTTACTATCGCGAACACCGCCGTCATGGCGGCTGGCGCCGGTCCTGTTCGCCGGAGCGTGCCATTGACAAGGCCGAACGCATGGGCCTGCACCGCGCCCGCATCATCGACATCAACCGCCGCACGGTCAAGGTCGCCGGCCGCCAGTATGGCGACCGCGTCGTAATCGTATTCGCCAACGAGCGCGGCTGTCCGATCATCTATCGCTAAGGTCTTCGGGCTTGCGGCCGGCTGACTTGCAGCCGGTAGAGTAGCGGAGCCCTTTCCGCCAGGACGGAAAGCGCGGCTCAAAAAACCCCGGAGGATCGATCCTCCGGGGTTTTTTCATGCTGCAAGCGATGATCATTTCAATTCGAAAGTCACCGTCACCTGTGCGGTATAGGAATTCTCGCCGGCTTGCACCGGGACCGACGCGCCGGCGGCATCGAATGCCTTGGCGTTGATCGGCATCGGCGGTGGTGCGAAATTCTGGTCGGTGATTTCCAGGACCCGGCCGATGCCGACGCCGGCCGCTTCGGCCAGCGTCTTGGCCTTGGCCATGGCATTGGCGACGGCCTTCTTGCGCGCCTCGGTGACGGCTGCCGCCGGATCGTCGTTGGAGAAGGAGATGCCGCCGCCCTGGTTGACGCCGAGCGACACCGCCTTGTCGAGAATGTCGCCGGTCTTGTCGATGTCGCGGACGCGCACCGAAAGCGTGTTGGTCACCTGATAGGCGACAAGCTCGGCCTCCTGGCTGCCGTCGGGCTTGTTGGTGTAGTTATAGCGCGGATTGATCTGGATGCCCGCTGTCTGCAGGTCGCGCTCCTTGATGCCGGACGATTTCATGGCAGCGATCACCGCGGCCATGGCGTCGTTATTGGCATCGAGCGCTGCACGTGCCGTCTTGGCTTCGCGCATGACGCTGAGCGTCAGCAGAGCCAGATCGGGTGCTATCGCCGCCTCGCCTTCACCGGTGACGACGATACGCGGCGGCGGTGGCGAATCGGCGGCGGCCGCGATCGCCGGAAATGCGATTGCGGCGGCAATCGCCAGGGGCAAGATACGTCTGGTCATGAAATCTCCTCGATCTGGGATCCCAAGACAGCCGAGTGTTGGCCGGCGTCCAATGGGCGACGTGCAATAGGTTATCAATATGGGCTGATTTGGGCGATCCCTGCCAGCCCCCTTGGAACGCCTGCTCGGAAAGCCTTGTGCGGTTCAGGGAAAAACACTAATCCAGCGCCGTGGGGCCTGTAGCTCAATGGTTAGAGCCGGCGGCTCATAACCGCTTGGTTGGGGGTTCGAGTCCCTCCGGGCCCACCATTGGCTTTTGTGGCCGTTGATTTAATTGGATTTTTTGGCCATTTTTGTCCCACCTCTTTCAACCCCCTCAGAAAGTGGGACAATTTTGTTCTCTTTTCGATCGATAACCAGCAGGTATTTCGCCGCTCTCGCTACCTTCCGGCGACGCGCTTTCTTGATGTAGTGGTCGGGCTGCTGGTACGTAGTCCACCCATATATCGCCTTCAGCTGCTCGTGCGTCGCGCCGTTCTCAGCGGCGATCGTCGCGCCGGCCTTGCGAATTCCATGAGCACTGCAGTGCGGCAGCTCAGCTTGATCACACCACTGGCGCATCTTGTTGCCCAGACCGTTCTCCGAGAACGGGCGACCATACTCATTGACCAGGAAGGTCATCTGGTCGGAGGGCGTGTGCTCAAGTTCCGCCTCTAGTTCGGGCAGAAGCGGGAGCTCCACCAACACCGCATCCTTGTTACGACTGGTCTTCCCAGGCTTAATTCTGATCCACTTCTCCCACTGCTCGGTCTCCTCGTTGTAGACGAGCGTGATGTGCTGTCGACCGAAGATCGCGACGTCGGACAACCGCAGGCCAGTAAACATGAAGATCGAGAGCGCACGTCTGGCTGCGGTACCCAGCGGATGCCGCTTCTCATATTGAACGATCTCCGACACGTCCCATGGGTGCCAGCCGTCGCCGCTCTTTAGCCGTCTGATGCCGCGGGCGGGATTGGAGTCGACGCCCGGAATCTCTGTGTCCTTTGCCCACTCAAACATCGCGCTGATGGCTTTTACGATATTGTTTGCCGCGCCAAGGGCGTCGAGCCTGGTGTCCCTGATCTCCTTAACATGAGACCGTTTCATACCGGCGAATGGCAGAGATCCCTTGGTGGGATACTGAGGATCCGGGTCACCTTCGAGGGGATGAGGTAATTCGCATACGCGCTCCAGAATTGCTCGTCGGCGCGCCATAGTGTCTTGGGTGATTTCCGTGCCGCCCCGACGGTAATACTCCTGGCAAAGCCACAGCAACGTGCCTTTCTTCGCTGGCTCGGAAGGCTTGGGGAGGCGCTGGCAAATCTCGGGAAGAGTGCCGGGCCGAACATAAGTGACCTCGGCGCGCGCGCACCGCAGTTCCTCGAGGAACTCGTCGCTGCCGGTCGGTTCACGGAGCCGGACCTTCTTCCGACCCGGTGCGCGAAAATAGTACCGATCATTGCCGTGGCGATCAGTGTCCTTCACTACGCCCTTAAGATCGATTTTCACGGGCTCATCCGTCATGTTCGTGGTTTTCGATCCCAAGGATTGTCTAGTGGCGGCGAATCTTCGTCAAGCTTTGGTGCTCCTCCGATTTGGCGGTGAGGGAGCTTTCGAAAGGCCAATACAAGTTCCTCGACGTCCCAAACAATGCGCCCCTTGCTCGGCATTCGTGGCTGCGGCATCCGGCCGTCCTGGACCATTTCATCAAAGGTCGTTGAGCTTACGCCGATGAACGTCGCAGCCTGCTCGCGATTGATTCCTACCGGCGGGAGCGAGGGCGGCAAGACGCTCGGGGTGCGTAGCATCGGTTTAGCGCGTTGAAAGCGCGTTTTTGACGCCTGCCTGTCTTCCTATGTACCTGTCCGAATATTGCAGACGCTCAATCATGTCCTAGCCCTGTGCTTGCAGGCTCACCCTAGGTCTCCAGACCTCAGGATCGCTCAAGACACCGGACTCTTTTCCAGCCTTTGTGTACGATGATGGGTATCTTAATGCGCTCGAGGCCAAGAACTGAATGGTCGGCGACTTGGAAGGGCAAAATGACCGCGGAACCACGAATCTGAGTCAGAGACGGAATCCAACTGAGGAAAGTATGGCTGTGTTTTCAGACGGTTATGACTCTCATGCATGCGTAACAACCAACAAGAATACAAACAAAATATTTGTGTGGATTACTTTCATTCCTCATGGAATGCGCGACTGATTTGGTCCGACAGCGGCTTCACAAAATAAGAAAGCGCCGTACGCTCGCCCGTCTGGATCATCGCTTCGGCCGGCATGCCGGGCACGAGCGTCAGGTCCTTGAGCTTCGTCAGTTCCGCATGCGGAACCGACAGACGCACCAGGTAATACGAAACGCCGTTTTTTTCGTCCGTCGCCAGATCGGCTGCGATCCGGCTGACATATCCGTTCAATACCGGCGTGGTCCTCAGATTGAAGGCTGACATCCGCAGCACGGCCTTGTGACCAAGCTGGATTTGGTCGATGTCCTTCGGGGTGATTCGTGCTTCAAGCGCAAGATCGTCGCCTTCCGGCACGATTAGCATAATCGGATCGGCGGGCGTGATCACTCCTCCGACCGTATGAACTGCGAGTTGTTGAATGGCGCCTGACTGCGGCGCGACAATATCGATCCGTCGCAGTTCCTGTTCAGCCGCCACCTTGCGCTCAACATACTCCCCAACCTGCGCCTGAACCTCTCTGAGCTCCTGGCCGACTTCCGTCTTGAAATCCGGATCGATCTGTAGGATCTGCAGGCGCGTTTCGGCTATGCGGGCTGCCGTCTGTGCCTGATGTGCAATCTTCTCACCGCGTTCGCCGCCGAAAGTGGCAACCTGCGTCTTCAGGCTGTTCAAGCGTTGGTCCGAGACAATGCCTTGGTCGCGCAGCCCACTCAGGGCAGCAATTTCCTTTTGGAGAATCTCGGTGCTTTTCTCACAAGCGATTGCCTGCGCCTTGAGCCCCTCGATCTCGTGCTCATATTGAGTGATGCGTTCCGCTAGCTGCGCCTGCCTTCCGTCGCGGGATTGTCTGCGGAATTCGAACAGCCGCGTCTCGCCATGTACTGCCGAAGCTACGTCCGGAACATCTCTGCGGGCGAGCAGCCAGTCCGGGAAGGCGATCTCCGCCAGATCGTCACGCTCAGCTTCGAGTCGTGCCAGGTTGGCGGCCAGCTCATCGAGCCGCTTGGTGACTACAGCGAGAGTGGCGCGCGTCTGGGTGGCGTCGAGCCGCATGAGGATGTCGCCGGCTTTTACTTTATCACCTTCGCTCACCAGGATTTCTCCCACCACCCCGCCGGTCGGGTGCTGCACCTTCTTCACATAGGAATCGACGACAAAGTGTCCGGACGCGACAACCGCGCCGGAGAGATTCGTGAAGGCCGCCCAGGCTCCGGCTCCTCCCACAAAGATCACGCTCGCCAGCAGGCCCGCCACCAGGTGCCGGCGAATGGACCTGGAAACGTCATTGTTCTGATGAATGCCGGACACCGGGATCCTCCATGTCAGCGCGCTCGTTATCCTGTGTAGACTCGATGGCCTTGACCCCAGCGCCTGATGCCATCGCTGCCCCCTTAAGGACTTTGGAAAGCGCCTCATCACGCGCACCGAATGCTCGCTGCCGTCCACCTTCCATCACCAACACCAAATCCACGGCGCGGATGGCGCTCGGCCGATGGGCAACGACAACCGCAATGCCCTTGCGCTCGCGCACGGAGGCGATCGCCTTGACAACCGCAGCCTCGCCTTCCGCATCGAGATTGGCATTGGGTTCATCCAGCACAACAAGGAAAGGGTCTCGATAAAGAGCACGGGCAAGACCGATACGCTGGCGCTGCCCGGCGGAAAGTGCCGATCCGGCCTCACCAATCGGAGTTTCGTAGCCGTGCTCAAATCGGAGGATCAGTTCGTGCGTGCCCGCTGCTTTCGCCGCGGTGACAATAGCCTCAGGGTCAGGATTATCTTCAAAACGAGCGATGTTTTCGGCAATGGTGCCGTCGAATAGTTCAACACCTTGCGGCAAATAGCCGATATGACGGCCTAGCGCTTCCCGGTCCCATTGATCGAGGCTTGCGCTGTCGATGCGAACCTTTCCGGCGACCGGCGCCCATGCGCCGACGATGGCGCGCGAGAGTGTCGACTTGCCCGAACCCGATGCACCAATGATCCCGAGTGCGCTTCCCGCCTGAACGGCAAACGCAAGGCCGGTCACGGTCGGCTTCCTTTCGCCGGGCGGAACGATTGTCACGCCTTCGAGGCGGAGTTCGCGTTCAGGTGCAGGCATTGGCATAACAGGAGCGGTTTCAGGAACCTTTCCCAAGAGGTCCTCCAGCCGCGCCCAACCCTGGCGCGCCATGAGGAAGGGTTTCCAGCTTGAAATGGCCAGATCGACCGGAGCCAGCGCACGCCCCATCATGATCGAACTTGCAATCATGACCCCGGCCGTAGCCTCCTGCCTGATCACAAGGTACGCGCCGACGGCAAGAATGGCCGATTGCAGCAGCACGCGCAGCGACTTTGAAATGCCACCCAGCCCACCTGCCACGTCCCCGACTTTCCGGTTGGCGGCCAGATACTTGGCATTGGCCTTGTGCCATCGGGCAGCGATCCGCTTTGCGAGACCGAGAGCTTGCACGACCTCGGCATTGCGGCGCGCTGCTTCCAGTAGACCATTGCGTACCATGTTGTGGTCAATGGTATCGCGTATCGGCCCTTGCGAGAGAGTGTTGGTAAGGAGTGTCAGAGATGTGAGACCGATCGCCCCGATAAGTGCCGTCATGCCGATCCAGAAATGAAAGAGGAAGCAAATGCCAAGATAAAGCAGCATCCATGGCAGATCGAAGAACGCTGTCGGGCCGTTTCCACCTAAGAATCCGCGAACATTGTCGAGATCGCGTAGCGGCTGCAAGCCGTCGCCCGGCATGCGCGTTAAAAGCGGAAGGCGAACGATCGCATCGTGAACGCGTCCGGAAAACTGTTCATCGAAACGCTCGCCAATCCGCAGCAGCACGCGGGCGCGCAAAACGTCGAGCAGGCATTGGAACGCATAAAGCCCTGCAGCAAGCACGACGAGCCCCACTAGCGTCGATACGCTGCCACTTGCCAGAACGCGGTCGTAGACCTGAAGCATGAACAGCGGCGAGATCAGCGCAAGCACGTTGACCACGCCGCTGATCAACAGAATTCCCCAAATAGCGGAAGTCAGAGGGAAAGGTCTCAAAGCTGAATCCTTCAAGGAATGGTTACTCACGTAGGTCTCCGTGAGGATCTGGCGACCCAGCTCCCTATATTGCTCCCCGAGCGGCAACCGACTGCATCCGCTCGCTGATTCAGGATCAGTGCTCCCGCCGAATGTGTTTGGTTTGGCATCTAATGGAGCGGGTCAACAACAACACCGTCCGGCTGAAGGTTTGGAAGGGCAACGTCATCGTGGCCGGCCGCAAGGGCCCGAACAGGCTTCCGCCTCCACGCCTTCAGGGAGATTTCGGTGTACGACCAGCGCGACGTGCAGGGCTTCGTCAAGCTGTACACGCTGCGACTGCTCCCGGGCGCCCCGGCCCATCGCAAGTAGCGGAAACGGAAGCGCCCGCCCCCGGGGGGCGGGGCGCTGTTCCGTATGGGTTTTCTGGATCAAACGAAGGTGAAGTCCGACGCGGTCAGGCCTAGGTCGGCCACGGTGACCACACCGCCCAGGTGGACGAATTCATGCGCGTTGTTGTCGGCGGTGACATAGGCCAGAGTTGCGACTCTGTCGGTGTAGCTGCTTTGGTAGACAATGATGTCGCCGGCGTGCTCGCCGGAGATCGCACTCGCGGCTTCAGAAGCAGAGTTGAAAGATTCGCCAGTGATTACCACGACGTGTTCGCCGTTCGCACCTGAGGCCGCACCACTGTAGAAGCTGCTCACCGGGTAGCCGGACTGTATGCTGGCGTTGTTGACGAAGTTCGCGCCAAAACCGTCATTGTAGAGGCCCACCGCATCGAAGGCGAACTTGTCCTCCGCCGGGTTGAAATCGGTGATAGTGGTAATGTCCGACTTCGACCCGACAACCCCAGGCACCGGATTGTGGAACTGGAACACGAACGTGTCACTGTCGGTGCCCCCGGTCAACGTGTCCTGGCCGTCACCCACGTAGAGGACATCCTGGCCGGGACCGCCGCTGAGCCTGTCATTGTCCTCACCGGAGACGCGCGGGTTGAAGCGGCCGTTGTCGCCGGAGAGATCGTCCCAGCCATCTCCGCCGAAGATGCGGTCGTTACCCTTGCCGCCGATGAGTCGGTCACTGTCCGGGCCACCCGAGATCTCGTCGTTGCCGCCACGACCGTCAATCCAGTCACCGCCCTGGAAACCCTCCATCCAATCGTCAAGCTCGGTGCCGATGAGTGTTTCGGCACCCGGGCCACCCTCGATAATCTTTGCCATCGAAAATACTCCTAATGATGCACCCTGCCTGACGCGTTCATATTGCTCATCGGATAATTAGAGAAATCGATTGCTTGGATAGACACACATTTACGAAATGGATGCATTCACGTTCACTTCGCCCTTCTGCTGAGCAGTTGCGGGCTCGCTGGCGGCGGGGACGCTGGTCGCCCAAGCAATCGATGAAGATTCGACACTCAAACCGGGACTAGGACGAACTTCGTAACGGGGCCGTCCTGGTTGGGCCCCAAACTTCTCTCTGTTTGCTCGACGCCGGCATACCCGCACCGTGAGCGCTGGACGAGGACAAGTTCCGCTGGCGGAGAACGGCGTGATCGGCTTGCCGCGCCGAAACTGATGGCGCTCGTCGAAGGCATGGACTGGACACGCGTTCGAGCCGAACGGCGACGGCGTCCGGCCGGAAGGCGGTGGCGAAGTGACTCAGGCGCAAAAGGCGGGCTTCAGGCCGTGCACAATAAGCTTCTGTCGGCGTCATGATGAGAAGCGCTTCGGCCCGTCCCCACGAAATCGATACGCTCAAGGCGATGTTCGTCGCCATGGCGGCGGAGAAGGCCGAACTGCAACAACTCCGGAGCGAAACACTCAAGGCCGAGATCGTCCGGATGGCGACACTCAACGAGCGTGCCCAGGTGAGGATCGCCGACCTTCATGGGATCGTCAAGCAGCTGGAGCGCGCCGCTTCGGTCGCAGCTCCGAGAAGCTCGAACGTGCCTAGCAGGCCTTCGCCTTCGAAATCCAGACCGGGCTCGGCGCGATTGAGTCCGAGCTCGAGGCCGCAAGACCGACAGGCGAGCCGCGACGTGCTGCGCGACCGCGCAAGGCGTTCCCGGCGCATCTGGAGCGGGTCGAGATCGTCATCCAGCCCGAGCCATGGGGGAAGAAGCGCTCCCGCAGCCAATCGTCCAGTCCGTCAAACGCGGTCGGCCGCACAGGCTTGCGAAACGGAACAGTCCCGCCCTCGCTTAGATACCGAGGCACCGTGTTGCGAGCGCACCCGAATTCGTTCGCCCGTCGGTTCCCCAGCCAAGCTCATGCAGCGGCAGCATCGCTGCCACCTCTTCAGGCTGAAGGATCTGCTCTCCCTGCATCGTTCTCGACAATGCAGGAATCGCCCAATTCCAATCGCCATCCATGCCTCCTCTCATAACCGAGGGGTCGTCGGCCGACAACTGAGACGTCCGGTGCTCTTAGGCGGGGTAATCATACGAGATGCCTCCTGCAACATCATTTCCCGCATCCATAGGCTTGCCGGATCATTATTGTGAAGCGCAGGCCATTGGACGGCCTCCGTGAATGCGGCAGGAAGTGGCGGCGGAAGTTCGACAATCCGCAGGGGTGTTAATTTTGCGAAATGCTGTGCCAGCCGTAAGGGCATTGTCCCGATGCGGTTGGTGCCTGATAGAAGGGGCGGGATCATGCTAAAGCCCTGTACGACGACCTCGATACGTCTCTCGAAACCGTTCTCGAGCAAATACCATTCCTCGATGGAGGGCTGCCGGGTGTCCCCGAATTTAAGCACAACCTGCCCCATCGACAAGTATCGGTCGAATGTAAGTGGCTCTGACAGCTGCTTGTTCGTGCCGCAGCCTACGCATACGAGCATATCTTCGAACAGGGCTGCGCGAGGATGTTTCGACATGAACACTTCGGGCATAATCAGAAAATCAACGTCGCCGCGCCGGAGAAGCTCCTCGGGGTCGTCGGAAATAAGCAGACATTCGAAGCGGACGGCGGGAGCTTCCCGCGCAGCACGCTTTACGATCTTCTTAAAAAATACGAGCGTGAGGTAATCGGAAAGGATGATGCGGAAGCGACGATCCGATCGGGCCGGGTTAAAGGCGTCCCAGGAAATAATCGACAGCTGGATGTGCAGCAATGCGTCCCGGACTGCTGTGGCGAGCCCCTCCGCGCGCGGTGTCAAAATGAGTTCGCGGCCGTTCATCGTAAATAGCTCATCGCTGAAATAGGCGCGTAACCGACCGACGGCGGCGCTCATGGCCGGCTGACTCAGGTTAATACTGCGGGCCGCGGCGGTGACTTTACGCTCCCTGATCAAAGCGTCCAGCACAACCAGGAGATTTAGATCGAGTCCCTTAAAACGCATGTATTGACCTATCCGACGCGTGGATGGGTATCGCCCAAAGAATCAATTTTACGAATGGTGAGTAGCGTCAACGCATCAGCCGACGACGAAATAGAGCAACCGATAGGAAGAACGGCAAAACCGTGTATATGCAAAGCGCGCCGATATGCAGGCCCATGCTGCCGGCCGGACGGCCAAGCATCGCCGGACGAATGAGGTCAATTGCATGTGCGAGCGGCAACAAGGAGGCGACGTCCTGAAAAGTGCCGGGCAATTGGTTGACCGGAAACATCGCGCCGCAAAGGAACAGCATGGGTGTTATAACAAGCGTATTATAAAATATGAAATATTCATAACTGGGCGCAAGCGCCGTGACGACCATCGCTAGACTCGCGAAGGCGAGGCCACTGAGAGCGATGACTGGCAGCAAGCAGAGGATGGATGGCCACGATGTGTAGCCGAGCGTGGTGGCAACAACAGTGATTGCTGTGCCCGCCATCAGGGCCTTGGTGGCTGCCCACGCCAATTCGCCGAGTAAGATATCGCCAAGCGTCAGCTGAGTGCATAACATTCCTTCCCAGGTGCGCTGGTTGTCCATGCGGCCGAAACTCCCGTAAACCGTTTCAGCAGTCGCCGATGCCATCGCGCTTGTGGCAACCATGCCAGCCGCGAGAAACGCAATGTACGACGTGCCCTCAATAGGACCTATCATTGTTCCGATGCCAAAACCGAGACCGAACAGATAGATCATCGGATCGGCGAGGTTGCCGAGAACCGATGCAAGCCCGATTTTCTTCCATCCAAGATAGTTGCGGCGCCAAACCGCGACCCAATTCCACGCATTGGCGGGCATGGCCGCCGCATAACGTTCGCCCATTGTTCAGTCCTCCATCTCGCGCCCGGTTAGCCGCAAGAACACATCCTCGAGATTGGGGGGACGCTGCAGAAGGCGCAGACCCGCGCGCCCGCGTAGCTGCACCAGCACCTGCTCCGGATCGGGTGCATAGCAAAAAAGCGTCTCACCGCTCACCTCGATCCGCTGTGCGTACGGCCGGATCAGCGCACCCAGTTCATGCGGATTGCCGCCGTAGACCTCGACCACGTCACAGCCGATCTGCTCGTCAATGAGTGCGGACGGGCGGCCTTCGGCGATCTTGCGCCCCTCCTCCATAACGCACAGCCGATCGCACAGCCGCTCGGCCTCTTCCATGAAATGGGTAGTCAAAAGAATAGTCTTGCCCCGCGCCAGCAGCGATCGCAGCCGTTCCCAGATCAGGTGGCGGGCCTGCGGATCGAGGCCGGTGGTCGGCTCGTCCATCACCAGCAAGTGCGGGTCATTGATCAGCGCACGCGCGAGCGTCAGGCGCCGCTTCATGCCGCCGGACAGTTCGGCGACGCGCGCATCCGCTTTGTTCTCGAGGCGGGCGAACTCAAGCAGCGATGGTATGACCGCTTCGATCTGGCGTCTGCTCATCCGGAAGTAGCGCCCGAACACCAACAGGTTCTCGCGTACAGTGAACGCGGTATCAAGATTGTCGAACTGCGGGACCACGCCGATGCGCATACGTGCCAAACGCGCGCGCGCCGGCACTGGAGCGCCGAGCACAGTAATCTTCCCCGCATCAGGCGATGTCATGCCGAGGACCATACGCGCAATCGTGCTTTTGCCCGCACCGTTCGGTCCCAGGAGCCCGAAGCATTCCCCCGCCGCAACGCGGAACGACAGTCTGTCGACAACGAGCTTGTCATAAGTTTTGCTTACGTCAGTAAGATCGATCGCTACCATGGACATGGGTTCATTTTACCGAGAGGGACGCCAAGACTGGCGGTTGCTTGGTTGCCTGCCGGACCTGAAACTGTGACTCGTCTTCGCCATCCCAGCCGTCGATAACGAACTGATCGACATCACAAGGATTTAGCCCCTGTTCCGCCAAAGCGGCGACAATTGCGTCGAGATTATCGATGGTTTGATAACGCGGATTGTTGTGCCGCTTTTCCTGCTCAACGCAGAAGACGAGCCGTCCATCCTCGACAAGGGCGATCGCCCCATCATGGGTCAGCTTGGTACCACAGATGCGCATAGTGTCTCCACGTTAACGGCGATAGATTCGATTGATCAGGAAGCGGAAAGCGGGTTCCGGAAACGGACGAGCAAGCAGTCTTCGTTGACCGACTCGCCCCGACACTCAAGACGCTCTACCTCGATCAACGTTTCGTTCAGCATGGCGATGACCGGCTCAGCACCAGCGGCGTGACCCCAGCGACGGCAATTAGCATCCCTTGCCGATCCGAAGATCAGATGCCCGCCTGGCGCAAGCACCCGCACCAGGTTTTTGACGGCCGCGCGCATCTCGGCTATGTCTTCGAGGTAGTATAGGACCTCCGCCACAACGATCAGGTCAAACAACTCGTCGGTCGAAAACTGTTGAACATCGGAGACTATCCAGTTGATGCGCGACGGCTCCTTTATCCGTTGACGTGCTCGAGCAATCGCTTGCGCCACGACATCGATGACGGTGAGCCCTTGGCAGTAGGGAGCTAGTTTTTCCGTGAATGCGCCGGCAGCGCACCCGACTTCGAGGGCATTTGTAATGGAGCCCTGGGCAAGCGCCAGCTGGAGCATTTGCGTGTGGCGCTCCCGCTCGAACGGATTGCCGTCGAGGCGCCACGGATCGTCTGCGGCCAATTCCCGATCGAGCAACTGATGATTCATGTTCTGGGTCAAACTCGTCCACCTCTCGTCCACCTAGGTAATTAGCGATCACTCGTCGCCGCAGATGTTGCTCGACAGCGCTAATCCCGAAGAATCCGCGCAAGATTGAGCCTGCGAAGCGGAGCCGCATGCGGTGAGAATTCTGCCCTGCTTGATCCAGTGATCGGAGTTTGGGTGGGGGCCTGTTTTCCCCCAGTGTTCGATGTAGCGACAGCAGAGCTTCGCGACAGCCAATCGCTATTGCTCAATGTACACAGCGCGTAGGCCTTCAAGGGAAGTAAGAGAAAGATGTTGATGAACGTGTGCAGGGAAAAGCCCAGAAATCGAAACTGTCGAGCACGAAATGCTACCACGCTGCATCGGAGCATGGTCATGGACACAATCATCAGTCCTGTCCACCAAGGCACAGTGCCTGTCAGTGCGAAATGTGCGAGGCCCGTTAGTACCGATAGGGCGAGGAGTAGCGGCCCGAGATTCTGTCCGACCACGTCCAACGTGAGATAGCTATTGAGGCCGGGCAGCAAGCGCAGCCCAAGCAGCGTGTCCCGGAATGTGCTTCGTGCCCAACGGAGTTGTTGGCGCAGATACGGTCCGAGTCTGTTCGGAACGACTGTGGCCGCGATGGCGCCCGGAACGTACTCGGTTCGAAAGCCTGCTTTCAGCATGAGGATAGTGAGATGGCGATCCTCCCCGAAGTCGCTTGGCTTGCCCCGAAAAAATTGCGACTCGTACTGGTCCAGTAACAAAAGGAGCGCAGACCGGCGGTACATGGCACATGGGCCGCAACAGCACATAACGGCACCGAAGCGAGCCTGTGCCGCGCGCTCCTCGTTGCAAGCCAGCCAGTACTCCATGTCTATCAGCCTTGTCAGCCAGCTCTCGCTCCGGTTACTGGCAATCAACTGACCCATGACTGCGCCGACCGCTGGATCTCGCATCTTCGGTACAAGCTTGGTGATGACGTCGGACGCGAGTATCGTGTCTGAATCAACGTTAAGCACCAAATCCCCGGATGAGCGGCGTATCGCGGCGATCTGCGCCTTGCGCTTTCCAACATTCTCGGGAAGCAAAATGATGTCGAACCTAGGGTCGCGCGCGTAGGTTTCGTGGACAGTTCGTACGGCTTCGCGATTTCCAGAACCGTCATCAACCACATAGACCCGAAGTCTTCCGGCGTATTCTTGGTCTGCAATGGACGCCAGGCACTCTGAAAGCGTGCGCGGATCCTCGTTGAAGCAGGGGACGATGACATCCACGCTGGGCAGTTGATCGGAGCCGACGAGATCCTCCAACGCCGATGAGTCGTTTGTCGGCAGAGCATAAATCCCCTGCATGCTCTTATAAGCAGTCGAGAGCAGTGCATAAAGCGAAATGGCCACAGTGCTGGTTGTACCAAGAAGAGTCATGGGATCTCGTTTGTTCAGTGATGTTGAGGAAGTGAGCGGATTACAAATCCGCGCTCATGAAGTGCTGGAATCAGCCGGGACAGCGCCGTGACCGTCTGGTCGCGCAGACCGGCGTGAGCGCCCTGGCTCAACTCGCCGGGAGGGCATCCGTCGTGCAAGAGTACGATTGCGCCCGGCCGGACAGAGGCGAGCACGGTATCGATAATCGCGTCGACCCCAGGGCGAGACCAATCTCGAGGGTCGACGGACCAATGGACGGCCGTCAGCCCGGCGATCTGTGACGCTGTGAAGACTTCTTCGCTCCAGGCCCCGTAGGGCGCGCGAATATAGCGCACCGAGGCCTGAGGGCACGCCCTCATGATGGCGCCGTTCGCTTCAAAGATCTCACGTTGCACTTCGCCGAAGCCGCATTTGTACAGATCCGGATGAGTCATCGTGTGGTTGCCTAGCTCGTGCCCTTCTGCAAACATTCGTTGGATTAGATCCGGGTGCTCTAAGGCGTAGGCGCCGATGACGAAGAAAGTCGCCGGCACCCGCTGCTCTGCCAGCACATCCAGAATCTCCGGTGTGAAAAGTGGATTGGGACCGTCGTCAAACGTCAGATAAACGCTGCGAGGGCCGGTGCCGTCAGAGCACTCACGGCGCACTTCGTACAAGCAATCGGGACGGCTCATAGCTCTGGTCCGTTCCGATCGATCATCGTGCCCGTGGGCCATTCGCTGATCGGCCGTCCAACTGGCAGAACAATGGTGAGTGCGTCATCAATGCGTGTGGGCGGCAGGTCGAGGCGCGCCTCTGGTCGGGTGGAGCGCACGCGAATTCCCGACAAGACGGCCAAAGGGCTGTATCGCCGCCCGAACCTCTCAACATGATTCCGCAGCGCGTGCCGGACGGTTCCGAAAGCGAATGGAACGCCAAGCTCCTGCAGTATTGGAAGCACGACATGGATTGAATGGGCGATTCCGAGACTCTCAAGATCCGGACGTACCCCGTACAGGCCCAGCTCAGCCACCAACAGATCGACCGCGTCAACCTTGATGAAACGGCGCAGTATGCCCATGTGAGCCGCTACACCGTTCGAATCATAGGCGATTGCGCGGAGTTCAGGCCTGGCGCCGGCCCAGCTTCGACTACCTTCGAACGGTTCTGCGTTGGACGCCCCAGTCGGCCCGTAGGTATTACGAAAGAACTGGGCGAGCTCGACGTGGTCCGAGAGCTGCAACTCGTTTTCCCAGCACAATTTCCACTGCACCTGAGGGCGCATTCAGGACCTCTCTTCAAAATAGTTTCTTGCGGGCCGCATTACCCGGCCAAAGCGGCGGCGTTGTTGGCTGCACTCAACCGTTGTCGTTAGCGACGGTGAGCCAGCCGGTGGGGCTCGCCAATGAGCTCTCTCGATGTTCCCGCCCGTGTGGCGGCGCCGTCGATTTGAGCTTGACGTCGGTCATTTACGTTCCTCTAATGCATGGTTCGTAAATTCGTAAAATTGATTGTTTAGATGATGCCCATCCACACGCTGGATAGATCAGGATATGCGGTTTAAGGGGCTGGATTTGAATCTCCTCGTTGTGCTGGACGCTCTGATCAGGGAGCGTAAAGTCACTGCCGCGGCCAACAGTATTAACCTGAGCCAGCCGGCCATGAGCGCCGCCGTCGCTCGGTTACGCGCCTACTTCAGCAATGAGCTATTTACGATGAACGGCCGCGAGCTCATTTTGACACCGCGCGCGGAGGGGCTTGCCCCAGCAGTCCGGGACGCATTGCTGCACATCCAGCTATCGATTATTTCCTCCGACGCCTTTAACCCAGCCCAATCGGATCGTCTCTTCCGAATCATGCTTTCCGATTACCTCACGCTCGTGCTTTTTAAGAGGATCGTAGAGCGTACTGCGCGGGAAGCTCCCGCCGTCCGCTTCGAATGTCTGCCTATTTGCGACGACCCCGAGGAGCTTCTCCGGCGCGGCGACGTTGATTTTCTGATTATGCCGGAAGTGTTCATGTCGAAACATCCTCGCGCAGCCCTGTTCGAAGATATGCTCGTATGCGTAGGCTGCGGCACGAACAAGCAGCTGTCAGAGCCACTTACATTCGAGCGATACTTGTCGATGGGGCATGTCGTGCTCAAATTCAGGCACACCCGGCAGCCCACCATGGAGGAGTGGTATTTGCTCGAGCACGGTTTCGAGAGACGTATCGAGGTCGTCGTACAGGGCTTTAGCCTGATCGCGCCCGTCCTATCAGGCACCAACCGCATCGGGACCATGCCCTTACGGCTGGCGCAGCATTTCGCAAAAACAACACCCCTGCGGATTGTCGGACTTCCGCCGCCACTTCCTCATCCCGCATTCACCGAGGCCGTCCAATGGCCTGCGCTTCACAATACTGATCCGGCAAGCCTGTGGATGCGGGAAATGATGTTGCAGGAGGCATCTCGCCTGGCGCCTTTGCTTGAAAGCTATTGAGCGTCTCGGGCTTCCTGGAGGCGGTCGCGATCGCGTAGGAGCGGTTGCCATTCGGGCGTCAGGCCTTTGGCTCGGCAGAGCGGCGCAGTTCCTTGCTGAGTACGAGGGCCAGGAACGAGCAGAACACATGCCCGGGTTGGTGCTGAGTTGACTGCCGCCTCCGATTTCGCGTGCGAAGTCCCAGAAGATGTCTAGCCCCACTCAAATGCCAACTTTGCCGGCCTTGCCGCGGCTTTTCACGCGCGGCCAGGCGAGGAGATGCCGGTCGACAAGGTCAATCCCAATGGACTGTGCCGGCCTCGCTCGGCTACTGGCGTGAGGCATTCTTGACGACACCGCCCTGCACCGACAACGTCGAGATGTTGGCAATGAAGCCGGTCGCGATTGACGCTGCGGATGTAGGGAATTTACCTCGCGCTTCCGCCTGAACGCGTGGCCGATCCGTTCACCCAATTGGCGCTTCATCCTGGGCCGCGGCTGAGGCCTGTGGGGTGCGGCTACCCCGCGTGGATGGGATCATCAATCAACTTTCTCTCATTTATGAAAGGAAACTTCCCCGCTTACGATAGAAGCCATCAGTTTCATATATTTTCCGGCAGATGAATGTCGAACGGCAGAAATGTCTGTCCTGGTGTTTCAGCAGTGCCGGTCTCGATAGCCCGCGTCATCAGCGTTATCAGCTCCTGGGAAAGCCGGCGCATTGGCGTGGCGACCGCCATCGTGATGATGTTATCAGCGAGTGCCGCCCGAGATTCCGGCGTGATTTCATTCACGATCGCGACGAGATCGCGACTTTTACCCTCTTCCCGGACCGCGGAGATGGCGCCCTCCATGCCGCCCCCGGCGACATAGAAGCCGACGAGCTCGGGTTCCCGCTGCATGAGATCAAGCGTTGCCTCGTAGGTGACCTGCCGTTTCTCCAGGTTCACAAGCGGATCGAGCACCTCGAACGTCGGCGCGTTCTCACGGCAATAGGACCGAAAGCCGACGTCACGGAGCTCGTGCCCCTGGAAACGATGGCTACCGACAAACACCGCCACCTTGCCGGGCCGTTTTGCGACCTTGGACACCATCCAAGCGGCCGTGCGCCCCACCTTGCGGTTGTTGAGGCCGATATAGCCCTGTCGCACGCCGGCGGCGAAGTCGGAAAGCAGCGAGAAAACCGGAATGCCTTTGGCCTTGAGGTCCTCAACCGCTGCTGTAATTTTTGGGTGGTCCGGTGCCACCATCGCGATCGCATGGCAGCGTGCGCCCAAATCCTTGAGCGGTGCGATTAGGTCGCTCGGCATATGTGACGGGGCGAATTGGATGAGCGGAATGCCGTGGAAGGACTGGGCCAAATTGACCGACGCTTCGACCTCGCGCGCAAAGTCTTGGTAGAAATGCTGGGCCGGTTTTCTCAAGATGAAGCCCAGACGGTAGCACGGTAGGTCTCGCCGCAAGCGCTGCTTGATGAGCCCGGCAGCATGATAGCCGATCGCGTGGGCGGCGTCGTGGACCCGCCGCGCGGTCTCCTCGCGCACCGGATGGCGGGCGTTCAGAACCCGATCGACCGTTGCTACGCTGACTCGGGCTTCGCGGGCGAGATCGGCAATTGTGGGGCGCTTGGTCATGGGTCCTATTCTGATTGGTTTTTGACGCAGGCTGGCTCTCTGTCACCTAGCGCGATTCGACAATGGTTTCGGGTGGGCAAAGTGAAGACGCCCGCATACTGAATGATCGACAGCGTATTGGACTACTCCAGACGTAGACCGGCCGGGTATAACGGAAGGTTCATTCGCTTAGGGCGGCGACGATTTGCACTCACACATTTAGCGCTTCTGATACATGGTCCGTGAGGCGCCGTTTAGAGCCTGCGAGTCGATCGTTCAGGTCATGTGACCAGCTTGGCGAAACCGGTCGCGGTGCGTCGCCCTTACTCGGCGGAGGACAGCCGGTTTGATGCCTCGGCAAGCTGATGACCGCAGAAGGCGGCTTTCATCTGCGCTCGGTCCAATTCTCCTTCCCAGCGGGCAACGACGAGGGATGCCACTGCGTTGCCGACGCAATTCGTCAGCGCCCGGCATTCGGACATGAAGCGGTCGATGCCGAGTATCAGTGCCATCCCAGCAACGGGAACACTCGGAACTACGGCGAGCGTAGCAGCCAGGGTGATGAAGCCCGCACCTGTCACACCTGCAGCGCCCTTGGAGGAAAGCATCGCAACGAGCAGCAGCAGCACCTGATCGCCGATTGACAGATCCGTGTTCGTCGCCTGCGCGATGAAGAGGGCCGCCAGGGTCATGTAGATATTCGTGCCGTCCAGATTGAACGAATATCCGGCCGGGATGACGAGACCCACGACCGAACGCCTGGCGCCCGCCTTCTCCATCTTCTGCATGAGCGAGGGGAGCGCGGCCTCCGAGGAGGACGTTGCGAGGACAAGCAGCAGCTCTTCCTTGATGTAGCGAATAAGAGAACAGATCGAAAAGCCGTTGTAGCGGCAGACCGCGCCGAGAACCCCGAACACGAAGAGGAAGGCGGTGAAATAAAACGTCGCGACCAGCATCGCGAGGTTGACCACCGAACCGATGCCATATCTACCGATGGTGAAGGCCATTGCGCCGAAAGCGCCGATCGGCGCGGCTTTCATCAGAATGCCGACGAGCTTGAAGACAGGCGCGATGAGCGCCTGAAGGAAGGAAACGACAGGCTTGCCCGTCTCTCCGGCCATCGCGAGCGCCATGCCGAACAGAACCGAGAAGAACAGCACCTGCAGGATGTCGCCTTCCGCGAAGGCACCGACAATCGTTGGCGGGATGATGTTCATCAGGAAGCCGGTGACCGACTGCTCGTGGGCCTTTGCGGCATAGGTATTCACGGCCTGGACATCGAGCGAGGCCGGATCGATGTTGAGGCCGGCGCCAGGCTGGACGACATTGGCGACGATGAGGCCGACGATCAGCGCCAGCGTCGAGAAGGTGAGAAAATAGACCATTGCCTTGCCGGCGACCCGGCCGACCTTGTGAAGATCGTTCATGCCGGCAATGCCGGTCGCAATTGTCAGGAAGATGACAGGCGCGATGATCATCTTGACCAGCTTGATGAAGGCATCACCCAGCGGCTTCAGGCTCTCGCCGGTCCCCGGATAGAAATAGCCAATTGCGATGCCGAGGGCGATGGCAGCAAGCACCTGCGCGTAAAGCTTGGCATAGAAGGGTTTGCGGGGCGCGGGACTCGCGCCGCGGACTTGTGCAGCTGACACTGTTTCTCTCTCCCTGACCGAATCGAGGTGGCGTGACTTCTCCCGGGCTTCTCCCTATCGCGGCGCTCCGGTCGAACGCTGCACCAACGCCGCCGCAATACCCATGCCAAATGGATCCGCATGACCTGAACTGACGTTGGGCTCGCCTATGATGGGATGAATGCGGTGGCACAAGACGCGAATGACAAGGCCGCCGTCCAGCACGCGCTTGATGTTCTCCGGCAGATTGCCGGTCGATCTCTCTGGCTGGCGGTTTTGCTGCACATCGTGGCGGGCTCCTCGGTTTGCCGACTTTGGGAGGGCCGCATCGCTGGCACCAGGGCGCAGAATTGCCGTGTTCTTTGCCGCGCTCCCGCTGCAGCGACAGCTTGAAAGCGACGTCGAGACGTAGGGATTGACGCCGCTGGTGCTGACCGCGACGATGCGGTTCAGAAGTTCCGAGCACCGCGGAGAAAGCCGCGCTCGACCGCCACCTTCGCGCCTTCACACGCGACGCCCCCGCCTTATCTGCGTCATCAATATCGAGGAAATGGCGGTTGCCGCGACCGACCAGTGTCGTCGGCAGTGATTATCGCTCCCGCCCCTGGTTCGCAGGCGCTGGTGACTGGCACGGCCCGGCAACTCGGCGCGGTCAGCCGCTCGGGCACCGCATCGCCGGCGCCGTATTTCTGTCGTTCAACATCGCCGACAAAAATTAGAACTGATGAATTCTATCATAGGCCGCGAGGTTTCCTTTCACGAATGAAAGAAAGCTCGATTGACTATCCCGCCTCGCTCCAGTCTTTTGAAAATCAACGTGTGGTTGCCCCCGTGCAAGCCGAGAACGTGGCCAAGCTTCGTGGAGGGAGAGCCAAGCGATGCGTCAGGGGTCGACCCGCTTTGCACTCGACCACACGGCGGTGGCACGAGTTCACGTCAGAGCATTTTCGCGCTTGCCCGCGACGTCGCGGGCGCACATGCCGCCGGCATGCATTTCATGGCGCGAGATCGAGGATCATATGCACCACAACATTCCCAAATCAGAACAAAATGCCAGCGAGTGCCGCATTTCGCTTCCGGATGCGAAAAGGGCTTACCCAAAGTCCGAGATGAACACCGCGGTCCCTTTTGTGCCATCGCACGAGCACGCGCTTACCGGCATCTTCGAAATATCGAAAGTACTCACCGACCCCGCCCGGCTCGAAGTCACGTTGGCCAAGGTCGTCGATCTCCTGCCCTCGTTTGTGCAGATGCGGCACGGCATCATCGCTCTCTTCGACGCTGAGGGCGTACTGGACATCACCGTAGTCACCGGCTGCGACGAGAACAGCGATGAGCGCTCCCGGATGCGCCTGCCGCGCAAGGCAATCGATCTGATTGTGACGACGGACACGCCGCTCGTCGCCGAGAACATAGCGGTGCATTCGGCCTTCACTGCCGCTGACATAGAGGTGCTTGGGGCCTCCGACCCCGTGTCGTTCACCGGCGTTCCCATTCGTGTTGATGGGAACGCCGTAGGCACGCTGACTATCGACCGCGCCTTGGACAGCAGGTCAACGTATCGGCTCGATTATGATGTCCGGCTGCTCACCATGATCGCCAACATGGTGGGACAGACAGTCAAGTTGCACCGCTTCTCCGCGGGCGACCGCGAACGACCGACAGAGGTGGAAGATCGGCTGCAAACGCAATTCTCTGATGTCAAGCACCCTGCACCGCAGCGCAAGAAGGTTCACGTCAAGGGGATGATTGGCGATAGTCCGGCGCTAAGCGCGCTGCTCGAGAAGATCGCAGTGGTAGCTAAGGCAAAGACCACGGTTCTGTTGCGAGGCGAATCCGGTACCGGGAAGGAGCTGGTCGCCAAGGCAATTCACGAGTTGTCGCCGCGCGCCAAGCGGCCCTTCATCAAACTCAATTGTGCAGCGCTGCCAGAGACAGTCCTGGAATCCGAATTGTTCGGTCATGAGAAGGGTGCCTTCACAAGCGCGTTCAATTCCCGCAAGGGTCGCTTTGAGCTCGCCGACAAGGGGACGTTGTTTCTGGATGAGATCGGCGAGATCTCGGCCTCCTTCCAGGCAAAGCTACTGCGCGTGCTGCAGGAGCAGGAGTTTGAGCGCGTCGGCAGCAACCAGACCATCAAGGTCGACGTTCGCGTGATTGCCGCCACGAACAGGAACCTTGAAGAGGCGGTTGCAAGGAATGAGTTCCGCGCCGACCTATATTATCGCATCAACGTGGTTCCCTTGCTGGTGCCGGCATTACGCCAAAGGCGCAGCGATATTCCGCTCCTCGCAGCTGAGTTTCTCAAGAATTTCAACGATGAGAACGGCCGTACGCTGACCTTCGATGCGCGTGCGATTGAAGTACTGATGAAATGTGAATTTCCCGGCAACATTCGCGAGCTTGAAAATTGCGTGCACCGGACAGCGATCCTGGCGGAGGGACGATCAATCGGGAGAAACGACTTTGCGTGCTCCCACGACCAATGCTTTGCCGAGGCGCTGCGGAAGAGCAGATCGGGCAAGGCCGCGCTGCAACCAGCGCCAATCCTCCCAGAGGCAGTGAATCCGGCCACGCCGCCGGATGCGGCCGCTCGTTCGGCCGCCACCACAGTCCCGCCTGCCGGAGCAACCCACTCATTGGGCGCGAGGACCACCGACGCCGAGCGCGTCATTGCTGCCATGGAAAGATGTGGCTGGGTGCAGGCAAAGGCGGCGCGCCTGCTTGGACTGACCCCGCGCCAGGTTGGCTACGTGCTGAGGAAATACGGCATCGAGGTCAAGCGTCTGTGAAAGCATGACTCAGGCGGATTAGCTGAGACCGCTTAGCGGCTTGGCCCGCGCAGGGATGCAGATCCGCGTCCGCGTCAAGTCGATCCGACCGAGGACAGCCTGGCCGAATTCCCGTGGCAGCCGGCGTTGCGACCATCTTGTGAAAGGCGACGCTGCCATCGTCAATCCGTCCGCCATGTTGCTCTCGTTGCGAGCTCATACGGATGCCCCTGTGCGACTGAAACGGAGATAAAATATGTCCGATGCAAAACTGCAAGCTGTGCTTTCGTCTCTTCCGCAAGGGACGCGACAGTTAGATGCTCTGCCGTCCAACGGACCAGCGCCGGACGAAAGTTTTGTCAAGCTGAATACGAATGAGAACCCGTTTCCGTTGCCGCCAATCATAATGCAAAGTGCAGTGGCGGCCCTCAATCGCCAGTATCTGTATCCGGACGACGATAACATCAGCTTGAGGGAAGCAGCGTCCAATACCTATGGGGTATCCACGGATCAGGTCATCGCAGGCAACGGGTCGTCTGAACTGCTCGGACTCATCTACAGAGCTTTCCTCGCCCCTGGCGACAAGGTGGCGATGATATCGCCAGGGTTTTCGTTCAACCGCAAACTTGCCATGTTGCATGGTGCTGAGTTTCTCGAGATCGGATGTCAAACTCATTCGCTGCCAATGGAGCAATTGCTTTCCGGTCCGGCAAAAGACGCCAAGTTCATTCTGGTGGCCAATCCAAACAATCCGACCGGAACATTCCTCTCGATAAGCAATATCGAACGCCTCGTGGCACAATCGGATCGCCTGGTCGTCCTTGATGAGGCCTATGTCGACTTTGCACCCGATCACGGGCTGCGCCTCATCAACCGTTATTCGAACCTTCTGATCTTGAGAACATTTTCGAAGAGCTATGCCGCCGCCGGCATTCGCGTCGGTTTCGGTTTCGGTCACCCTGAGATTATTGGCAGGCTGCGCAACATCCAGAACGTCTTCAACATGAACGTGATCGGGCATGCGGTTGGTATCAGCGTGCTTGCGCATCGCGGCGCCTACGCAGAGAACCACAAGCACATCAGACATGAACGACAGCGAGTGACAGCCGCACTGTCGCAACTTGGATTTTCCGTAACGCCCTCCCACGCAAATTTCCTGCTAGCCCGTGTGCCAGCGGGACAGGACGGCTCATGGTGGCAAGCAGCCTTGGAAAGGCAAAAGATACTCGTTGCCTACTTTCCGGACAATGGTTTGGAACATTGCATCCGCGTCAGCATCGGCACAAAAGAGCAATTGGATGCATTTCTTGCTGCCGCTCGCGATATAGTTGGAAGCTTAAACATACCAAGCACCACGGGCAGGGGAGCGTCAGGCTCTGCTCGTTCGGTACGCTGACGCTAATCCGATATCACACATTGCTATCTTTAGACTTGCTTGGTCACCCAAGCACGACAACATTTTTCTTTAAAATCAGGGACAATATCGAGTGACAAACGTCTTTCCTTCAAACCTAGCCTTCGGCATCTTCGATCATCTGGACGAGGACGGCCTCGATATCGCCCGGCAGTACGAAGATCGCCTGATATTAGCAGAGGCGTGCGATCAGCTAGGGTTCTATGCCTATCATCTCGCAGAGCACCACTGTACCCCCCATGGGAGAGGTCCATCGCCGAATCTGTTCTTATCGAGCGTCGCCCAGCGCACCCGGCGCCTGCGTCTCGGACCCTTGGTGATGCTGCTTGCGCTTTATCATCCGCTGCGTGCGTTCGAAGAGATCTGTATGCTGGACCAGTTGAGCGGTGGCAGGCTCGAACTGGGCATAGGGCGCGGTGCTCTCCCGATCGAATTGGGTTACTTCGGGATTGGTGCGGACGCGGTGCCGGGCCGCTATGCGGAAGCCAGCGAAATTCTTGTTGAAATACTTGTTAATGCCATGAAGGTTGGCACGCTGTGCTATCAGGGCCGCCATTTTGAGCTCAATGACGTTCCTTTGACGCTAAGACCTCATCAGCGTCCACATCCGCCGACATGGGTCGCCGCCAATCGACCCGAGTCCGCAGCCTGGGCCGCTGCGAATGGAGCAAATATCGCGTGTGTAGGACCTTCCTCTTCTGTTCGCAAAACTACTGATGCGTTCCGCGCCTATCAAGAGGACAACACTGGCGCGGGCAATCGAGCGCCATTTATTGGATTGCTCCGCATGGTCGTGGTTGGGCGTTGTGACACACATGCCTATTCGCTCGCGGCACCTGCTTACGAACGATGGCTCAAGAGCTTCCAATTCCTTTACGAGCTTAACGCTATCCCCACTCCACCCAACCTGCCGCTGACCTTCGATGCGGCAGTCGAGAGTGAATTGTGCGTGGTAGGATCAGCAGCGTCTGTGCGAGAAGCTCTGCTCAGTCAGTTGGAAGAGGCAGGTGCTAACTACCTTCTTTGTCAACTGGCATTTGGGAATCTGCCGCTAGATGCTTCCCTATACACCGCGACGACCATTCAATCCGAAATCATGGCTCGACTTGGCTGACCATGAAATTCGCGGTCTGATCCGAAGGTAAATCGTTGTAACAGCGCTCCCTCACATTGCTCGAGCGTGCACGTGGTGGGGATTGGGGAAATCGTGAGGGAGGCCAAACTGACGACGAGCCGGCGGCACAGATTACCAGGTTTGTACGTTGGCCGGCATCTGGGCACGGTGTGAGACTGCACGATCCTAAGGAGATGATGGCCGAGCGCGTCACGATGCCGGCACGCATCTGCTCGTCGCGCTCGCGCTAGTCGTTGCCCATAGCCCGCCGCAAGAGGTTCTTCTCGACCGGGGCGGCGCCGGTGGCGGCTCCCGCATCCAGCTTCATCAGCGGCTCGGCGGTAGCAAAGCCGTCACTCGCTACGGCGCTGTTGAGGGCGCGCTCGCGAGCGGCTTTGCTACGCCGAGCGACACCACCTGGAGCGAGTTCGCCCGATGTCGCGGCGTGCACCGCGGTCGGATAACGACGCTGGAGGAAATCGTTCGCAGCCGGTCTTCACGATCCGCGCGAGTGCTTTGCATGAATGCTGCCTGCTTCCTCGTCTGCGGCGGCCTGAGTGTCCGCCGGCACGCCCGAAGTCAATGTCAGTACCACAAGGCCGCCAAGACGTCAGGTCTGGGAGCCGGCTTGTACGGTCGTATCGTGTTCTGGAATATCGTCAAAGGAGGCGTAGTTGAGATTGTAGAGTTTGGAATACAGGCCGCCCATGGCTATTAGCTGATCGTGGTTGCCAGTCGCAATAACTTGGCCATTCTGAAGCACGATGATGCGGTCGGCACCCCGGATCGTGGCAAGACGGTGGGCGATGACGAGGCCAGTGCGCCCTTCAAGCAGCTTTATCAGAGCCTTCTGAATCTGCATTTCCGTGTAGCTGTCGATGTTGGCGGTAGCTTCGTCGAGCACGAGGATCTTGGCGTCGGCGACGAGGGCGCGGGCGAAACTGATAAGCTGGCGCTGGCCGAGAGATAAGTTGTCGCCGCGTTCGCCAAGTTGGGTCTCATACCCGTCGGCGAGGCTCATTATGAAGTCGTGGGCGCCGACCGCCTTGGCGGCCTCGATCACCTTGTCGCGCGTGGCTTCCGTCTTGTGGTATCGAATGTTCTCGAAGACCGTCCCGGTGAACAGGAACGGCTCCTGCAGCACCATGGCGACCTGGCGGCCGAGCGATTCCTGGGTGAGATCGCGCACATCATGTCCGCCGACCAGCACTTGGCCCTGCTGAACATCATAGAAGCGGTGGACCAGGGCCATCGCGCTCGATTTGCCAGAACCGCTCGGCCCGACCAGTGCGACCGTCTCGCCGGGATTGACCCGGAAGGAGACATTTTTCAGCACCGAACGGTTCGGATTGTAGCCGAAGGTGACGTCCCTGAACTCGACCGAGCCGTCCATTTCGGGCGAAAGCACCTCGGCATTGGGTTTGTCCTGAACATCGATCTTGACGTCGAGCACATCGGTCAGGCGCTTGCCTGAGGCCATGGCGCGCTGCATGACCGAATATTGCAGGGTGAGTGAGCGGATCGGGTCAAAGAAGCGCTGGATGTAAAATAGGTAGGCAACCAATACGCCCACATCTATGCGGCCATTCATGACCATCGAGCCGCCGACCACAATAACGGCGGCCATGGCGAGGCCGGTGAGGCCATCGACGATAGGCACCATGACCAGTGCATATTTGGCAGCGATCAGGTGGGTCCTGAGGTTGGCATGGGCCTTGTCGTCAAAAAGGATGAAATTCACCTGCTGGCGGTCCATTGACTGGACGGTGCGCACGCCGTGAATGGCTTCGGCCAGCGCGCCGTTGACGACGGAATTAGTCTCGTGTGCGGCCATGAAGGCGTCGCGGGCACGCGGCAGCCAGACAATGCGGACGATCACCAGGACCGGCAGAACCGAGAGCGTCAGGAGGCCGAGGCGGAAGTCGAGCCACAGCATTACGAAAACGATGCCGAAGAGAAGCGCAACATCGCCTACGGAATATACCGAGGTTTCGAGGAATTCCTGTATGGAGTTGACGTCGCCTTGCAGGCGCGACATGAGGCGTCCGACCTCGGTCTTGTCCATGAAGGAGAGCGAAACCTTCTGCAGATGGCCAAACATGGCGCGGCGGATGTCGAACAGGACAGTTTCGGCCACTTTCCCAACCACGGTTTCCTGCATGTAGCCGGCAGCGAAATTGACCAAAATCGCCAACACGAACGCGCCGACGGCCGCGAGCTGGGCTGAGCGATCGGTCCTTGCCGGGTTCATGCCCTGGTCGAGCGCGTAGCGGATGATCAACGGGATGAGAAGCTGCGTCCCGCTGAAGATCAGCATTGCTGCAATCGTGATGACTACCCTGGCCCGATAGGGACGGACGAAAGCCCAGATGCGCCGGAGGATGCTCTTGTCGAAAGCCCGGCCGAACATCTCCTCCTCGATGCGGTGCGAGCCGACAACCGCGCGCGGAGGGCGTCTACCGTCGTCACGTTCGGCTTCGACTTCGCCGGCGCGGCCCTGCGCCATCAGCGGGCGCCCCCATACTGGGTCATATTGTCATCACCCGGGCGCGTCTGGAGATCGTAAAGGGCCCTGTAGCGTCCCCGCTTCGCCAAAAGCTCTTGATGCGTGCCGCGTTCTACGATTTCGCCGTTATCGACAAAAAGGATCTGATCGGCATGCACAAGCGCACTCAGCCGGTGCGCGATGATGATCGTCACCCGATCCTTGGCGAAGCGCCGCATCGCCGCGCGGATGCGCTGCTCGGTGCCGGCATCGATCGCGGCCGTTGAGTCGTCGAAAACGACGACGGAGGGGCGCAGCATCATGGTGCGAGCAATCGTGAGACGCTGGCGCTGGCCGCCAGAGAGAGAGACGCCGCGTTCGCCCACGACCGTCTCGTAGCCCGCTGGGAGCCCGAGGATGTAGTTGTGGAGCTGGGCGAATTCGCCAGCGCGTTCGATTCGCTGTCTCTTCGCCCAGGGATCGCCATAAGCGATGTTGTTCTCGATCGTAGTGGTGAATAGGAATGCATCCTGCTGTACGATGGCGACCGCCTTGCGAAGCGTCGCGAGGGTGACATTGCGTATGTCCTGGCCGTCCAGCGTGATGGCGCCACCGGTCACGTCATAAAAGCGGGGGACCAGATGAGCTATCGTCGATTTGCCCGAACCCGGCGGACCGACGATCGCGATCGTCTCGCCTCTACGGGCCTCAAAGCTGAGGTTCTTCAGAATGGCGCGGTTTTCGGCGCTGGGGTACGCAAACGAGACATTGTGGAAGCGCAGAGTGCCGTCGCTTATCTCGAGCGGTCTGCCCTCGAGAGCATCCCTGATTGTGATCTCCTGGTCGAGGAGACCGAAAAGCCGCGAACCGCAGCTAGAAGCGCGGGCAAAGGCATTGACCATGAGGCCGATCTGGCGGACTGGCATTTGCAGGATTGTCATGAAGGTCAGGAAGGTCGCCACCGTTCCGACGCTGATCTCGCCAGCGACGAGCTTGCTGCCACCGATCCAGAGCACCAATCCCATTGCGAAAAAGAAGGACAAGGTCATCGCCGACGTGCTGGGCACGTAGATGTCAACGCGGTCGTGGGCGAGGTCGAGCGCGTTCTTGGAAGCGCCGTCGAACTTCAGCATCTCATAGGCTTGAGCCGCAAAAGCGCGGACCACGCGGATGCCTGCGAGATTTTCCTCCATCACGCGGCTTAGTACCGAAAGCCGCTCATGCAGGTCGAGCCAGGTGGCGCGCAGCCTAAGCTGTGTGGCCGATGAGCGCCAGGCGACAAAAGGCACGAAGCTCAGCGCGACCAGGCCGAGCATGGGATCGGTCGAGATCATCATGTAGGCGCCGATCCCGATCAGCATGGTGAGCAGGACCACGCGAACGAGCGCGGTGGAAAAATACATCCGCACGCCTTGGAGATCGAGCATTCCGATGGTGATCAGATCGCCTGAATGGACCCGGTCGTGAAAGGAAAAGCTGAGACGCTGGATCTTGTCGTAGTAGGCGAGCCGCAGTTCGTACGCGACATGATGCCCGACGGCTTCGGCAAAATAGTTCTGCGCCATCGTGAAAAGGCCGCGTAGCGCGCTGACGGCGAGCAGCAGGAGAGCCGGAATCCAGAGCGCTTGTCCTGCCGCGGTCCCCGCGACACCGCCCCCGATGGCTGTCTGGGTCTGGTCGACAGCCCGGCCGAGCAGCTGGGGAATGAGCAACTGGAGGATTGCCGCCATGATCGTCGAGCCCATAGCGAAGGCGACGTGCCAGGGATGCCGCAAATTCATCCGCGTGATGCGCAACAGCGTACTCAAATCCCGGCCCCAGCGCGCCGCTTCCACATGGGTCAACGAATTCAGAGCGTTCGTTGCGCTGCCGATAGCATCACTGCTCACGGATGTATTCCCGACTGCATTTTGCGCCTTCGAGGCAAGCCGAAGGACCAATCATCAAAGGGGCCCGCCATTGTTAATCCTGTCCACCACCTGCAGCAGGGCGCGTTCCTATAAGCCGAGCCGCGGCTTCACTTACTGGCATGTCGATCACCGTGATTCCGCTTGCCGCAAGGAAACGCGCTTCGTTTCTGGTCAGCGTTTCCGCGTCTATTACCGCGCAATATGGACCTCGGGAGCGCTTCATGATCTGCCTAGCGTAGGTGCGCAGCATCTGATCGTTGAAGCGGCAGCCAACGAAGAAAAATCCACGGGTGATGCGCCGTTCCTTCACCACGTCTGGGATCGGTGTCTGGATATCGATTTCGGTCAGGACTTCGACATAGTCGGAATCTGCGACGAGAAAGTTTTGCGCCGGCCTAATACTCCCGTGAGGTGTATAGAGAACCGTCTTTGCCCCCGATCGGGGGTCGAGTTCCCTCCCGGACAAATCGTAGGTTTTCGTCCAAATGTTACCGATTTCGTTCGCCCGCGTGACGCCTTGTATCTCAACGACGTCCGTTCGGCCGGTCTCTACGAGAGCCGTGCGCATCGCGCCGTCGTACCAGCTGTCGACGATGAGGGAGAGCGGCAGCCTTGCGAGCCAGGCGTGGAGGAGGGTGGGCGCCACCGGCGCTGCGAACATGTCGGTCATCCAAGCTTGAAGCGTCCGGCGACGCCGGCGCTGTTCGATGAACTGCGCAACCGACCACATATTGGTGCGGATCCTGGAAGGGGCTGGCGCCCGCGCATTGAGTGCCGCGGCAACGACCTCCGGCGTATGCGGCACAGGCGGTTCCGCACAGTTGAACCCAAGAAGACCCGGACCGAGATAGGGGATCACCTGATCGGCGGCGAGCGCTTCCTTCGCCAGGTCAAGCAGCTTTTCGGCAAAACTGTCCCGTACGATGACCAGGTGGCCCGATGTCAGGATCGTGTTCATGCTCGTTCCTCGCGACGCACCTATCAAGGGGCAGCATCAGTCCTCTTCGGAAACCTTCTTTGCCTCGACGGTGATCGGCAGACGCGTATCCCGTGGAAGATCGGGTAGGAGGAGCCGCCACCCGTTCCTGAGCGTCACAGTTCCGCCCCACAACTCTTCCTTCTCGAGCTTGATGATCGGCTCTTCGAGGTCCTTCTTCGGGACATACGCCGACAAGCCAGCATCGGTCCTGCGGATCATGACTTTCATCTCGCCGTCCCTTCATTGGTATTGCTTTCAGCACTGCAGGGCGCCTCGGCTTTGTCGAGGCTCATCAGTTCACGCGCTCGCATGCCGACGACGGTGCCACGGTCGATCCATTCGACCGCATAGATGAAGAACTGCTGGAGAAAGGTGCCAATGTCGCGCACATATCCCTCGTCGCCCTTCCGCACGAGATTTTCGCCGATCTCCCTTCCAGGATAGGTGCCGTCATTCTTTATGTGGCGAGTGGCACGTACCCGCTCTCCCGGCATGAATCGTGGAGGCCTGCGGATTTCGACCTCCTCTTCGCGTCCGAGCGACATGTCCGTTCCCTGATTTCTCTTGAGGCTGCAGATTGTGAACAAAGGCGTTCCAGGCGTCCTGCGAAGGCATCCCCGACCATGTCGGCAGCCCAATGTTCGTCACGCAGGAACGCAGGTCTTCGGCACCGGGCATACCGAGGCACATTGCTGCGCATCGAAGACCCCCTCGCACTCGGTGCACTTTTGCGGCTCGATCACATAGCTCTCGCCTTTGAACTTGATCGCGCCGGAGGGACACTCGAATTCGCAGGCGCCGCATTGGGTGCATTGGGATGCGATGATCTTGAAAGCCATTTTAACTCCTGGTCCGAATGGATGAGACGCGCTCAGGCCGTCGCCGCGAGTGCGGGGGTCCCAGACGCGGCCGCGTAAATCGCGCTGATTGCGGTCTCGATATAGTCGTGGGCATATGCGTCGGTGGCTTGGATTCCAGCGTCGGCGAGCTGATCCTGCGGGCAGTTTCCGATCTTGGCGCACAGCACGACATCTATGCCCTCAAGCGCAGCGATGACGCCATCGAGGGCGGCTTCTCCGCCCCAGCCGCCGAGGCAATACTGCTCCACCTTCCGATGCCCGACAAAGCTGATCCCTCTCGGCGAGGCTTGATAAACCTGGAATTCCTTCGCATGGCCGAAATGTTCATTGACGCGGCCGCCGCCCTTGGTTGCCACGGCGAAGAGAAGGGACTTGCCGGGGCTCGCTGCCTTGACCAATCCGATCGCTTCTCTCCTAGCCGCCACGTGATCACGGCGCTCCTCCGCGACCAGCTCCCGATAGGCCTTGCGATTGCTGGCATCGTAGGTGACCTCGCCGGGTATCCGGTCGAGTGTGAATTCCTGGCCACGATCCTCACCGAGCAGGCCGACGGCATCTGCCCGGCACTGCCGGCAGTGGCGCATCAACTGGGCGCCGCCTTCGACACGGTCCTGAAGAGCCTTCATCTCCATTGCGTTTGGGCCGCGTTGCCCGCTCAGTCCGTAGTGCGTGCCGTGCGCCGGGTCCGAAATCAGCGGCATGAGGTTGTGCAGGAACGCGCCTCGCTCCTTGACCCATCTATTCACCTCGATCAGATGCTCATCGTTCACGCCGGGGATCATCACCGAATTGATTTTGGTGAGGATGCCGCGCGCGGTCAGCATCTCCAGACCCAACATCTGGCGCTCGTGCAGGATCCGGGCGGCTTGGATGCCGACGTAGCGGCGATGGTCGTAAAAGATCCAAGGATAGATCTTTGCACCGACCTCAGGGTCGACCATGTTGATGGTGATCGTCACGTGATCGACATTCATGTCGGCAAGCTCCTCGACATGGTCCGGCAGCGCGAGCCCATTCGTGGAGATGCAAAACTTGATGTCTGGGATTTCCCTGGCGACTCGTTCGAACGTTGCCTTCGTCTTCTTCCAGTCGTAACAGGCATCGCCAGGTCCGGCGATGCCGAGCACGGAAAGCTGCGGCACCTCGTTGGCGACCGCGATCACCTTGCGTAGCGCCTGGTCGGGTGTCAGCTTTTCGGAGACCACCCCAGGCCGGCTTTCGTTCGCGCAGTCATATTTGCGATTGCAGTAGTTGCACTGGATATTGCAGCCGGGCGCGACCGCGACGTGCATGCGCGCGAAATAGTGATGCGCCTCTTCTGAAAAGCAGGGGTGATCCTTGATCTTCTCCCAGATAGCCGGATCCGTGTCGTCCGGCTTTATCGACGAGCCGCAGGACGAAGACGCGCAGCCACCGGCTTTCACGGTGGCAAGCAACTGGTCACCGAATGTCGTGCTGAGGCTCTCAAGCGCAATTGCCGGTGCGGACATCGAACGGCTCCGTTGCTAGGTGAATGTCGCATTTCAAACCGCAAGAGCTATGCCAGCTCAAAGAGCGGTTTTGGTTCACGAATTGGCTTTCGTGTCGGATTCCGTCGGATTGCTCCGACACACCTTTGTCGGGCTTCCGACAGTGGACAAGCAAATCGGGTCGCGAAGGCTACCAGCCTTGGGCGCGAAGGGTGTGAGGGAGACTACTCCGGGCTTACGTTTGACGTCATCACGACGTCTAGAATTTCTTCACCTCGATGCCATATCGGCGCAGCGCGTAGCCGATTTGCCGCGGCGTGAGGCCGAGGATACGAGCCGCCCTGGCCTGAACCCAACCGGCCTTGTCCATCGCGTCGATCAGCCGGTCGCGTTCCGTCAGACGCGGGGGACAAGCGGGATCGTTTGGATCGCCGGCCGCAAGGGGAGATACGTTGCCTGCGGAGACACCGATGCGACTGGCCGGCAGCCGCAATCCGACCGGCACTGCGTTGACCCGTGCGAGATCGTCGATGGTATTGCCGCCATTCGAGCGGTCGGCTCGCTTCCAGAGGAGCCAGGAAAGGCACTGGCTCTTCTTACAGGCGAAATCGGATGGCGTGATCGTCCTTGAACGCGCAAGTGTGGCCGTCCTTTGGACGCAGTTCTCCAGCTCGCGGACGTTACCAGGGAAGTAGCATTGCGAGATCAGGTCAAGCGCCGACGGCGCGAAGGCGAGTGCGCGATCGTTCTCCTTGTTGAATCGATTGAGGAAGGCGTTCGCAAGGCGTGGAATATCGCCGGGTCGCTCTCTGAGCGGAGGCAGGATAATTGGCACCACATTGATGCGGTAATAAAGGTCGGCCCTGAACTCCCCTTTTATGACGGCCGTCTCGAGGTCCTTGTTGGTGGCGCATATGAGGCGCACGTCGACCTGTAGCGTTTTGGTGCCGCCGACTCGCTCCAACTCGCCTTCCTGCAAGACACGCAACAGCTTGGCTTGAAAGGCCGGCGAAATCTCGCCGATTTCATCAAGTAGCAGCGTTCCCTCATTTGCCAATTCAAAACGACCGGCGCGCTGGGAGATAGCACCCGTGAAAGCGCCCTTTTCATGCCCAAACAGTTCTGACTCCAGAACGCTTTCAGACAGTGCGGCGCAGTTCAATTTGACGAAAGATTTCTTCCTCCGACGTGAGAGCTTATGGATGGCTTGCGCAAAGAATTCCTTGCCGGTGCCGCTTTCACCCCGCAGTAGCACGGTGGAATTGGTCCCTGCTACGACCGAGACGGTTTCGAGCACCTGCTTGAGTGCGGGGCTTTCCCCGATGATCCCGTCGATTTTGACATCCGCATGCCGGGCAGGGTCGTAGGTCCTCCCCTCGTTGGGCGATTTCTCCGGTCTCCATTGCTCATGGACAGACCGCTGACGATCTGTACTCAGGATGCGATGGAGACGGATCGTCCGGCCGACAAGGTTGGCGACCATCGTCAGGAAGTATGTGTCCTCGTCGTCGCGAAAGTCGGTGGCGCCGTCTCCGGCGCGGTCGATCGACAATGTCCCAAGGATTTTATGATCAGCCTTTAGCGGGATACCGATAAAGGCAATTGGGATGGTGCCGCTGCTCGAAGATGTTTGAAGGTCAGCCTGAAATAGTTGGGACTTGCGGACGTCCGGTATGAAGAGCGGCGTCCCCGTAGCGACGATTTGATCTGTTATGGCCTGTGGTATGACGCGGCGAGTGCCTGATTGAGGTGCGTGGGTATTGCCGGCAGTTGCGGCAATCTCCGGCTCTCCTTCAGCGTCCAGGACGACGATTGCTCCGTGACGCATCTGCAGAAACGAAGGCAGGATGTTCACGACATTGGCGAGCGTAATCTCCAGCTCGCTGGGGGCGGTCAGCACCTTCGATATCTCGTAGAGTCCCCTGAGCGCGATATCTGCTTGGGGCATGCTTTTGATGGGCGGTTCAGGGCGGGTATCCCGAGGTGCTACCTCGTCGACCCGATCTTGCGGTACGTGAGCCATGGAAACACCTCAGCGGTTGTCGTCCAGAGTGCTCCTCCTTTTGTGTCTGAGTCTGAATTGTGAAAGCACAGTATTCACGAGCGCCTCTTCGTGGCGCGGCAATTCAAGCAAAGATAGACTTGGCGTTGGTCGCGACCTCAGGTGTACCAAGATTGACCCTCTTGATACGGTGCGTGCGTCCTCATCCGAATTTGAAGAGGACTCCGAAGCCGCCGCGTGGATAGTTCCACTCGATCTCGCCACTGGTCTCGCACAAAATCCGGCAGGTGCCGCACTCCATGCAGCCGTCGGCAGTGATCTCCACTTGACCTTTGTCGTTCAACTCATAACATTTCGCGGGGCAGACGTGGGTCAGCGCGAGCAAGTTCGCGCTTGGCCTCTCGTGCGGTCGCACTTTGATATGCGGACGGCCAGAATCCACCAAGTAGCGGTTCTGGTAAAGCTTGTCCTCGACACGTGACTTCGTCACTGCGATCGTCATTTCGTCTCCCCTCAGCGCCACGCCAATGCAAGGCGGACCGCGTCGCTGACCAGCCCCCAGCGCGAGCGCGCCTTGATGAAGGCCGCCGTGGTCGCCTTTTCCTTCTCGATCTTCGGCGTGCCGTCGACACGCATGAAGTTCTGCGCGGCTTGGGACATCAGCCGCGGATAAGCCGTGAAGTAATTGCAGGAGTTGGTGTGGAGCAAGGCCGGCATGTCTTTGTATTTCCTTAGGTCCTTGACCACGAAGGACTTGTCCAGCATGGCTTTGTAAAGGGCGAGATTCCGTTTGGTCATAGGACCGTTGCGGCTCTTGACCTCGATGATTGCCTCAGCCGCGATGCGGCCGGAGGTCATGGCGAGGTTCGAACCCTCGCGGTGAATGGCGTTGTTCAGTTGCGCGGCATCGCCGACCACGACCCAACCGTCGCCAAAGAGCTGCGGAATAGCCTTGTAGCCGCCTTCGGGAATGAGATGCGCGGAATATTCTTTCACTTCCGAGCCGGCGATCAGCGGCCGGATCGAAGGATGGGTTTTTAAGGCGTCGAGGAGGACGTAAGGGCTCTCGACCATCGCGGCGAAATCGGAGACGAGGCAGCCAATGCCCAGTGAGATCGACTCCTTGTTGGTGTAGAGGAAGCCGAGCCCGGCCATGCTGCGGGAGGTCGTGCCCACCGCCTCGATCACGCAGCCTTCATCGCCTTTGAGGCCGAACCGCTGCTCAATGACCTCTTCGGGCAGGAAATGCATTTCCTTGACGGCGAGCGCCACGGTTTGCGGCTTCGGCATCTCGCGCAGGCCGGCCCGCGTGCCAAGCAGTCCGCATACACCTTCTGCGAGGACGACCACGTCCGCGTAGATGGCCCCGCCGGCCCGGTCTGTGCGGACGCCGATCACCCTGTCCTTGGCGTCACGGATGAGTTCCGTCACGGTCGTCTCGCACAGAACCGTCGCGCCGGCCTCGCGCACCTTACGCGAAAACCATTTATCGAACTGGGCACGGATGATCGTGTAGCGGTTGGGCTTCGCCTCATTGAAGTCGTCCGACCGATAGTGAATCCCGGTATGGGATGTGTCGTCCATCACCCAAAGCCGCTGTTCAACCAAATGCCGCTCGAGAGGCGCATCGTCCCGGAAATCCGGGATGATCTTCTCCAGCATGTTCGCGTACATGATGGCACCCTGGACATTCTTGGAGCCCGGATATTCACCCCGCTCCAACTGCAGCACCTTCAGGCCGTGGCTGGCCATGGTGTAAGCAGCTGCGTTTCCGGACATGCCGGCCCCAATAACAATGGCGTCGAATTGTTCCTCAATCATGTCCATCCCTTAGCTCGCAAGCTTATCGCGACTGTGGGGCGACAGCCGCCGGGTGAAGGCTTCCGTCAGTGCGGGCAGGAAGCGGATCGCGTCGGTGACGATCCCGAGGTGAGCGAAATCGAAAATCGGCGCGTTCGGGTCGGTGTTGATGGCCACGATGAGATCCGCCCCCTCGACGCCAACCCGATGCTGGACGGCGCCGGAAATCCCGGCCGCTATGTAAAGCTTCGGCCGGATGGTCTTGCCAGTTTGGCCGATCTGCCGATCAGCTGGCATCCAGCTCTTCTGGACCAACGGGCGCGAACAGCCATGCTCGGCGCCGATTGCCCGCGCGAGATTCTTCACAAGCTGCAGGTTCTCCGCCGCGCCTAGACCGAGGCCTCCCGCAACCACGACGTCGGCATAGGCAAGATTTGCCTTTGCCGACTGACTATCCGGCAGGAAGCCGAGGATTTTGGTAACGATCTCGTCCTCGGCTACCGAGAGCTTGTGCCGGATGACACGCCCGACCGGTTTATCCGCCCGCTGCGGCATGGGCATGACCCTCGGTCGCACTGTCGCCATCTGGGGGCGGAAATTGAGCGTATAGATCGTGCACAACAAGGAACCGCCGAAAGTCGGACGGGTGGCGGCGAGCGAACCGTCGGTATCCACATCGAGTTCGGTGCAGTCGGCCGTGAGCCCTGTCTGCAAGGTCGTCGCCACGGAGCCGGCAAGATCCCTGCCGAGTGTGGTGGCACCGAGAAGAAGGATCTCGGGTTTGTGGGTATCGACCAGATCCGTCATCGCCTTGGTGAAAGGCTCGTTCCTGTAGTCGGCGAGCAGCGGCTCCTCGACGATGTAGACCAGGTCGGCACCATAAGCGAAGGCTTCGGCAACGGCGTTCCCGATGGCCTCTCCCGGCGGTCCAAGCACGACGCCCGCAAGCTGGACCTGAAGCTTGTCTGCTAACTTGCGGCCTTTGCCGAGCAGTTCGAATGATACGGGATGGACCTGACCGCGTTCGAGCTCGATGAAAACCCAAACGTGCCGGTAGTCCTTGAAATGCGCGGGCAGCTCCTTCTTTATGCCGGCACGGCCGGCGGCAGGGCGAGGGGTTTCTCGGTTCGCGTTCGACATCGTCTGATCCTTGCCCTCTCACGCGCCGCCGTTGAAGGCGAGCTCATGTTCCAATGCCGGCTGGCGGGTGAAGATTGCCGTGATGAGTTCGTCAGCGACATCGCGCAAAGCCATCTCGGCGGTGTCGATTTTTGCCGCCTTTTCCGCTCGCGCAGGAGGCGCGAAAACGCGCTTGACGACCGTCGGTGAACCGCGCAGGCCGCATTTGGTGAGATCCTCAATGCCGGCGTCGGCGGCACTCCATTTCAAGACCTGGCTGCGCGCGGCGCACAGGGCGTCCTGGATCGAGCCCCGGCGGATCTCGTTTGTGCCTTCCAGCATAGTGATGAGGCAAGGGAGCCTGCTCTTCAGCATCTGTGTGCCGCCTTCGGAGCGGCGCTCGACCTTGATCTCGCGTGCAGCAAGGTCAATAGAGGCGATCTTCGCGACATAGGTCAGTTGCAGGAGTCCGAGGCGCTTGGCGATGCCGGGCCCGACCTGGGCGGTGTCGCCATCGATCGTCTGCTTGCCGGTGAAGACGAGGTCTGGCGTGCCGAACGTCTCGCCAACTTTTGCGATTGCCTGGGAAAGGGCGAACGAGGTCGCCAGCGTGTCGGAGCCGGCAAAATAGCGGTCGGTCAAGAGCACCGCTCGGTCGGCGCCGTAGCCGAGCGCCTTGCGCAGCGCGTCCTCTGCCATGGGCGGACCCATAGTGAGCACGGTGACTTCGCCACCATAGGCGTCGCGCAGCCTGAGGGCTTCTTCGAGGGCGAACAGGTCGTAAGGGTTGATGATAGTCGGAACACCCTGGCGCATGATCGTGTTCGTCACCGGATGGACCCTTATCTGTGCCGAGTCCGGCACCTGCTTGATGCAGATTACAATGTGCATTGGCGGTTTCCCTAGGCTCCTGTCCGGATGCGGGCTTGGCGGTTATCTCTTTGGAGCGCATCATTCGTGCCAACTGTTTTGCGCTGCCCCCTATTCCTAGAACTTCGCTTGGTTGCTTCCGAGGGCGCCGTGGTGCTGACGGATTTGTCGGCTTCTCGACATTGTCGCGTCGCAACCCGTGTCGCGGTCATTCCTGTCCGAACCGCTTCAGTACGGAGTCGAACGGGACAAAGGTGCGGCCCGGCGTGGCAGGTTTGTTCGGATCGTGGTCTTTGAGCACCTTGAAGACCCGATGCGAGAGCGGCGAGGAAATCGCGAAGTCTTCGTAAGCGCGTTCGAGCGTCGCGCGCACCCGCGCGGCAATCACCTGGTCGGGCAGACCGGAGAAATCTTCTTCGGCAAGGTATTGGCCCACGCGCTTCATGATATGAAGCCGCGAGACATTCAGCACCTTCGGATCATAGGAGACGCCAAGGACTGCGAAGAACTCCTCCGCAGCCGACAGGCGCTTCAGTCGTGCGAGGATGTCGGTGACATCGATAGGGCGGCTGTCAGCGGAACAATTCATTGCATTCTCCCTGGTCGGAAACCTGTGGTGTCGGTGCGCTCGCGCACGGCTGACCTGGACCCGCACAGCTCCGCGAGGGATGCCTCGCTGCACATTCCATCGTAGAGCTCGACCAGTTGAGTTGCAGTGACGGTCGATTTGGTCTCGGCCGCCTCGCGCCGGACGCGGGCCACCATCGCGGCTGCCAGATCCGGGTCGAGATCGCGACCGCTTTCGCTCAGCACATGGGCAATCGCAGTGGCGCCGGAATGCTTGCCGATGACGATACGCCGGCAGCGGCCCACGAGAGCCGGATCGAGCCCTTGATAAGTACGCGAGTCCTTTAGCAGCCCTGCGACGTGAATGCCGGATTCGTGGGTGAAAACATCGGCGCCGACGACCGGCTTAATGGCCGCGGTCTGCCGGCGGGCGGCCCAAGCCACCTGGGCGGCGAGGTCGGGCAATGCGGTCAGCTCGATGCCGGTATCCGCGCCGTCGAAGACCGCCATCGCGGCGGCCACCTCTTCCAGCGCGGCATTGCCCGCACGCTCGCCGAGCCCCAGGACAGTGACGGACGCATGGCGCGCGCCTGCGCGGATTGCGGCCAGCGTGTTGGCGGCAGCAAGTCCGAGATCGTTGTGCGCATGAAATTCAAGCTCGATTGGAGACTGCGGCACGAGCTGGGCGACAAGTTCGAAGGTCGAAAACGGGTCGAGAACGCCGACTGTGTCGGCTAGCCTGACGCGGCTTGCGCCGGCGCGTGCAGCCGTCTCGATGACGCGGGCGAGATGATCCCGATTGGCCCGCGAGGCGTCCTCGCAGCCCACCGCGACGAAGAAGCCGGCGGCGGCTGCGCGCCTGACCATACGTTCGATGACCTGGAGCGCTTCCGCCTTATCGAGGCCGAGCTTGGCGGCAAGTTGGATGTCCGACGCAGGCAGCGATAGATTGATGGCGTGGACGCCGCTCTCGATCGCTGCATCGAGATCCAGCGACGTCATCCGGCACCAGGCCATGAGCCGAACCGGGAGACACCGCGCGACCACGGCGCGAATTGTTTCGATCTCGTCGGCGCCCATGACCGGCGTGCCGATCTCGATCTCTGTGATGCCGGCCGCCGCAAGAGACTCGGCGATCTCTAGCTTTTCCGTCGTGGTAAAGGCGACGCCGGGCGCCTGCTCGCCATCGCGCAAGGTCGTATCGTTGAGAAAGACATGACGGGTCATGAACGGAAGCCTGTTCTGCTGCCGCTCAGGCATAGACCGGATTGAACGTCTTCGGAGCTTCGCTTACCCGGCCCAGAACTGGGAAAGCCACGCAGCTTCTCCACGATTGCCGGCATGACCTCGAGCACCCGGTCGACGTCCGCTTCGCCGTTGTCCCGCGCCAAGGAGAAGCGGACTGCCGCGTGTGGCGTTTTCATCGCGCTCAGGACATGGCTCGGTTCCAGCGAGCCGGAGGTGCAGGCGGAGCCGGAGGAACACGCGATGCCCACGCGGCTGAGGAGAAGTGGAATTCCATCACTTTCGACATGTTCGAAGGAGATGTTTGCGGTGTTGGGCAACCGTTCCAGGGGATCACCAGTGACACAGGTGCTTGGGATGCGCTGGAGAATCCCGTCCTCTAAACGGTCGCGGAGCGACTTTACCCGTGTGGTCTCGTCGTCCATGAATTTCAAGGCGAGTTCGGCCGCCATGCCGAGCCCGACTATGCCGGGCGTATTCTCGGTGCCAGCACGCCGGTTGTGTTCTTGGTGGCCCCCCTTGATCAGCGAGTGGAAATTGACGCCACGTTTTACGAAAAGCGCGCCGATCCCTTTCGGCCCGTGCAGCTTGTGGCCGGAGAGCGACAGCATGTCGATTGCGGTCGACTTCAGGTTCATCGGAAGCTTGCCGACCGCCTGCACAGCATCGGTATGGAAAAGGGCGCCCACTTCCTTGGCCAACTCGGCAAGCCTGGCCACGGGGAAGATCACACCAGTCTCATTGTTCGCCCACATTATCGAGACGATTGCCACCTGTGGGGTGAGGGCGGCCATATAGGCGTCGAGGTCGAGCCGGCCACGGCAATCCACCGGGATCCTGTGCACCTTGACGCGGCGGGTCTTCTCAAGATGCGCGCAGAGCGTCAGCACGGCGGGATGCTCGACCGCGGACGTAACGATCTCGGTTCGGTTGGGCGCCGCCTCGAGCGCCGAAAGAAGCGCTGCATTGTCGCTTTCTGTCCCACCCGAGGTGAAGGTGATCTCATCGTCGAACTCCGCGCCGATCAGAGCTTGCAACTGCCTCCGCGCCTTTCTCACCGCCGCACTGACTGAGGCGCCAAGAGCGTGCGCCGACGAAGGGTTGCCGAATTGATCCCTAAAGAACGGCAACATCGCTTGCATGACCTCAGGATCGACCCGTGTGGTTGCGTTGTTGTCGAGGTAGACAGGTTTCATGTGCGATCCTCAGTTGACCGGAATGACGCGAGCGCGCGACCGCCTCATTGAGCCTCTGGCGTATGCCGTTGATGATGATGGGCCCGAACTGGCAGCCGGCGCGGACGCCCGAGAGTTTGACGTAGACCGGATCGGCGTCGACATGGCCAAGTCCGCAGTCGCCGCCGTCAGCCCGCAGGTAAGGACGCCCGAACACGACAACGTTATCGATAAGCCGAATTTGGCGCAGCAGCGCGATTTGGCCGCCAGCAGCTTGGGTGCCACCAGGAACCGAACTGTTTCGGGAGGCGACGTTCTTTGGATCCTACCTGAAGCGATTGCCGGTCCCAAGATCGGCTTCGACCTTGCCTTGTTCTTGAGGACAGGGACATCTGTTGTGCCGGCCATATAAGCCTCCTCTGCCGCAAATGAGTCCGTCGGCGGCAATCGCTTCATGGACCCGCACAGGCGCTTCGGGCGATCGATCAGCTGAAGGACTTGCCGCAGCCGCACTTCTCGCGCGCGTTGGGGTTATCGAAGACAAAGCCGGAAGATTCGAGCCCGGTGAGAAAGTCGACGGTCATGCCGGCGACATGCGGTTGGGAGCCCGCGTCCACGAACAGCTTGATCCCATCTGTCTCGGTGATCGCGTCGCCCTCGCGCGACACGCTCTCCAGGCCCATTAAGTATTTGAAGCCGGCGCAGCCGCCGGCCTGGACCATGATGCGAAAGCCTTCCGCCGGCTCGCTGGCGCGGGAAAGAGCAGTCTTGATGGCGGCAACAGCGTTGTCGGTGAGCGTAATCATGGCTCCATTCTCCTCAGTCCGGGACCTGCTTGCGCATCACGTTGCATGCACCGTGCCAAAGCAAAAAATGTTTCAACACAGCGCGGCATCTCTGACCCTGCGGTGGTTCTTGTGAGTCCATTGCTGCGAAGGTGTCGGCCAACCGACACGTACTGTCGGGTTTGTCGGGTCCGCCACGCGGGATGTTGGGCCTGAGTTGTTGGCTGAACTCACATTAAACCAATGACCATTACAGAAGACTCCTTCTGAGCTTGCTTGGGCGCAATTGGCACGGTTTTTGAAGCTCCACTGGCGAGGCGGCAAGAGACTGCCGATCCACAATCGTGTCGTGGGTGCCCTCGCGATCGATGCGGCGAAGCAAGGGAGCAACATGTCAGGACTGGGTCAGACACGCTTGGTTTGGCGAAGCAGCGCCGCCCGTGGCATCCGAATGACCGATTGGCCGATTGCGACAACACCCACAATCGCTCACCACCGCCCGGTGGCCACCGACCGGCTCGATGAGATTCCATCGGCATGTGCCTGCTCGTGTCACTCGGGTCTCGCCGCTCCGATAGCACCCCCGGTTTTCGCGCGGGTGCGACGACGTGCGCACGCTGCCCAGCGACACTTTGTTCACGGGCCAGCAGCAGATCAGGGTCGAGCATTACGGCGCGCCCGATCGGCTGAAGATTCACCGGCAGGGCAGCTGATCCTCACACGTAGGTGGAAGCAGGGGTAAGACATGGACCAGCGCGAGAAACCGTCGCCGGACGAAATCCGGCGGGCGTGCGAAGACAATCCGAAAATCCGGGAGCATGATCTCGCCGCTCGATTGGGCATTTCGGAAGCCGAATTGGTCGCGGCGCATTGTGGTCACGGCGCGGTGCGCATCGAGCCGCGCGTCGATGATCTGCTGACCGGCCTCGAAGCGGTCGGCGAGGTGATGGCGGTCACCCGCAACCAAAGTGCCGTGCACCAAAAGATCGGCGTCTACGACAAAGTGGTCACCGGCAACCCGCATGCCATGGTGCTCGGCGACGAGATCGACCTGCGCATCTTCCCGAAAGCGTGGGCGTATGGCTTCGCCGTCGAGAAGCGCGAGGGAGCCGAGATCCGCCGCAGCCTGCAATTCTTTGATGCCACCGGCGAGGCGATGCACAAAGTACATCTCAGGCCCGCCTCGAACCTGCACGCCTATCAGAATCTGGCGGCAGAGCTTGTATCCTCCGACCAGGAGCCGATCATATCGGTCGAGGCGAGCGGGGCGCTCGATAATGCAGTGAGTCCAGACCAAGCCGCCACGGTCGACGACCTACGCGAGCACTGGAGCCGGCTGAGCGACGTGCATCAGTTCTACCATATGTTGAAGACCCTGAAGCTCAGCCGCTGCCAGGCGATGCGTATGGCCGACGAGGATTACGCCTGGCTGCTCGACAATGATGCCGTTGGCGCCCTGTTCCAACAGGCGGCCGAAGACGAGATGCCGATCATGTGCTTTGTCGGCAATCGTGGTTGCATCCAGATCCATTCCGGCCCGATCAAGTCGGTCAAGCAGATCGGGCCGCGGATCAATGTGCTCGACGAGAACTTCCATCTCCATCTTAGGACTCATCACATCCGCGAGGTCTGGGCCGTGCGCAAGCCGACGAGGGACGGTCACGTCACGTCCGTTGAAGCCTATGGCGCCGACGGCAAGATGATCGTCCAGTTCTTCGGCACGCGCAAGGAAGGCGAACGCGAGCGCAGCGACTGGCGGTTTCTGGCCGAGAGTCTGCCACGCGTTCCCGGTCCGACCGACAGGGATGTGTAGAGCCGACAGGCCCTCGGATTGAACCGACCGCCATAGGACTCGGCACCACGTTCCGACAGCGGCTCGCGAGGAAATATAGGTCCATGTGCGATAGAGCTTGCCGTCGTAGCGCATAGGGCGGTTAGGGTGCACGCCGGAATTGACCGCAGCGATACAGTCAAGCTCGTCGTCGGCCGGACCGCTGCGCACGAGTGCATCGCCGTCTAGCCGGAAATCCTTGCAGCGGCTCCGAGCGATATAACGCATACGCCATCAGTGCCGAACCGAAGCGCGGCTCGACCTTGTTGATAATTTCGATCATCACGCGCAAGCGCCGCCGGGTCTTGTCGGACCGCACCCGATCCTTGCGCTGGATCGCGTCGTTGCTCAGTCCGGGCCGTGCGAGCGATCTCCTCGCTCGTCGACCGGAAGGCAGTGCAGCAGCAGCAAGGTCGAACAGCCCGATGTCGCGGCCTCGACAAAACCAACCGCGGATGTCGGTTGTCGGACGTTGTCGTAAGAATGATGGACAGCTGATCATCAACTTAGCGGCGGCGGGCCCAGTGCAGGCTGGCATCGATTGGTGCAGCGCCATGGGTACGCCTATCCGGCACGCGACTTGCTTCGACAATTTGATCAGCAGGGCATCAGCAGTGCGTCACGGTGCTCAGAGGTGATTGACCAGCCTCTCAACCCTAACGGGGATAAGCGGCGGCTTTGCTTCATGACCGCAGCGCGGCGGAGATGCCCCTTCTGATCGACTTCGCAACCGATCTCATCCGCGCTGGTGCAGGTGGGCTGTATCAGGCGACAGAATCTAGAAGGCGCCCGACAAGAGACGTGCCCATGCTGGAAATCGACTTTATGAACAGCGGTGCAATCTCAATCGAGCCATGAACGCCAATGTAGAGAACACAAAATGGCGACCAACCCCGTTCCAGATCATGTCCCGCCCGAAATGGTGAGGGACTTCAGCCTGTTTACATCGCCAGGCATGCCACCAACACCCAACGGGGATCCACACGCAGCTGTCGCTTGCGTACATGACGGGCCTCCGATCTTTTACTCCCGCTACAACACGCAAGATGGCCGGGGTACCTGGGTCATCACCCGTGCCGCGGACCAGCGGAAGGTGCTGCAGGACGCAGAGACTTTTTCCAGCCATCGCAGCATCTTCTCCTCCATACTGGGTGAAAACTGGCCGACGATCCCGCTTGAGCTCGATCCACCGGCCCATGGCGTCTTTCGCTCACTGCTCAATCCGCTGCTTTCGCCAAAGCGGGTGTTGGCTTTGGAACCGGCTGTCCGCGAACGGGCGGTCGAGCTGATCGAAAGGATCGCCGCGTCGGGCACAAGCTGCGACGTGATGAAGGATTTTGCCTTTCCTTTCGCGGTGAGCACCTTTCTTCGCTTTCTGGGGTTGCCCGATGACCGACTCGATACATTCGTCGGCTGGGGGAAAGATCTGCTCCACGGCGACGATAAGGAACGACCTGTGGCTGCCCGGACGATCGTGGCATTCATCGACGAACTTGCAGCCATGCGCCGCCAGGAGGCGGTTGACGATTTCATGACCTTTATCGTGCAGGCAGAGGTCGAGGGCCGCCGGCTGACGGACACCCAAGTCCGCGGCATCGGCGTGCTTGTCTTCGTCGCTGGGCTCGACACGGTCGCAGCAGCTATAGGCTTTGACTTGGCGTACCTCGCGCGCAACCTCAAAGATCAGCAATTGCTGCGGAGCGAACCGGACCGCATCCCGCTCGCAACCGAAGAATTGCTGCGGGCCTATCCGCCCATTCAGTTGATCCGCGTGGCTACGAAAGATATCGACTTCGAAGGCGCGCCGATCCGGAAGGGGGACTATGTTTCCTGCGCCACGATGATTGCCAATCGTGACCCGGCGGAATTCGAATGCCCCAACACGATCGATTTGGAGCGAGAGGACAACCGCCACGCAGCGTTTGGCTATGGTCCCCACCGTTGCCTTGGCTCACACCTTGCCCGGCGGGAGATTGTCATTGGCCTGGAGGAGTGGCTGGCGCGCATCCCACCTTTCAGGATCAAGCAGGGTACGGCACCGATAACCTCTGGGGGCCATGTGTTCGGGATCGAAAATTTGATCCTGGACTGGTCTTAGGCCCGCCCCGAGCCGGGGCACAGACAATGGAGGCAGCGCCATGCGCATCATCGTCCAAAATGCCAAATGCCAGGGTCACGCGCGATGCGCGGTGCAAGCGCCGGACATCTTCAAGCTTGATGACGAGGGTTACATCCTGCCTGGTGACATTGAAGTTGCGGAAGGGGAGGAGCTGCGTGCATCGCGAGGCGCGCGATCCTGTCCTGAACGTGCGCTGGAACTCACCCGCTGCGCGCTTTGAGGACTCATTCAACCGAGAGTCTGGCGGGCTTGAACCATGTGGCCGCACTCAGCACGCGACCTCTGTCCCGCACGGTTCACGTCCAACTCTGCAGGGGCATTTCCGGCGCCAGTGTTCCCCGTGAGGCGCAAACGGCAGGGCAGGGGTTCGCGAACACCTCTTCCAATCACAGAATTTGCGTCAGAGCCGACGGACCAGACGAGAATTGCCGAACTACTCGACGCGAGGCGACCCGGAGTGCCATACCGAAGAACTGCCCGACCCATGTTGCGGCAGGCCGGGTCTCTGCATGATTTGATAGGACGAAACCAGGAGAACGCACCATATTTGCCCAACATTATGCCCGGCTCAGCACCGGCCAATGGCCGCACATCGAGCTGGAGAGGAGGTTCGACCAGCATGTGCTTGCCTGTGTGCTTTCACGTGCGCTCGAGGAGATCGAGGCCGGCGAGGCGACGGCGACGGACGCAACCGGACTTTCGCGCGCCGAGTTGCGCGATGTCCTGGTCCGCTGTTTCCCTGCTTTTCCTATCAACGCGTTTGCCTTGAAAGAGGTGAGCGAGCCCGAGCCGGATCTGGAAGAAGAACTTCTGCATGGACTGCTGCTGGCGCATGCCCGACATGGCGACCCGGCGAGCGCCCGCTTCGCCAAGATCATCGCCCGGCGTGCGATGCGCAATGACCACCTCTGGCAGGACCTTGGCCTTTTTAATCGAACCGACCTCGGCCGCCTGCTCGCCTCGCATTTTCCGACGCTGGCGGCCGGCAACACCCAAAACATGAAATGGAAAAAATACTTTTACCGAAAGCTCTGCGAGGCCGAAGGTTTTTCGCTGTGCAGCGCCCCCAGTTGCCGGGACTGCAATGATTTCGAAAGCTGCTTCGGCCCGGATGAAGGCGAAAGCCGCCTCACACGGACCAAGGACAACGCCTAGGATTGAGAGCCGCTTGCGTCAGTCGTACAGCGTCAGCGCTCGCGCCGCGCCATATGTCTGTTGTCAAATCTCGACGGACGCCATCGTTGAGACGGCCATTTCGGCAGCGATAGCCCTCTTTTCGGCCTCCTGGGCAAGATGACTGGCCGCGACCTGCGAATGGCCCCTGCGGCAAGCAAGGCGCCATAAATAACTGCGCCCAGCAGAACCAGTCGGCAAGAACGAACGGAACTGGCCACGTGGACGGGTATATCGAAGCGTCCATTGTTGACGTCAGCATTATACCTGGTAACGCCAGACTTCGACCGATTTTCAGCGGGCCGATAAGAAAGGCGCTCGAAGAGAAGGCGACTTTCGACCTGAACCGGAAATTGCAAAGCTGCAAGCCCAGTTGGAGCAGCAGTTGGCCCGGTTGAAGGATGCAGAAAAGTTGGCGATCAAGCTCAAGACTAATTCTGTTGGCCTCAAACGAATCAACGTCGCCGACGAAGCAATCGAGGTCGTAGCCGGTTTCACAGGACGGCGGACATTGGGGTCGGCAGTCTAGTCCCAGCCAAATAGGGCGCGCGCTTCTGCTACTGCGCAAACGCCTCTGGAGTCGATTTTATCAGCTCGTTGGCGTGATCTTCAGTTCCTTCGCCACAAAGCCCGGCGGAGAAGAGTATGCTGCCTGGCCTATTCATTCGCCCAAGCCCGCTTGCCACGGCAGCTATCGTGGTCATTTTTACATCAGACGATCGTCTCGTGAGCAGTGGACCGCAGAGTTGCGAAGACGCAGTTGCCCTTTGCTTCTACTGTGCATAGAAGCCATTTGTGCGGGCAGAGGTACAAAATCTGGGTGCGGTGCTGTGGGAATAAAATTCGAAAAGCTAAATAAACTGCGAGAGTCACTGCTAGAGGCAAATCACGATTTCCGCGCCAGCACCCAATTGTTCAATAGCTTGGATGTCGCGAAAATTGATCGCGAAATGGATCTTGGAGATCGCGGAAAGCAGCGGGGCGAGGCGAACCAACCTCCGAAGGCGGCCAAGAATTTCGACGACGTTGAGCATGCAGTCATCGAGAGGGTCGAGGACGAAAAAAAGGCGGCACACCACACCCTCGAGGATAGCCTGCAGCTTCTCTCCGGACGTTTGGCGGGCCTCGACTTTGAAGAGCAATTTGGTCTGATCCGTCAGGCGAACGCCGCCAGTGTTTCTGATTTCAAGGCCTCGATCGCGGTAGGCCTGGACGAACTTCACGGATTGCGAAAATCGCTCAACGACGCGGAGAAGGAGCACGCCTGGTTCAAACAGAAGCACGGGCTTGTCCGCGCCGTTAGGATTCAGCACGGAGCAGCCTACGTTTTCCGAATTTCCTTGCTGATTTTCCTGTTTCTGATTGAAACGGCGATGAACGGAAATTTCCTTGCCAAGGGAAATGAACAGGGATTTTTTGGCGGACTCCTCGAAGCCGCCGCGTTCTCGTTTTTGAACATCGGCGCCGCTCTGCTTTTCGCAATATTCTGTGCACGCCTGGTGACTCACAGATCGTTTTTCGTGAAGGTGATCGGCGCGTTGTCGATAGTGGCATACATCGGCTTGGCATTGACCATAAACCTAGCGCTTGCACATTACCGCGAGGTCAGCGGGTCCTTTGTGAACGGAGCCGGTGTCGAGGTTGTGCGCAGCATGCTCGCCAATCCGGCCGGCCTTATGGATGTGAAATCCTGGCTTCTGTTCGGCATCGGTCTCATGTTTTCGATTTTTGCATTTATCGACGGCTGGTTCGTTCTCGACCCATACCCAGGCTATGCGGGTGTCGAAAACAGATTGGTCGCTCGCAGGGAAGACTACATCGAGCGCAAGAGCGAGCTCATCGAGGCTCTGCAAGAGGTGCGCGATGAGCACAACGAGAAGGTGGAGGACATCGTCAAGCGGCTGGGGAGCAGACGCAGGGAGCATCGGGCGATCATCGATCATCGGTCGAGGCTGCTGACGCTCTTTGTGCAGCATCAAGACCAGCTGGAGCGAGCCTGCAACCAGCTTCTCGCAAAGTACAGGGAGGCCAATATCCAGGCCCGCACAGAGCCAGCGCCAAAACATTTTGCCACGCCCTACAGACTCGAGCGCATAAAACCCCTGATATCGTCCGACGATGAATGGAGCGAGAAGGACCTGGGCGCCTCAATTCGTGACGCGCAGGAAGAACTCAACGCTCAGGTGCGGCTCATCGGGCTGGAATGCGAGCGGGGGATCGAACAGTACCGAGATCTCGACAAGCTTCATCCGGACAGCGTGAATGGCTAGGCGGGGCCGCAGAAGAAAGAATGGCAGTGGCGGCACCATTGTGGCAGCAGTTGGATTGGCCGTGCTGTCGGCTGCGATGCTGGCCGGTTTTGTTTGGATGTGGTCGAGATCCGGGAAGGACCAAATCGACGCCAGCACGAATTGCCCGTTGGCCGGTCCTGTAAGCCTGACGGCGGTCTTGATCGACGCCACCGACCCGATTTCGCCAATAACCATGGCCGATTTGAAGAATGAATTCCGTAAGACCATTGGGCGCGTCGAGCCCGGCGGCTATCTGAGGATATTGACGCTGGGCCCGACCCCCGGCGACCTGACTGTGATGTTTGATGGATGCAACCCGGGCGATGGCTCGACGGTCGACAGCTGGACGAACAATCCGTCCCGGCGGCAGAAGAAATGGGAAGATGCATTCGAGGATCCTCTGACGAAGCTTCCCGACCAGATTCCCAATAGCGAATCCGCTAGCCAATCTCCAATCATGGCCGGAATGCAAAAAATCAAACTGTCATTATTCGATAGCGGTTTGGCGAAAGAGAAGACCGCAAAGCGAATAATAGTCGTGTCGGATATGATTGAACATACGGCGCTGTACTCACAATATCGTTCGGGTCTCGATTACCAGAAGTACCTTGATAGTTCGGCCGACAGGACCTACGGGACATCGCTTGATGGCGTGGGGGTTACGATACTCTATGTCGATAGGGCGAAGAAGCCATTTGGCTCTTTCGGACATGCAGAGTTCTGGACCCGGTGGGTTCAAGCTCATCATGGCGAGTTTGAGAAGCTGGTAGGGTTGGAGGGGTTAAACTGATGGCCAAGAAGCGAGGGGAGTCCTTCTTGGGACATCCGAGCCTGCCCCTTGTCGTCTTTGCGACACTAACCCTGGGCGGCTGTGTGTTCATCGCAATAGCCAAGCTGTCGGGCGTAGACCCGATAATGGCGGCGAGCGCACCGGTATGCCTGATGCTCATCTATCTTGCCGCGTCCGTCTTCACCGGCAAGCTGCGGCTCCACGATGAGCAGACTGGCGACAATCTCTACTACATGGGTTTCCTGTTTACGTTGACGAGTCTCGGCGTATCGCTGTTTCAGTTTGGTTCCGAAGGATCCACCGACACAATCGTGAGGAACTTTGGTATCGCGGTGACGTCGACGATCACGGGCATTGCTCTGCGGATCTTTTACAATCAGATGCGCCGCGATCCTGCCGACATCGAACGGACGGCCAGGCACGAACTCGCCGATATGACGCGTCGTGTAAGAGCTGAGATGGAAAGTGTAACCAGGGAATTCGCTGACTTTCGCCGCGTCAGCAATCAGATGTTGGAGGAGGGTTTTGCCGAAATTGCCGTTCAAGCGGAGCGGAACGGAGAGCACATAAGATCGGCGCTAGATAAAATCGCGATGGAATCGATCAAACCGGTTCAAGAGGCCTCGGGAAAGCTCAGCAATGCTTTGAGCGATAATTTTGGGCAGATCGAAAGTCAGTTCTCGTCGATCGCACAGCGCGTCGAGGCGGCAGCCGATCTGCTCGACAAGGCCAACAGCTCAATGTCCTCTTCAGTTGGCAGACTGGGTGAACAGGCCGACAGCGTAGCCACCAAGTTAGAGAAGGTTGTCGTCCCTGATGAGGTCCTTAAGAACGATCTGGCGCCGATGGTGAAACTCCTTGGCAGCGCGGTCGCCCAATATGCTGTCAAAACAGAGACGGCTTCGCAGGAACAGCAAGCCCGCATGGCGGGCATCGTTGATGCTGTGGCTAAAGTGGCCGCAGGTGTGGAAAGGGCTGTGGCAGCCGCAGAGCAAACAGCGGAGAGTGTCCAAGCGCAACAGCGCTTGACCCAGGCGCTTGCTGCAGTGGTGCAAAAGCAAAGCAAGGACACCGGAGACCTTGTCGCAACCTTGGCAGGAAGAAGCCTCCACGCGCCGAGGCCTGTTCCCCCTCTCAACGCTCCTATCGCGATCGAACAGCCACTGGCAGATCTGGCCGCAAATGACACCGTCGAGAGCGCACCGATTAGGGTCGAGCCTGAGCCCCAACCAGACGCTTTCCAAACTCTGGGAAGCGAGCCTCCCGCCGAACGAACGGAACCGCCTAAGCGAACCAGTTGGTGGGGCAGGTGAGTGACGCTGGCGGAACTTCGGTCGCCTTCGAGCGCAAGGGTTACGGCCGCGGTTTGATACTGGGCCTGACCATGGCCGAGACGATGCTGCTTTTGGTGTTCTGCCTGCTGCTAGCAGCCGGTGCTATCATCACGAAAAAGCAGAAAGAGACCGATGAGGCGCTGCGAGCCGCTCAATCAAACAAGGAAAACGTGCAGAGGCTCGAAGCCGAAAACAAGCGGCTTCTGGCTCAGATAAAAGCGGTGTTTCAGCCCGCGAGCGGAGGAACCGTTCCCGACGAAGAATGGCGCGAGCTGGTCCTGGCCAAGGATGCTGTTAAGTCGGTCAAGGAAGCAGGTATTTCCCTGGAGGAGGTCGTGCGAAATGCCCCTGTCGCGAAGGTCCTTGCGGACAACGACATAAGCGTTGATCAGGCCAAGGCCATGATAGATGCGGCGAAGGTCTTGAAAGAATTTGGTTACATCGGCACCGACAAAGGGCTGCAGGATCTGGCTGATGTGCTCAAGAAGGCTGCAGAGCCGACGCAAGCAGCAAAACCTCACGATTGGCCGCCGATCATTAGTCTCAGCGAACTGGATGGCTATAATTTCGATACCGGAAGCGCAGAGCTTTCGGATCCGTTCAAAACAAAGTTGCGCGATCTTGCGAAGACAATCGCCGGCACTGCGACCTCTTACGGTGTCGACGTGATTGAGGTGATTGGACACACGGACGAACAGGCAATGGCGGGCGAATCCTCCAACATGGACAAAGGGCTCCAACCGGTTTTGTCAGGGAAAGTGGAAATCGGCTCACTCCATCCCGCCGACAATGCCGGCCTTGGTCTGGCGCGCGCGATTTCAGTCACGAGTGTGCTCAGTGACATGCCCGCATTAAAGGGGTTTACGATTTTGCCGATGTCAGGTGGTCAGCTCATCCTGCCCGGCGATCATCTCACCGACGGAGCGCAGATGGGCGATGTGCGGGCTCGAAGGCGCATCGAGATTAGGGTGAGGCAGCGATCAAAATTGGCGCCGGTTGGTGGCGCCAAGCCATGAATGGGGACGAGAGACTGGCGCCTTAGCCGGTACGGCAGTTGAGTTGGGGGATTGGGCTATGGGGTTTTACGTTCGAAAATCGATCAGTGCGGGACCATTCCGCTTTAACTTTTCGTCCGGCGGGGTTGGCGCTTCCGTTGGCGTGAAGGGCCTCCGCATCGGCACTGGGCCACGAGGTCACTAGATCCACGCCGGCGTCGGTGGGCTCTACTATCGTGGCACTTTAGGCAAGGCTAGCGCCAAGAAGGTAGTACAGCTCTCTCAAACCCGATCTGCGCCGCAACCCCGTCCACAATCCTCGCCCCCGGAGTACGTCTCTGACGGCGTCGTAATGAGGGAAATCGAGTCCCGCGATGTGGTGGAGATGCGTGACGAGACATTTGCCAATGTACTCGATGAAATCAATGCTAGGCAATCGCAGACGCGGCTGTCCGTAGCACTCGCGGTTCTGTTCGGGATTGCAGGTTTCCTTGTGGGGACCAAGCTCGGAGGTGCCGCACCGGTGCTGGGCATCGGTGCCTTTGTGCCGGGTATGCTCATTGGCAAATGGTTTGACAGCTACCGCCGGGTAAGCGTGCTCTATTACGATTTGGAAAAAGACGCGGAGGCCGCCTACGGGCGACTTGTCGGCGCGTTCGAAACTCTCACCGGCTGCGGCGGGAGATGGCATGTCGCTGCCGGCGGCAAGATAGAGGATCTGACGGCTTGGAAGCGAAATGCCGGGGCCAGCATGCTGGTCGATAAAAAGCCCACGACACTTGAAAGCTCCTTGCCGAAGGTTGTGCGCAGCAACGTTACTCCGCCTTCAATCCATGTGGGTCGGCAGGTGCTCTTCTTCATGCCTGACCTAGTGCTGGTGAAGGACGGAAACCGATACGGCGCAGTCGGATATGCCGATCTGCAGACCCAATTCGCCCCGAGTAATTTTATCGAGACCGGCAAAGTTCCATCTGATGCGGAGATCGTGAGCTACACTTGGGCTCACCCAAACAAAAACGGCGGGCCCGACAAGCGTTTCAAAGACAATCGGCAGATCCCTGTCTGCCGCTACGAAGCGTTGCGGTTTTCTAGCCCGTCCGGACTTAACGAGCTGGTGGAATTTTCCAAGACAAACGTCAGCCAGCCCTTTTGCCAGGCTCTATCGGCACTCGCGCAATTGCATCGAAGCTCCGACCGCCAATCCATAACGCTGAACGCGCACTCAAGGGACTGATAGTGGCGATGGCTCAAAGCATGGCCAGGTCAGCAAACGCCTTCGCATGGAATCCCATCGCTATCTCGATCCAACTTGCTCCCCCATGAGCAGTTGGCGAGATACCAACGCGCTTCTTCGCAAGATGAAATCTGCCTGCAAAAGCGGCGAGGTTGGCATGAGTAGCTCTGTGCTACTTGGCGACGGCTGATGAGCCCAAGTGGGCTTTTGGTTGGGTTCGTAGCTTCCGAATGTTGTTCGCGCCAATCCCAAGGCTTGTCAAAAGTTCCAATCCAGATTCCGACCTTAGCGGTTTCAGCCTTAGTTTGCTGTTGCGCATAGCCCCCGTGGCTGTAGCGGGGCCAGTCCAAGGCTCGACCATGTTCAACCATCCAGGACGCGACGCTGACACCGTCCGCGCGACGGCAATCACCGACGAAGCGACGGTACCGATCCCATGAAACAAATGTGCATTGGACAGGCCGCGAAGCCGCAAGGAAATTCGCCAGTGCTTCGGCCGCCTGGCGCCCGCAGGGGTATTGATGTCCGCTCGCGTCATTGCAGTATTGGCGGCTTTCGGGTGCATCGATGCCGTTGAAGCGGACGCGCTGCCCGTGGATCTCTATCGTGTCTCCATCAACCACCGATGCTATGCCGACAATCGGCGCCGGTCTCGACCCGGTCGAGTTTGCTATATCCAGACCACGTAACTGGTCGCCCGGCCCTGTAAAATAGTGGGTGGCGTAAGCAGCCAAGGCCACCACGATCACTAGGATCAGAGGCAAGGGCACATCTGGAAAGAAACGTCTGCGGACGATTGGTTCCGCGCCGCGCCTTGGTCGCGCGCGGCGACGATGAGAATAGCGATTGTTATTCAATTTCCGATCCTTTGCGAAACGCAGGCTGCATGATTTCTAACGTGCCTCTGCACGCTTCGTAGGCGCCTTTTTCGCTGGCGCTGGTTTGCCTTGTAGTTCGGCGCTTTGAACACCATGGTGCCTTCGCAGATCAGCCCGAAGTCACGACTTTGTAGTTGCCCTTTTCGTGAACACGACCATCTTTCCGCGCTGGAGCCTACAAGTTTTCTCGGAATGCAATTAGGAGGGCCGATTGAAAAAGAAGTCGGCTTGTGCGCCAGTTGGTCGTGGCCGGCGAGGCAGATGCCAGAGCTGCCAACACCTCGTCCAGAGGTATGATGGCATTTTGTCCGAAAGGGAACCTCGAGATCAAGGTGGGGATGCGAAGTGTCCGGAACATTAAACAAACATCCGCAATTTTTCCACTAAGCCGCGGTGCTCACAATACTAAAACGATTGAAGTGTTGGTGGCAGCCATTCGAAGTTGAAAAACGAGCATTTTATGTTGCGGACAGCCCTTGTGTAGGCTCTATGTGTCCAGCCTATCAGGGGGGTGTGAGTGTCGGAAGTTGAAAAATCGGTCTTCCAAAGCGATCTGCCTTTAAAGGAAAAGCTCGAGCGAGCCAGGATGGAATTGCTCGACCTTTCTGCTCGCAACCGACTTTTGAATGTGCCACGGTTTTCAAAGAGCGCGAAGACGATCGATATTGTCGACGAGAGGTCGTCTGAGATCTATCGATTGCTGGTGAGCGAAGGAAAGGCTTTTACCTTCCTGGCCGGCAAGCCGGATCGGCCGAAGGCAGGCCAGGTTGAAAGCAGCCCTCCAGACGAGGAAATCGACTATTCCCCCGTTGCTCTTGCTCAGCCTGAGGACGAAGGATTCGACGATAGAGGGGTATCTGCGCGACATTCTGACACCAAGCTTCAGACGAGGATGACCCCAACGGGGCTGCAGCGCCGGCTCCTTGATCTCTACCACGATGCCCGCACACTTGAGGAAGAGCAGGGCGTCAATATCCTCTTTCTGGCCCTTGGCATGCTGAAGTGGATTGACCCGAACAACAAAGAAAACAACCGTCAGGCTCCTCTCATTTTGGTGCCGGTACGGCTTGAGCGAGGGGCCGCTGGAGAAAAGTTTCGGCTGCGAGCTCGTCCGGAAGATCTTACCGCAAACCTCTCCTTGGAACTCTATCTCGACCGTATCCACAAGCTCGCCCTGCCGCGTTTTGAAGTAGGAGACGACTTCGACGTCTCGGCCTATCTCGATGCCGTTGCCGAAGCAGTGTCGACCAAAGAGGGTTGGCAGGTGCTTGCCGATGATATGGTGCTCGGCTTCTTCTCGTTCGCTAAGTTCTTGATGTACCGTGACCTGGATCCGGATCTCTGGCCGGATGGCGCAAAGATTATCGAACAACCGAAGATCCGCTCGCTTCTTTCAGATGGTTTCGAAACACGCGAACCGCTGATGTCGGACGACATTGCGATTGATCCGCATATTGCGCCTGCCGAAATGTTGCATATCGTCGACAGTGACAGTTCTCAGACGCTGGCGATCCATGATGCAAGAAAGGGTCGCGACCTCGTTATCCAAGGTCCTCCCGGGACAGGAAAATCGCAGACGATCGCGAACATTATCGGGTCGGCCGTTGCCGACGGAAAGACCGTGCTGTTCGTTGCGGAAAAAATGGCCGCACTTGAGGTCGTGAAGCGACGGCTTGACACTGCGGGGGTGGGCGACGCCTGCCTCGAGCTCCATAGCAACAAGGCAAACAAGCGCATGATGCTGGAGGAGTTGCGGCGCACCTGGCAACTCGGATCGCCTCGCGGACAGCTGGCTTCTTCTCTTACTGAACGCCTGCTGGAGGCTAGGGATAAACTCAATGCACATGCTACAAGGATGCATGTTCCGTATGGAGCCTCCGAACTCACCGCTTATCAGGTTCTAGGTCAGCTGACCCGCCTAAGGCAGGCCGGTCAGAAACCCGTGGACATCGAACTTACGGACGCCACAAGCTGGACAAATGATGGCGTTTCGCAACGTCGCAAATTGCTCGATGAGGTCTCTCAACGGATCAACGAGATCGGCTTGCCCATCCACCACCCATGGAGGGGAGTTGGCCTGGATGTCGTTCTTCCAACGACCATTGAGAGGCTCGTCCCACGCATCGCGGCGTTGCTGGATCAAGCCAAGGCGCTGCACGCCAAACTGGTCGATATTGCTGAGCGGATCGAGGCGAAGCCTCCGCAAATTCTCAGCGACAGCGGTGAGATAGAAGATCGCGCTGAACTTCTTGCGTCTGCGCCTGGGCTTCCTGCCGAGGCGCTCGTCTCGCCGGTATGGGATGAGCGTCCGAAAGACACTTCATCGCTTCTCTGGTCAGGAACGGATTTCGCCCGCAAGTCCGAGGAACTTTCAGAGCAGTTGGCGACGATGGCTATCGACACGCCAATTGAAGGTCTCGAGACAGAGCTTGCAAAGCTTCCCTCGGAATTTCCGAAAGATGGTTTCCATCGTGCGCGCCAACTAACCGTGTTGCTGCCACGCTTGCAGGAAGAAGCTGAGCGGCTAAATCAAGAACTGGGGTCTACGGTCCTACCGGACACGCTTGCAGGACTTCTCAGGTTAGTGGTGACTGGCGAGAGAGTTGCGGCAGCCCCCGATGCGAGCCCTGAGGCATTCGCAGCCACCGTTTGGGACTCTGGGCTGGAACAGGCAGGCGACCTTGCCGATAGCGTAGCGACGCTAGAGACTGCCAGAGCCGAGCTTCAGGGCAAGGTTGTTGATGCCGCGTGGAGTACCGACGTGGCCGCGGCGCGGCAAGCGCTCGCCACACACACCGGGATATTGAAAGCATTGAACGGCGACTACCGTCGCGCCACTGCACTTGTGCGGACTATTGTGGTCGACCCCAGCGCGCCTGCGACGCAGATAGTTGGTCTCCTCGACCTGTTGATGAAGGGTCAGGCTGCCGCAGCAAGAGTCCGCGAAGGCGACGCTTTTGGCCGTTCCGCCTTCGGGGCAGATTGGCGTGGGGAGCGATCGCCATCTGTGCCACTGCTGGCGCTAGTGGAATGGATGCGCACTTTACGGGGGCTGGGCTCCGAACCTCGGATTATCGCCGGCCGGATGGCGGAACGCACCGAGGCCGGCGCGCGTGCAGCGCGAGTTCGCAAGGTCATCGAAATCGGTCGGCCGATTATCGAGGGTTTCTGGAACGATCTCGGGCACCTCGCGTCATCCATGCTAGGCGACGTGGCTTCCGCCGAGCGGGCCTCGCTGCAACTGATGGAAGCGAAGGCGAGCACTGTAGCTCAAGCCGATGATGCGTCACGACAGGTTCTGACTGACGCTCCGGATCTGATCACTGAGCGGGTGGAGCTACTGCGCCGACTAGGCAGACTACAAGCGCTTGCTCAAGAGATCGATGCCGGGGAAAGCCTTGGCAAGTTCGCATTCGGCTCGTCGTGGCAGGGTCGAGGATCCGATTGGGCCGCTCTCACGCAAGCCGAGCTTTGGCTGAAAGAAAATGGCTCGATCCGACATCTGGCTGCGCGGTTGCCTGAAAGAATCGCGATCGCAAACTCGGCTCGTTCAGCACGTGAAGCGACCCAAGCGGCAGCGCAGGAATTGAAGGCGCTTTCAAGCAATTTGAAAGCCGATGCTTCCTCGTTGTTTGGAGTAGACGATTTTCCGGACGTCGCGATAGGCGAGGTCGTTTCTCGACTTGAGGGTTGGCTCGATCATCAGGAGCAGCTCTCGAAATGGGTTGCCTATGAAGAGCGGTCTGAAACAGCGCGCAAGGCCGGACTGGGACAGTTGATAGACGGCCTGGCCAACGGCGAGATCACAACAGGATCGGCGCGATCAGTTTTTGATATGGCCTACTACGAGCGAATGTTTCTAGCGATGGCGACCGATGAGCCGGAGCTGGCAAGGTTCGACGGAGAACTGCATTCGAGGGCTGTACGTGACTTCGCAGATCTGGACCGCCGGCGCATCAAGGCCGGCGCCATCGAAGTTGTAACGGCTCATCACCGGAAAATTCCTTCAAGAGACGGCGGAGCTGGACCTGTCGGACTGCTTCGTTCTGAGATGGCGCGCAGACGAGGCCACATGCCCATCCGGCAATTGATGCAGAAGGCAGGCCCTGCCATCCAGGCACTGAAGCCAGTGTTCATGATGAGCCCGCTTTCGGTGGCGCAATTCCTGTCGGCCGGCCGGATGTCCTTCGATCTGCTCGTGATGGACGAGGCGTCTCAGATACAACCCGTGGACGCGCTTGGCTCGATCGCCAGGGCCAATCAGGTGGTCGTTGTTGGCGACGAACGCCAACTTCCACCCACGACCTTCTTCGCGAAGATGACAGGCTCGCAGTCTGACGATGACGAGGGTGAGGGCGCGCAGGTCGCCGACATTGAAAGCATCCTCGGCCTGTTCACGGCCCGCGGCTTGCCGCAGCGTATGCTCCGCTGGCACTACCGTAGCCGTCACCAATCTCTAATCGCAGTATCGAACAGCCAGTTCTACGAGAACCGGCTTTTCATCGTGCCAAGCCCTTATACCCAAGAGGCAGGTATGGGATTGCGGTTTCATCATGTGCCGGAGGGGGTCTTCGATTCCGGTGGCACAGGAACCAATCCGGTAGAGGCGAGAGCTGTAGCCGAAGCGATCATCCGTCATGCGAAGGTGAACCCGCAAGAGACTCTAGGCGTTGCAACATTTTCGGTTAGCCAACGCCGCGCGATCCAAGATGAACTCGAAGCGCTGCGGCGACTAAATCCCGACACCGAGGAATTCTTTCACGCTCATCCAAGCGAGCCATTCTTCGTCAAGAACCTCGAAAATGTTCAAGGCGATGAGCGCGACGTGATCATGATCTCGGTGGGGTATGCCAAGAATGCGCAGGGATACATGGCCATGCGTTTCGGCCCTCTTGGCGCGGAAGGCGGCGAGCGTCGGCTCAACGTCCTCATAAGCCGCGCCAAGCGCAGCTGCGAAGTATTCGCGTCCATCACAGACGAGGACATCGACCTGGAGCGTGGCAAAGGGAAAGGCATCTTCGCCTTCAAGCTCTTCTTGCACTACGCGAGAACAGGGCGAATTTCGCTTGCCCAAGCCACGGTTCGCGAAATGGATTCAATCTTTGAAGAACAGGTAGCCAACGCCCTGATCGAAAAGGGTTATCAGGTTCATGCTCAGGTAGGCATTGCCGGCTTCTTCATCGACCTCGCTGTTGCGGATCCAGAGAGGCCAGGCCGCTATATTCTTGGCATCGAATGCGATGGCGCGGAATATCATTCATCTCGCTCTGCCAGAGATCGTGACCGGCTACGGCAATCTGTTCTGGAAGACCATGGTTGGATTATTCATCGGATCTGGAGCGCTGACTGGTTCCAACGACCTCGTGAGCAGCTGGAGCGAACCATAATAGCGATTGAGGCTGCCAGAAAGGAACTCGATGAGCGGGCCGAATTGGGGGTCCAGAGAAATCGAGCTGTAGCCGTGCAGGTTGTTACGGTTGACAGAGGCAACGTGACGGAAATCGGTCTCGAAAGCACAAACGGATCCGAGACACCCAATCGAGCCTACGAAGAGGCCGAACTAAAGCGACCGGGATCGTTCGAACTCCACGAGACGCCCAGCGGAATCATGGCCGGACTGGTCGAGCAGGTCGTGGCTACAGAAACGCCAATCCATGTCGACGAAATAGTTTCGCGTATTCGGGACGCCTGGGGTCTGCAGCGGGCCGGTGGCAGGATTCAGGATGCAATCGAGCGGGGGATAAGCATAGCACAGAGAGGTGGTGCAGTAGCCCGTCGAGGCAACTTCTGCTTCAAGCCAAGTGCTCCTGTTCGTCTCAGGGATCGCAGTGGGGTCGTGTCCGCTGGATTGCGCAAGCCCGAAATGATTGCGCAGGACGAGGTCGCCCAAGGCGCTATGGAAGTCGTGAAATCCAATCTCGGTGCGACAGAGGAAGAAATTGCCACAGGCGTTGCGAGGATGCTGGGCTTCAAAGCCACAAGCGCACAATTGAAGCAGCTGATTTCGGCCGCGGTCGCCGATTCAGTTGCCAAGGGATTGTTACGGTCCCAAGACGGCTTGTTGGTGGTCGGCGACTCCACGAGCGAGAAATTAGCCGAAGTGTAATGGGGCGTTGCAGCGACCTCGCTGCAATTTCAGTCGAGCTCAGAACACCTCTTTCCCTGGCGAAGGCCGAATGGCATTTCGATTCGTACACACGGCCGATATTCATCTCGACTCGCCGCTTCGTTCGCTGGCGATGCGAAATCCCGATCTTGCCGGGCTCGTGGGCGACGCCAGCCGCCAGGCATTCGTTTCGATAGTGGATCTCTGCCTTGAGGAACGAGTCGACGCGTTGGTCATTGCTGGCGACCTATACGATGGCGAGCAGACCTCGATGAAAACTGCGCGGTTTCTGGCATCGCAAATGACACGCCTGCACCAGACCGGCATCAGGGTTTTCAAGATCCGCGGCAATCATGACGCCTTGTCGCGGATTTCCAAACAGCTGGTGTTTCCCGACACCGTTACCATCTTCGGCGGTCGTGCTCAGTCGGTATTGCAGACAGCCGGCGGTCTGGACATCGTTTTCCACGGTTTGAGCTTTGCGAACCCAAAGGCCCCGGACAGCCTGCTGACCAAATATCCGGCTGCTCGTGAAGGGGCCGTCAACATAGGCATCATGCATACCAGTCTGGCTGGATCGCCCGGTCACGACGTTTACGCGCCCTGCAGCATCGCTGACCTGCACGCCCACGGTTTCGACTATTGGGCCCTCGGCCACATTCATGTTCGTCAAGTCTATTCCGGCGCAAGCACCGTGGTGATGCCGGGAATACCTCAGGGGAGGGATATTAACGAGGCGGGTGAGAAATCAGTCACCCTGGTGACGGTGCGCGACGACCGTTCGGTGGAGATCGAGGAACGGCTGACCAGCGTTGCGCAGTTCGAACGGGTGAGCGTCGACCTTACCGGGGCGGTGGAGTGGCCCGAGGCCGTCGCGCGTATTCGTTTCGCGCTCGAAGAGATGCGGGCCACCGTCCGATCGCGTCATGCTGTGGCCCGCGTCGGCCTGAGAGGGACGTCACCATTGTTATGGGCGCTGATCCGCGACAGGGACCTCCTTCTTGCCGAAGCCGAACAGGCTGCGGAACAGCTGGGCCATATGTGGGTGGAGAAGCTCGAGCTTGACCTCGCGCCGCCTCGGACGGAGACCGCCGAGGATATTGCTGATCCGATTTTCGAACTCGGGCAATCAATGCGTGCCGATGCCACCTCGGAGGCCTTCCGCGCTGAGGCGAGGGCGTTCGTCCAAAAGATGGTCGCCGACCTTCCGGCCGACGGACGGGATTTTGCTGGGAAGGACGAAGCCGGGCTGGAGCAGTTCCTCGATCAGGTGCTTTCCAAGGGTGCGGACTTGGTCACTGCCCGCCTTAAGTCCGGTGGATCGTCATGAGGTTGCGGCGACTTGACCTCATTCGCTATGGAAAGTTCACCAATAGTACGATCGACTTCGGACCCAAACCGGAATCCGGACCTGACCTGCATATCGTGTTCGGCCTGAATGAGGCCGGCAAATCGACCGCGCTTTCCGCCTACTTAGACTTGCTGTTCGGCATCGAGGAACGGAGCCGCTACAACTTCCTGCACGAGTACAGCGCCATGCGCATTGGCGGCGTGCTGGAACTGGCCGGCTCCGAGCACACGTTCACGCGTACGAAACAGCGTACTAATTCGCTATTGAACGCGACGGGCCAACCGGTGAGCGACGTGGCGATCACGGCGCATCTCGCCGGACTGTCGCGTGACGCTTACACGACGATGTTCTCACTCGATGACGAGACGCTGGAAGCGGGCGGGAAGTCGATTCTGGAGTCGCGGGGCGACCTCGGCAAGCTCCTCTTCACGGCAAGCGCCGGTCTTGGGAACGCAAGTGATACGTTGAACACCCTCGAGGCCGAAGCAGACGCTCTGTATCGGAAGCAGGCGCATGGCACCGAACTGGCGCTCCTGAAGAAGCGCCTTGTTGACGTGAAGTCGCGCAGGGATGCGATCGATACCCTTGCATCAACCTACGAGGGCCTGGAGGCCGAACGTCTCGATGCAGCGCAGCAATACGACCGGACCATCAGTGACCGAGCGGTGCTGGTGGCCAGGCTGGATACCATTGCTCGTTACGTGCGTGCTGCGCCGATGCGGGCGGATATCCGGCGCAAGATTGCCCGGCTGAATGAGCTGCCGGACATCGCCTCCCCAGCTCGCACGTGGACGGGTAGTGTCACCGGACTCATCGATGACGATGCCAGCCTCAGAACGCGGCTGTCCGCAAACATCGACGAGGTCCAGCGCTTGGCGGCAAAAGTCACTGCGGTCGATGAGGATGAATCGATCCTGTCGATTTCCGAACGAATCCGCGGGCTTGCGGAGAGCAAAGTGCGCCATACCGCGGCTGGCTTTGACTTGCCCACTCGCAGGATGGGGCTGCAAATCCTCAACAACACCGTGGCAAGCTGCCTAGCCGCCTTGGGTCGATCTTCCGAGCCGGATCCTGCCGCGCTGCTTCTGCCTGCCGTCACCGTTGGCGTCGTTCGCGCTATGGTCGAGCAGAGGTCCGGGATTGCTACCGGGGTGCGCGCCGCCCGCGACGAGGCGGCGGCAGCACTCGATGCGCTGCAGGCGGCAAGGCAGCGGGTCGGCGAGGAAAGGGCAGTGCCCGAACCTGCCAGGGCAAGGCTGGGCTCGGCTTTGTCGAAAGCGCGAGCAAGCGGACACCTGGCGGAGATCAGGACGGCTCGCGAGGCAGAAGATGCGGGAACAATTCGATGGGAGGTGTCGCTCGCGCGCTTGCGTCCATGGAGAGGAGATGCCCTTGCTCTCGCCAACGTCGCGGTTCCGAGCGCCGGGCACATTGCCGCCTGGAAGACAGTAGCGTCAGAACTGGCAAGAAACACCGCCGTACTTGCCGAACGCCTCGCCGAATACGAGGGCAACCATGCCATGCTCAAGGCTGGATTGGATGCCCTTCGTGCCTCGGTCGACGTTGTCGACGATGATGGGGCTGCCGCGATCCGCCGTGTCCGCGATGATGCGTGGGCAACGCACCGCGCAGCGCTGACCGGTGACACCGCTGACGATTTCGCCGTGGCACTGGCGCGCGATGACATTGCCAGCGCGGGCCGGCTGGCCGGCGCGGCGGATCTTGCCGAGATCCGGGCAACGACTCGCGAACTGGCCGAGGTCGCGGCCAACCTGTCACGCAACGGCATCCAACGCACACAGCTCGGCAAGGATGTCGATACCCAATTGTTGGAAATCCGCGCGGCCGCCAGAGACCTGCTCGGAGACGCCGTGGAACCTTCGTCTGAGCGCCTGATCGAAAGGATCGAGGATCAGATCGAGGCGCGCAGCGATGCGCTCGCTGCCTGGGAGCAGATCGAACTTCTCCGCAGGAAGGCGGAGCGAGCCGCTGACGCCGGCGAGCAGATACGCTTGGAAATGAGAGCAGCGCTGGAAAGCGTCGGCATAGTATCAGAGCCCGGCGACACCCTCGAAGCAATCATGGCCATCGCTGAGCTGTTTCTGGATCGGCAGCGCAAGGTGGACGCAGAGTATGCCGAGGCGCTCAGAATGGTGAGCTCCAAAGAAGAGGATCTAGCGGCCCGACGGGTTGCCGTAGGCGTGGCGGAGCGTCGCGAGGAGGAATGGCTGGCCGGCATTGTCGAAGCACTCAAGGGAACTTGGCTCGAAAGCGGGCTCTCAGCATCCGGCGTCGGCACTGTGCTCGATCAATTGGCCGAACTGTCAAGAAGCCTGCAGGAACGGGACGATCTGCAGCTGCGTATCGACAAGATGGCGGCCGACAGGGCTAATTTTCTGGTCGAGGTCATCGCCGTAGCGGTTGAAGCCGACGAGCCGACGAAGGATAGCGAGCCGGAGCAGTTGGCCATCCGCCTTGCCGAGCGCCTGGAGCGCGCCCAGCGGACACGGGAAACGAAGGCAAGCCTCGGCCACGACCTGAAGCGCCTGAAGGAGGCGCGCGACATCCTCGACAATGAGATTTCGGCGCACGAACGCCGCAAGAACGAAGTGCTGGGCGTTTTTGGCGTCGCCACTCTGTCCGAAGTAGTCGAACGCGATGAGCTGCTGCGCGAGCGGGATGGATTGCGCGCTGCCGTCGCTGACCTTGAGGAAGGGGTAGTGGCGGAACTTGCAGTCGACGGATTCGAGGAGGCACGCTCGATCCTGGACGCGATCGATTTCGACAGCCTCACGGTCGAGAAGGCTGAGGGCGAGCAGCGGCTTCGCCAGTTCGATGAGATGATCCAGCAACAGCTGATCCGGCAGACACGCGCGGCCGATAAGCTGGACGCCATCGGCGGCGACAGCGCGGTTGCACACCTGGATGCCGAACGGCGCACAACCCTGTTGGAAATCGAGGAGAAGGCCGTTCGTTACATCGAGCTGAAGCTCGGCATCATGTCGGCTGGAAATGCTTTGCGGATCTACCGTGAGAACCACCGTTCGGGGATGATGGCGCGTGCATCAGACGCATTCAAGCTAATGACCCGTGGGCAGTATTCAGGCCTTACAACCCAGCCCGTGAAAGGCGGGGAGGTTCTCATCGCGGTGCAGCGCGACGGGCAATCCAAGCTCGCTGACGCGCTTTCGAAGGGCGCGCGCTTTCAGCTCTACCTGGCACTGAGGCTCGCCGGTTATTACGAGTTCGCGCAATTCCGGCCCTCGGTTCCCTTCATCGCCGACGACATCATGGAAACCTTTGACCATATTCGCTCGGAGGAGGTTTTCAGATTGTTTGGGGAGATGGCGAACACAGGTCAGGTCATCTATCTCACGCACCACAAGCACCTATGTGAAATCGCCAAGGCTGTTGTGCCACAATCTACCATTCACCAGCTGGATTAGGCTCGATTAGAATTCGCCTCAAAACGGTTCAACTAACCAACTCGTCTGACATAGGAACTTTCGATCGAATCCGTCATGACGTCCCATAGAGGTTGAGAAATGCCTATTTTGTTCTGCAATGTTGCGTGGATGAACGACTACGCCGGGCGGAGCGCGGATGACCCGCCTCTCGGTGGCGGGGCATTTCCGAGTAAGCAGGGTTATTGCGCGGAAGAATGCAACTTTGTTGCAGCCGATGACGGGTACGTTTACGGCGCTTCGAGACGATTAAGGGCGAATTGGATCGGCAGGTGCGCATCCAGAATCTGGGTTCAGGCAAGCACGACGAATTTGTCGACGGGATCGACATCGTTTGGACGGCTCCGGAGGAAGGCAAAGATCCGCGCGTGGTGGTCGGGTGGTATCGCGGTGCGCGACTGTATCGCCACCGCCAGCACTTCAAGGGCGTAACCCTTCCGCCCAGCACTACAAGGATAAGATCAGGTCGTTCAGGGCTAGGACACTCGCCGAAAATGCATTCGTGCTGCCCCCGGAGGATAGGCACCGTGGCAAAGGGTGGAGTGGCCAGGCAAGCTGGTGGTATGCGAACGATACGACAGATCGATCCGCCAGAGCATTCGTCAAGAGAGTAAAGGCATTTATCGAAGGCGAGCCAGTCGCTCCCGTCGGGGCATCGCCCGATCATGATGGAGGTCGTGGCCGACCGGCTGGAGCGGCAGCGTCCGACGTCTACAAACGGTATGTGCGGAAGTACGAGATCAATGTCCATCCTCAGCATGACAGTCTGCACAAACAGTTCGTAGCGTTTCTCAGCGAGCGATATCCGCGGATTGATTTTCCCGCTTGTTTTCGCGACGACCTTCGGTTGCGGTTGACGCAATGCCGGAAGTGATGGTCGAGATCAAGCCTGCTGATGCGGCTACGATGCGCTTCGCGATTCGCGCCGCGATCGGCCAGTTGCTCGACTACCGCCAGCATCAGCGGTGGACTGGCCGACAGGTAATTCTCGTCAGTGCGAAGGTGACGAGCAAGAACGATCTAAGTCTGGCGTTTGACAACGGCTTTGGCCTGGCCTGGCCCATTGGAACCGGCGGATTCGAGATCCGCTGGCCCGACGGCGCTGGTTGATTGGCAAGCAAGCGCCGAACGTCCAGAGGCTAAAGCTCAGGGTCGCGATGGATCGGCATTGCTGCTTTCGGTGCCGAACCCAATCTCTCGTGTGGGGATATCGCAGTCCTCCAAACGATGCTCAAGTCGGTAGTAATGGTCCCTCATGCTTCGCAATCGTGCAATCAGTCCTTACTCGCCGGCGCGCAGAGCTGTGACGAACTCGTTTTCCTCCGCGAACCTGCTTGAGATCGTATCGCGTTACGTACGACATCGATGTTTGCGCCAGCTCAGTGCGGCCAATTTTGTACGATTGCTCGAATTCAGCGTATATCACGCCGTAGATTCAATCAGTCTGCTGCGCAGTTCGATGAACACTGCATCGTCCGTCGATTCGGATAGTCTGGCATCCGACAGTATGTTCCTGACGTGGAGCTCAGTGACGCAGACCGCTGATATAGCACTTGTGTCAACGATCAACGCCAAACCGAGAGGCTTTCTTATCGTCTTGCATTTTGGGACATCTCTACCCTTGAGTGTCTCAGATGTGTATGCGCGAGCCTCTAAGGTCGCTGTACGTTGGCTTTAACGGTGCGGCAGATGCCGCGCACCGAGGTGCTTTGTCGACAACCGGTGTCGGTCGCGTGGCCCGGAGGTGAAGCCGGCGAGGCGCTTGCGCTGGTCCATGCGTAATCATGCGGAGGATCGCGCCGCGCCGTGCATGCGATTGCATCTCTCGTCCCGCTGCGCTGCTGAGGCCTCTTCTGTCAGGCGGTCTAGGTTTCCCGCTTCGGGCCGAGCAGGAACACTGTCAGGGCGGCGAGGAACGTGGCAACAGCACTGTAGGCAATGGCACTGGTAATCCCGGCATTGTCCACCAATAGTCCGCCGAAAATCGCGCCGGCTGCGATTGCCACTTGGAACGCTACGACCATCAGCACACCGGCGCTTTCGGCCTGCTCGGGAGCGGCGCGCCGCACCATCCACGTCTGCAATCCCACCGGCACCGCGCCGAAAGCAAAGCCCCACGCGGCAACCGCAATCGCCGAGGCCGAGGCCGATGCTCCCGCCGTCAGCAGCGAAACAGCGGCTATCGCTATGAGCAGCGGTGCAAGGGCAGCGACTGCCTTGAGACTGTACTCGGCCAGAAGCCCGCCGGCCAAATTGCCGAAGAATCCGCCGATGCCAAAAGCAAGCAACACAAGCGAGATCGTTTCGACATCCAGCGCGGGAATCTTCTCGAGGAAGGCGCGGATATAGGTGATTCCGGCGAAGTGGCCGGAAGCGACCAGCAGGATGACCAAAAGCGCAATTTTGACCATCGGAATCTTGGCCACATCCAGCAGGCTGCGGAAGCTAGCCACTCCAATCGGAGGCAGTCTCGGAATAGTTATGAGTTGCACGAGCAGTGTAGCGGCGCCGCCGGCTGCGGCGAGCACGAAGGCGCTTCGCCATCCCCAGATATCGCCGACATAAGCGCCGATTGGAGCTGCGCACACGGTAGCTACGGAAACGCCGGTGAGGATGATCGACATGGCGCGCGGCAGGAAGTGGCTTGGAACGAGCCGCATCGCCAGTGCTGCCGACATCGACCAGAAGCCTCCGAGCGCTATGCCGAGCACGACGCGTGCAGTCAGGAGAGCCGCCAGCGACCACGCGCCGGCCGCCAGAACGTCCGACAGGATCAGCAGCAGCGTCATGGTCCACATGACGGTCCTGCGGTCCAGGCGCTTTGTGATGATGGCCACCGTCGGCGCCGAGATCGCCCCGACGATAGCTGTTGCCGTCATCGCCTGTCCAGCCGCTCCCTCGCTGATACCGAGATCATGCGCGAGGGGCGTGAGCAGGCTGACAGGCAGAAACTCTGCCGTGACCAGCCCGAAGGTGCCCAAGGAAAGCGAAATGACCGCACCCCATGCGGGACCAGACGGTGGGACGGGCTTTTCTGGGTCGTGCAGAACAGCGTCCATGACGCCTGCTGCGGATTGGGTCATGAACGAAGTCTCCACTTTGATGCAATGCAACGTGATGTTGGCTGCCTTGACCCAAATCTAAAAACACAAGCGCATTTCCCGGCGGCGTTGCACGGAGGAGGGGATGTTCATTGCTTCGCGATATTTTGTGACGGTGCGGCGCGCAACATCGATGCCGGTTTCCTTCAGCCGGACAGCGATGTCCTCATCGGAAAGCACGTCGCCGGGAGATTCTGCGGCAATGATCGCTTTGATCCGATGCCGGACAGCTTCGGCGGAGTGCGCATCGCCGCCTTGGCAGGACGCGATCGCGACGGTGAAAAAATACTTCAGTTCAAAGACTCCGCGCGGGGTAAGCATGTACTTGTTCGAGGTCACCCGGCTTACCGTCGACTCGTGCACGCCGATCGCGTCAGCGACGGTTCTGAGATTGAGAGGCCGCAGGTGGGCGACGCCATGTTCCAAAAAGGCATCCTGCTGACGCACGATTTCAGCCGCAACCTTAACAATGGTCTTGGCGCGCTGATCGAGGCTGCGGATCAGCCAGGTCGCGTTTTGCAAGCATTCGTCGAGAAATGCTTTATCTTTCGAATTTTGGGGAGTTTGACGCGACACTTCGGCATAGTAGCTTTGGTTGATCAGCAGCTTTGGCAGTGTGGCGGGATCAAGTTCGATCTGCCACCCGCCTTGCGGCGAGGGCGTGACCCAGACGTCGGGTATGATTGATTCAGACGCACCGGATTGGAATCGGTTCCCAGGCTTGGGATCGAGCGCCCGAATCTCATGCATCATGTCGAGAAGGTCTTCTTCATCGACGCCGCAATGCTGCTTCAGTGCCTCAAAATCGCGTCGCGCAAGCATTTCAAGATTGGCAACCAAAGCTGCCATTGCCGGGTCGAGCCGATTTCGCTGGCGCAACTGAATCTCGAGGCATTCTCTGAGACTTCGCGCAAAAACTCCCGGTGGATCAAATTGCTGCAAGGTTCCGAGAACCCGTTCCACAACAGCCTCATGGACATTCAGGCTCTCGGCCAGCTCCAAAAGGTTTGCCCGAAGATAGCCAGTGTCTTCCAGATCGGCGGCAAGCTGGCCAGCGATCAGCCGCTCCTGTGGTGTGAACGCAGTGAGGGCGATCTGACGAGCGACATGGTCGTGCAATGTTTCGGCGAGGGTGGCAAACTCGTCGAGGGAAGGGCCATTGCCCGGCGGGTTGTTGGTCGTGTTGCCGAGTGATTTCCATTGCCCGAGCCGTTCAGCCGACCCTGCCCCGGTCGGTCCTTCAACGGCGTTTGCGCCAGGGCCGACAGGCTGATCCGCTCCCGAAATCGAGACGTCGTCAAAAGGCCCGCCATCGCTTGATGCAGATTCCAAAAGCGGGTTCTTCTCGATTTCCCGCTCCACGAACTGATGCAGTTCAGTATGCGCCAGTTGCAGCAGGCGAATCGACTCAATGAGTTGAGGCGATGCGACCATGGATTGCTTCTGGCGCTGAAGCAGGCTTGCTGAGGATTGCATGGTGAGCGCGAAAATCCTGTCGAGGAGCCTCTTGGGGCCGGCAATGGCACCACTGAGACGTATTCTAGGTCATGCGGCGGCTTTCAGCGTTTCGAGAACGTTTTGCGGGGACGAGACGCCATAGGGGTCGGCCTCGCAGTTGTCGGAGAAACCTTCCTCCTCGAACCAATGCTCCACCACGCCATTGTTGATCAGGGCGGCGTAGCGCCAGGAGCGCATCCCGAAGCCGAGATTGTCCTTGGCGACCAGCATGCCCATTTTGCGTGTGAACTCGCCTGAGCCATCGGGGATGAGCTCGACCTGCTTCAGACCCAAGGACTTCCCCCACGCATTCATGACAAAGGCGTCGTTGACTGAGAGGCAGTAAATCGCGTCAATTCCCTCCTTCTCAAACTCATCATAGAGCTCTTCGAACTGGGGCAATTGGTAGGTCGAGCAGGTCGGCGTGAAGGCGCCAGGCAGCGAGAACAGGATGACCCGCTTGCCGGCAAAGTAGTCGTCAGATGTCTTTTCTTGCCAGCGATATGGATTTGTCCCCTGGACTGACTTATCGTGAACACGCGTGAGAAAGGTGACGAAGGGAACTTTCTTTTGAACTGTCATCAAGTTGCTCCTAAAGAAGAAAACTGGCGCTGAATTCTGGTAGAGGCTGGCGCAATACCGAGCAAAGGCTCGTATGCCCGGCACGGAATGAGGACCTCGCGGCTCGCAACCTCCTTTTTCCCTCCCGACGTATAGGAAGGTCTTGGCGGCTGGTCTTGGCCACCCGAACGCAATCGATCTGAGCGAGCTGGACACCGTCGAGCCGCTTGGTTCCCCCGGCTATGGCGCCGGAAGCGGGATCGGTCACTCGCGATCGTGCGTTTGGAAAAGGGATAGCGGCCGGAAGTAGCCAATATCGCAAGCATGTGGGGGCCTGAAATGTCACTTCACGCAGACTCGGGTCACTGGACTGGTTCAGCGTGTTGTCGATATGTGGCAGTGACCCGCCGGCCTTGGCTTGGGTGACCCTTTGACGGGGCTCTTGGGCACTCACATGCTGAACAGAACCGGTAAACGGCATTTGCGCGAGCGGCCCGTGTTGGCGTGCCGGCATCGGACCAGCCATGCGCAAAGCGGCCACCGAGAACGGCCTTCCGGAGGAGACGGTGTCCCGATGTTCAGCGGGAACGGGCATCGTCTCCTCAGGCCACTGTCTAGAGCTTCGCGCGTCGGGCATGGTGCAAGTCGCTTTCATCGTGATTTGATGGTGCTCTAACCAGGAGCAGCAAGCGGCGTGCCATTTCAAATAGAGGTGCTGTTGGACCGCCCCCTTCTTCTCGGAGGCCGTGTCTTAGAAGATCGGGCGCGCGCTATACCGCCTCGTCACACAGGCAACAACGATGCTGTAGGGTGCGGATATTCGGCGCTTCAGCCCCGGCTGGGCAAAGAAGAACCGAAAGCGGAGCCGATGCACTACCTGAGGCTGGCGGGCACTCCAGTCATTGCGTAGCGTGTGCCGCTAGCGTTCATGGGTGCGCAGGCCCGGCTATCGCGAACACGCGCCTGTCGCAGCAACATGAGCGCGCGCTCTTGGGCAAGCGCCCTGGCGCCGTGAGGATCGAATTCCCAATCGTGTCTGTTTGCCGCCCTCTTATGTTCGAAACTGGACCAGAATGTCGCAAGCCCGACCTAAAGGTCGCCCGAGGCGTTCTGTCCGACACTGTTCCGTCGCCTTTGTTGGCCCGCGACACCGGCCTATTTCGCCTAGCTCTTCTCTGGCCTCAGGCTAGGCCGCTGAGAAGCTGCCACAATTTTTTCTGCTGCGGCCAAATTGGCACGAGATTTGAAGCACCTTCGTTGCTGGCCGGGAGCCGCCGACCGACTTTCATTTCGTGGATGACACGAATGGAACGAAGAAAGAAAAGCAAAATGTCAAATCCGCATCAGATAGCATTCTATGGGAAGGGGGCCTCGGCGAAACCGCCCCCTACCAAACAGGCTCGCCGCCCTTGTCGACCCTTGCGCAGGAAATCTTGATGGCCGGCTGCGACTCAAAGGCCCGCCACACTCGCCTTATCCTGAACTCGAAGGCGCAGGATAACGTTCTGCATCTCGCCGCGCGGTATGCCTAGGCAGTTACACGTTGGCCGACCTTGATAATCGAATCGGCTACGCTGCGGAGGACGTCGTCTACATGCCTTCCTAAGCCATTCGCTGCCCGCAGCGCCTGCCGGTCACCTTCCGCCCTTCCATCGCTTAGAGATCAAGTGCCACCATGTCCGAACAACCCTTGCCGACGCTGCCGATGTGGCGCGTCGATCACATCGAGCCCTCGCCCGAGATGTTGGCGCAACGCGCCAACGGTCCGATCCACCGCGTGCGCTTCCCGTCCGGGCACGAAGGCTGGTGGGTGACAGGCTACGATGAAGCCAAGGCGGTGCTGTCCGACGCGGCGTTCCGGCCCTCGGGAATGCCGCCGGCGGCATTCACCCCGGATTCGGTGATTCTCGGATCGCCGGGGTGGTTGGTCTCGCACGAGGGGGGCGAGCATGCCCGGTTACGCACGATCGTGGCGCCGGCCTTCAGCAACCGCAGGGTGAAGCTGCTCGCGCAGCAAGTCGAGGTGATCGCCGCGCAGTTGTTCGAGACACTGGCGGCCCAGCCCCAGCCCGCCGACCTGCGGCGCCACCTCTCCTTTCCACTTCCGGCCATGGTCATCAGCGCGCTGATGGGCGTGCTCTACGAGGATCACGCCTTTTTCGCCGGGCTGTCCGACGAGGTGATGACGCACCAGCATGAAAGCGGCCCGCGCAGCGCGTCGCGCTTGGCCTGGGAAGAACTGCGCGCCTACATTCGCGGCAAGATGCGGGACAAGCGCCAGGATCCTGGCGACAACCTGCTGACGGATCTGCTCGCGGCGGTCGACCAGGGCAAGGCGACCGAGGAAGAGGCGATCGGCCTGGCGACGGGCATGCTGGTGGCGGGGCACGAGAGCACCGTCGCGCAGATCGAATTCGGCCTGCTGGCCATGTTCCGCCATCCGCAACAGCGCGAACGCCTGGTCGGCGATCCATCCCTGGTGGACAAGGCGGTGGAGGAAATCCTGCGCATGTACCCGCCGGGCGCGGGCTGGGATGGCATCATGCGCTATCCGAGTACAGACGTGACCATCGCGGGCGTGGAAATTCCTGCGGAGAGCAAGGTGCTTGTCGGCCTGCCGGCGACCTCGTTCGATGCGCGCCATTTCAACGACCCGGAAATCTTCGACATCGGACGTGACGAAAGCCCGCACCTGGCGTTCTCCCATGGGCCGCACTACTGCATCGGCGCGGCGCTGGCCAGGCTGGAACTCAAGGTGGTGTTCGGTTCGATCTTCCAGCGCTTTCCCGCGCTGCGCCTGGCCGTGGCGCCCGAAGAACTGAAGTTGCGCAAGGAGATCATCACTGGCGGGTTCGAGGAGTTCCCGGTGCTCTGGTGATGCGCGGACGCCGCCGGGAATCGCGATCTTCTCCGCAATTTGCCGGCGCGCCTGGCGCGCGCCGGTCAGATCAGCCAGCCAACAGGTAACCAAGATGGACGTGCAAGAAACCACGGTAGCATGCCGGGACGCCTTCGCCGAACTGGCGTCGCCAGCGTGCATCCACGACCCGTATCCGTTCATGCGGTGGTTGCGCGAGCACGATCCGGTGCATCGCGCGGCGTCGGGCCTCTTTCTGTTGAGCCGCCACGCCGACATCTACTGGGCGCTCAAGGCCACGGGCGATGCTTTTCGGGGACCGGCGCCGGGCGAACTGGCGCGCTATTTCCCGCGTGCGGCGACCAGCCTGTCACTCAATCTGCTGGCGTCCACGCTAGCGATGAAGGAACCACCGACGCATACGCGTCTGCGCCGGCTGATCTCGCGCGATTTCACCATGGGCCAGATCGACAACCTGAGGCCGACCATCGCTCGCATTGTCGCAGCGCGCCTGGACGGCATGGCGCCCGCACTGGAGCGCGGGGAGGCAGTGGACCTGCATCAGGAATTCGCGCTGGCCTTGCCCATGCTGGTTTTCGGCGAACTGTTCGGCATGCCCCCGGACGACATTCTCGGGCTCGTCACCGGCATCAGCGCCATTCTGGAAGGCCTGAGCCCGCACGCCAGCGATCCCCAACTCGCTGCGGGGGACGCGGCCAGCGCCAGAGTGCAGGCCTACTTCGGCGACCTCATACAGCGCAAGCGCACCGATTCCTGCCACGACATCGTGTCAATGCTGGTCGGCGCACACGACGACGATGCCGAGATGCTGTCGGATGCGGAATTGATCAGCATGCTCTGGGGCATGCTGCTGGGCGGCTTCGCCACCACTGCCGCGGCCATCGGCCATGCGGTCCTGGCGATGCTGGCGTATCCCGAACAGCGGCACTGGCTGAAGGGAGATGCCGTGGGGGTGAAGGCATTCGTCGAAGAAGCCCTGCGCTACGACGCGCCCGCCATGTTCAGCTCCATTCCGCGTATCGCCCAGCGCGACATCGAACTGGGCGGCGTGGTGATCCCGAAGAACGCGGACGTGCGCGTGCTGATCGCGGCCGGCAATCGCGACCCGGACGCCTTCGCCGATCCCGACCGCTTCGATCCCGTGCGGTTCTACGGCACCAGTCCTGGCATGTCGATCGACGGGAAGATCATGCTGAGCTTCGGCCACGGCATCCACTTCTGCCTGGGTGCGCAACTGGCCCGAGTGCAGTTGGCCGAGAGCCTGCCGCGGATCCAGGCGCGCTTCCCCACGCTGGCATTGGCCGAGCAGCCGACGCGGGAGCCCTCCGCGTTCCTTAGGACATTCCGCGCGCTGCCGGTGCGGCTGCATGGGCAGGAGGGCTGAGATGCGCGTCCTGGTCGATCAGGATCTATGCGGAACTACCGGGCAGTGCGTGCTGACGCTGCCGGGCACCTTTCGCCAGCGCGAACCGGACGGCGTGGCCGAAGTGTGCGTGGCGACGGTCCCGCAGGCGCTGCACGCCGCCGTGCGGCTTGCGGCCAACCAGTGCCCGGTCGCCGCCATTCGGGTCATCGAAAGCGACGCTGGCCATGACGAGCGCGCCAGCGCCGACCCTGCGCCTTCTCCGGAGCAGGCCCAGCGGCATGCTGCGAAAGACCAATGCAATTCAGGAGACACGATGGGACGGTTTGAAGGCAAGGTGGCCGTGGTGACCGGCGCCGGCGCCGGCATCGGCCAGGCATGCGCTCTCGCCATCGCGCGCGAGGGCGGCAGAGTGGTGGTGGCCGACATTGATGGCTCGGCGGCCATCGCCTGCACCGCGCAGATCGCGGCCGAAGCAGGCCACGCGCTGCCCATAGCCATGGATATCGCCGATGAGCAGGCGGTAGCAGCGCTGTTTGAGACGGCGGAGCGGCACTTCGGGGGGGTCGACCTGCTGGTGAACAATGCGAGCGCCATGCATCTGACCCCGCGCGACCGCGCGATCCTCGACCTGGACTTAGCGGTTTGGGATGAGACGATGGCCACCAATCTGCGTGGCACGCTGCTCTGCTGCCGGCAGGCCATCCCACGGATGATCGCCCGTGGCGGTGGCGCGATCGTCAACATGTCGTCGTGCCAGGGACTCAGCGGTGACACGGCGCAGACGTCCTACGCCGCGTCGAAGGCGGCGATGAACATGCTGTCGGCCTCGCTCGCCACCCAGTACGGTCATGCGCAGATCCGCTGCAACGCCGTTGCGCCGGGTCTCGTCATGACCGAGCGTCTCCTCGCCAAGCTGGACGAGTGCATGCAACGGCATCTGCGCCGGCACCAGCTCCTGCAGCGCGTCGGCCGCCCCGAGGACGTGGCCGCGCTCGTGGCGTTCCTGCTCTCCGACGATGCTGCGTTCATCACTGGCCAGGTCGTGTGCATCGACGGCGGCATGCTGGCGCATGTGCCGACGTACGCTGACGGTGGCAACAGCTGCGCCGCGCGGCCTGCCGGCGACACCGCCGAAGCGGCCGCGGCGGCGCGCTGCTGATGGACATGCTGCTCAATCCGCTCAAGCGTCGGCACCGGCTGCGACACGACATCCCGGTCATGCCCGGCGCTTTCCCCCTGGTCGGGCATCTTCCCGCCATCGTCTTCGACCTGCCGCGGCTGCTGCGGCGCGCGGAACGGACGCTGGGCAGCCACTTCTGGCTGGATTTCGGCCCTGCCGGACATCTGATGACCTGTGTGCATCCGGATGCGTTCGCACTGCTCCGGCACAAGGACGTGTCCTCGGCGCTGATCGAAGAGATCGCGCCCGAATTGCTTGGCGGAACGTTGGTTGCCCAGGACGGCGGCGCGCACCGGCAGGCGCGCGATGCGATCAAGGCGGCGTTCCTGCCTAAGGGGCTGACCCAGGCCGGCATCGGCGACCTGTTCGCGCCCGTCATCTGGGCACGGGTGCAGGCGTGGCGCGACCGCGGCGACGTAACCATCCTGCGCGAAACCGGCGACCTGATGCTCAAGCTCATCTTCGGCCTCATGGGAATCCCCGCGCAGGACCTGCCGGGATGGCATCGCAAGTACCGGCAACTGCTGCAGTTGATCGTCGCGCCCCCGGTCGACCTGCCCGGACTGCCCTTGCGGCGAGGCCGCGCCGCCCGCGACTGGATCGACGCGCAGTTGCGCCAGTTCGTCCGCAATGCGCGCGCGCATGCCGCGCGCACCGGGTTGATCAACGACATGGTGAGCGCCTCCGACCGCAGCGACGATGCGCTTTCCGATGACGTCCTGGTCGCCAATATCCGCTTGCTGCTGCTTGCCGGTCACGACACCACTGCCTCGACGATGGCCTGGATGGTGATCGAGCTGGCGCGGCAGCCTGTGCTGTGGGACGCCCTGGTCGAGGAGGCGCAACGCGTGGGCGCGGTGCCGACCCGGCACGCGGACCTGGCGCAGTGTCCGGTCGCCGAGGCGCTGTTCCGCGAGACGCTGCGCCTGCATCCGGCGACCACGCTCCTGCCGCGTCGCGCCCTGCAGGAATTGCAACTCGGCCAACGGCGCATTCCCGCGGGCACCCATCTGTGCATCCCGCTGCTGCATTTCTCGACCTCGGCGCTGCTGCACGAGGCGCCTGATCAGTTCCGCCTGGCGCGGTGGCTGCAACGCACGGAGCCGATCCGGCCGGTGGACATGCTGCAGTTCGGTACCGGCCCACACGTCTGCATCGGCTACCACCTGGTATGGCTGGAAATGGTGCAGTTCTGCATCGCCTTGGCGCTGACCATGCACAAGGCCGGGGTGCGGCCGCAGTTGCTGAGCGGCGTCGAAAAAGGCCGGCGCTATTACCCGACCGCACATCCGTCCCTGGCAATCCGCATAGGCTTCTCATGAGCTGGCATCGCATGCCCCGTGTGGCGAGGCAGCCGCGCCGGCGAGGCGCGGCATTGCTGCGCTCAGCGCACGCGCTCCGTGCGACGCCGGCAACACCGCTGCGGCTTGGCGCTCGCCGTGGCCATCTCGTGTCAGGTACAAGGACATGAAAAACATGCAGACCGGTTCCACGCTACACGACGACCGAACTGGCGTTTCCGCGCTCGGCGGATTGGGCGCGCAGGCGCGCGGCGCATCCGGCAGGCTGCTGCCGGAGATCTGGATGCAGGACGGCGCAAAGCGGGTCGAACAGGCGCTGGCGCGTCTTCTCTGCGCCGAAGACGACGGTGAGACCGAGCTGATGGCGGCGATGCGCTACGCCACCTTGCATGGCGGGAAGCGCACCCGCGCCTTGCTCTGTCTGGCTGCCGGCGCACTGGCCGACACGCCGGCGCACATGCTCGACGACGTCGGCGCCGCCATCGAGATGATGCACGCCTGTACCCTGGTCCACGACGACCTGCCCGCGATGGACGACGACGTGCTTCGCCGCGGCCTTCCGACCGTGCACGTAAAGTTCGGCGAAGCCACTGCGATCCTGGTCGGCGATGCGCTGCAGGCGCACGCCTTCCTGACCCTGGCGAGCCTGGATGCGCCGGGCGACAACCGAATCGCGCTCGTGCGCGAAATGGCGCAGGCGGTTTCCGCCGAGGGTGCCGCAGGCGGGCAGGCCATGGATCTGTCGCTGGTCGGAAAGCACGCCGAGCTGGACAGGATCGTGGCGATGCACCGGAAGAAGAGCGGAGCGCTAGTGCGCGCGTCCGTTCGCATGGGCGCGCTATGCGCCATCGCGGACGATGCCGCGCACGCTGCGCTGTACTGTGCGCTCGATCGCTATACCGCCTGTTTCGGCCTGGCGTTGCAGGTGATCGACGACATTCTCGACGCGACAGCGGATACCGCGACGCTGGGCAAGACCCCCGGCAAGGACGCGGCGGCGCAGAAGCCGACCTGCGCGTCGATCATGGGGCTGCAGGCAGCGCGCCAGTTCGCGCTGGATTTGTTGCGCGACGCCGGGGAGGCCATCGCCCCCCTGGGGCCGCGTGCGGAACGGTTGGCGCAGATGCTGCAGCGGGCCAACGTGTATCTGTCCGCGCCATACGCATGAGCGCCCGTCCGCATGGACTCGCCCCTGTGCCGGTGCGATCGGCCGGCGCCAGCGGTGCATGCTGCACTGTGCCCAAGTCCGCGGCGATGTGCGCGGCGTCTGCCGATCCTGGTTCTCGTCAACCGTCTGCAGAAGGAACATCCCGCGTGAACGCGCTGTCCGAACAGATCCTTTCCGAATTGCGCCACCTGCTGAGCGAGATGAGGGACGGCGGCAGCGTCGGTCCGTCCGTCTACGACACGGCGCGAGCTCTGCAGTTCCACGGCAACGTCACCGGTCGGCAGGACGCATACGCGTGGCTCATCGCGCAGCAACAGGCCGATGGCGGATGGGGAAGTGCGGACTTCCCGCTGTTCCGCCATGCGCCCACGTGGGCGGCGTTGCTGGCATTGCAGCGTGCCGATCCTCTTCCCGGCGCTGCCGACGCAGTCCAGGCTGCAACCCGGTTCCTCGAGCGCCAGCCCGATCCCTACGCGCATGCGGTGCCGGAAGACGCGCCGCTCGGCGCGGAGCGGATCCAGCCGCAGTTGTGCGGCGAGGCCGCATCCTTGCTGGGCGGGGTGGCGTTTCCGCGCCACCCGGCGCTGTTGCCGTTGCGGCAAGCGTGCCTGGTCAAGCTGGGGGCGGTGGCGACGTTGCCGAGCGGCCATCCGTTGCTGCACTCCTGGGAAGCCTGGGGAACGTCGCCGACCACCGCATGCCCGGATGACGACGGCAGCATCGGCATCAGTCCGGCGGCCACCGCCGCGTGGCGTGCGCACGCCGTGACACAGGGGAGCACGCCGCAGGTCGGGCGCGCCGACGCGTATCTGCAGGCGGCATCGCGGGCGACGCGCAGCGGCATCGAAGGTGTCTTTCCCAACGTCTGGCCGATCAATGTATTCGAGCCATGCTGGTCGCTGTACACCCTGCATCTGGCCGGTCTGTTCGCGCATCCCGCGCTCGCCGAGGCGGTGCAAGTGATCGTCGCGCAGCTCGACGCCCGCCTGGGCGTGCGCGGTCTGGGCCCGGCCTTGCACTTCGCGGCCGATGCGGACGATACCGCCGTTGCGATGTGCGTCCTGCGCCTTGCAGGCCGCGACCCGGCGGTCCATGCGTTGCGCCATTTCGAAATCGGCGAGCTGTTCGTCACCTTCCCCGGCGAGCGGAATGCCTCGGTGTCGACCAACATCCACGCCCTGCATGCGTTGCGAATGTTGGGAAAGCCCGCCGCCGGCACCAGCGCCTACGTCGAGGCCAATCGCAACGCGCACGGTCTATGGGACAACGAAAAATGGCACGTTTCGTGGCTGTATCCCACCGCGCATGCGGTCGCTGCGCTGGCGCAAGGCAAGCCCCAGTGGCGCGACGAGCGCGCGCTGGCGGCGCTGCTGCAGGCGCAGCGCGGCGACGGCGGCTGGGGCGCCGGTCGCGCGTCCACATTCGAAGAAACCGCCTATGCGCTGTTCGCGTTGCACGTGATGGACGGGAGCGAAGAGCCGACAGGGCGCCGGCGCATCGCGCAGGCGGTGGCGCGTGCGCTGGAGTGGATGCTCGCCCGCCATGCGGCGCATGCATGGCCGCAGACGCCGCTGTGGATCGGCAAGGAACTGTATTGCCCCAGCCGGGTGGTGCGCGTGGCCGAACTCGCCGGGTTGTGGCTGGCGCTCCGTTGGGGGCGGCGCGTCCTGGCCGAGGGAGCAGGAGCGGCGCCATGATCCAGACCGAACGCGCGCTGCAGCAGGTGCTGGAGTGGGGGCATTCGCTGACCGGGTTCGCCGACGAGCATGCCGTGGAAGCGGTCAGGGGCGGCCAGTACATCCTGCAGCGCATCCACCCGAGCCTGCGCGACACCAGCGCCCGCACCGGCCGCGATCCGCAGGACGAAACGCTGATCGTGGCGTTCTATCGCGAACTGGCGCTGCTGTTCTGGCTCGACGATTGCAACGACCTTGGCCTGATCGCGCCGGAGCAGCTCGCCGCGGTGGAGCAGGCGCTGGGGCAGGGCGTGCCGTGCGCGCTCCCCGGATTCGAGGGCTGCGCTGTGCTGCGCGCTTCGCTGGCCGCGCTCGCCTACGATCGTCGCGACTATGCTCGGCTACTCGACGATACCCGATGCTACTGCGCGGCGCTGCGCGCCGGACACGCGCAGGCGGCAGGGGCGGAACGCTGGTCCTACGCCGAGTACCTGCACAACGGCATCGATTCGATCGCCTACACGAACGTGTTCTGTTGCCTGTCGTTGCTGTGGGGGCTGGACATGGCGACCTTGCGCGCGCGTCCGGCGTTTCGCCAGGTCCTGCGGCTCATCTCCGCGATAGGGCGCTTGCAGAACGATCTCCATGGACGCGAAAAGGATAGGTCGGCCGGCGAGGGAGACAACGCGGCGATCCTGCTGCTGCAGCGCTATCCGGCTATGCCTGTGGTGGAGTTCCTCAAGGACGAGCTGGCCGGCCATATGCGCATGCTGCACGGGGTGATGGCGCAACAACGCTTTCCCCCGCCGTGGGCACCGTTGATCGAGGCCATGGCGGCCATCCGCGCGCAGTACTACCAGACCTCGACCAGCCGCTACCGCAGCGACGCTGCGGGCGGAGGCCAGCGTGCGCCGGCCTGAACGCGCGGGAAACGGCGGCGTGCGCGCGCTGCCGTCGGTCCGATCCGACGAAACGCCGTCGCCCGATGCGGCGGATGGAGCGAGCATCAGCGACACCAACCTGAGCCGGCGCAAGGACGACCACCTGGACATCGTGCTGGATCGGCGAACAGCGCGGGCCAAGGCCTCCGCCGGCTGGGAGTACATTCGTTTCGAACACTGTGCATTGCCCGAGTTGGACCTGACGCAGATCGACCTGAGCGCCTCGCTGCTTGGCAAGACCATGCGCGCGCCCCTGCTGATCAGCTCCATGACCGGCGGCATGCCACGCGCCGAGGCCATCAACCGGCATCTGGGCGAGGCAGCGCAAGCCTTGGGGATAGCCATGTGCGTCGGTTCGCAGCGCGTGAGCCTGCAATCCCGCAACTCCCAGGGGCTGACGCGCGCGCTGCGCCGCCTGGCGCCAGACATTCCATTGCTTGCCAATATCGGCGCCGCGCAACTGCGCGAGGCTGACGGCCTGGACCTTGCGCGCCGGGCGGTGGATGCGCTGGAGGCCGATGGACTCATTGTCCATCTCAATCCGCTGCAGGAAGCGGTACAGCCGGAGGGCGACCGCGACTGGCGCGGCGTCCTGGCGCAGATCGCTCGCGCCGCGCGCAGCGTGGGCGTGCCGATCGTGGCCAAGGAAGTGGGGTCGGGCCTGTCCGCCTCGGTGGCCTGTGCGCTCGTTCAGGCGGGCGTGGCGGTGATCGATGTCGCCGGCGCCGGCGGCACCAGCTGGGCCGCGGTGGAGGGCGAGCGGGCCCGCGATGCCGCCGACCGTGGAGTGGCGATGGCGTTCGCCGGTTGGGGGATTCCGACCCCAGCCAGCGTGCAGGCGGTACGTAGGGCGCTGCCAGCGGTGAAGCTGATCGCGTCGGGCGGGATCCGCGACGGCGTCGACGTGGCCAAGGCGATCCGCCTGGGCGCGGACATCGCCGGGCAGGCAGCCGGCGTGCTACGCGCGGCTACGGTATCCACCGAGGCGGTTGTCGCGCATTTCGAGATCGTCATCCGCCAGTTGGCCGTCGCCTGCTTCTGCACCGGCTCGGCTGATCTGGCGGCGTTGCGTCAGGCGCGCTTGTTGCCCTCGGCGCATCTGCCCGCTGGTTGACGCCGGCGGCGCCCGCACGTGGCGGCGGGCGCCTAGTCTTACTGAGTGAGAAAGGATGGAAAGCGCTGCCGGGCTGGGCTTCGCCGTCGCCACCACTCTCGCCGAGTCGGCGGTGAACTCAGTCGTCGGGAAACGTATGGTCAAGAAGCAGCAGATGCGCTGGTCACTTCACGGTGCGCATATGCTCGTGCAGCTCCGGGCGGCGGAGATCAAGGGCGAACTTCGCAACCGGCTTCGGGCGCCTTTCCGACAGCCAGAACTGAACGGGCCGCCAATAGCCTACGCGCTTTACCGTCTATCTCAGCTGCGCTGTCGATTATGTCCGCAGCCAGGGCATCGATATTCCCGCCGAGTTGCTCTCCCAGGTCGCACCGGTTCCTTGGGCTCATATCGCACTCACCGGAGCAATGAGATACTTTTGCGTATCATCGCGCATTGGAATAGATCGTATAGGCATCATGATGGCATCTGAATCGGAAATTCTGCGCGAGATCGGTCGGCTTTTCAGGCAGGCGAGGCTGGCCGGTGCCATGACGCAGGAGCAGGTCGCTGATTTGGCGGGTATATCCCGTCCCCGCTATCGCGACATCGAAAAGGGAGCCGCAGCGGCGCGTGCGACGACGCTCATGAATATCGCTCGCGCACTCGGTCTGGAAATGATGATGGTTCCGCAAGTCATGGTGCCGGCTGTCCAGGCTCTATTGCGTCCGAATGATGATGACGATCGACCCGCTTTTGTTCCTCAACCTGACGATGACGATCATGGCTCCAGTTTTTCGCGCACCTAAGACGATCCCGTCGCTGGACGTGCTCTTGAACGCACTGAAGGTCGGCACAATCGTTAGGACGCCGGGCGATTTCAATGCATTCAACTTCGATGAGGCCTACCGCGCGACGGGCGGCTTTCCGGTTTTCAGCCTGTCGTTCCGGGCAGCGACGGGAGGATTGCGGAAAGATCCGAAGCCTCTGGCGGGCGCCTTGCCCGCTTTCTTCGCGAACCTCCTGCCGGAGGAGAAATTGCGCGAGGCGATGGAAAAGCACCACGAAGGCAATGTCCGGCCAGGCAATGATTTCGATCTTTTAGCGGCGCTGGGCGCCGATCTGCCGGGAGCCGTACGGGCGTTGCCCAGTGACGGCGCGATAGCGGTTTCGCAGGATGCTTCAAAAGATAAACCCAAGGCACGGTTCTCACTTGCCGGCGTGCAGATGAAGCTGTCGGTCATGAAGAACACTGGAAAAGGCGGTGGCCTTACCTTGCCGATGGACGACGAGCAGGGCCGGTACATCGCCAAGTTCCCTTCGGCGGCGTTTCCGGGCGTTTCCGAGAACGAATTCGCCAACCTGGCGCTGGCTGCAGCGATCGGCATGGAGGTTCCTGAATGCGAACTGGTCGAGAAGTCCGATTTTGAGGGCGTTCCCGAAGAATTCAACACGCTGTCGGAGGGCAAGGTCCTTCTCGTCAATCGCTTCGATCGCGGCGCCGATGGCGAGAGGATACACATCGAGGATTTCGCTCAGGTCTTCGGTGTCTATTCCTCGCGCAAAAATGAGGGGGCCGCTTATCACGACATAGCCTTGGCCCTTGGCGTAGCCGTCTCGCCTACGGCGGCTCTCGAATTCGTCCGCCGCCTGGTGCTGACGGTCATCACCGGCCATGGCGACATGCACCTGAAGAACTGGTCTTTGATTTATCCCGGCAACGGCGACAAGCCGGTGCTTGCACCAATCTACGACGTTCTGTCGACCGTGCCATATATTCCCGCCGACGCCATGGCGCTTTCGCTTGGAGGGGAGCGCTCGTTCAAGGCGCTAGCAGCACCGCGATGGAAAGCATTCGCGAACCGTGCAAGGCTTCCGGAGCCGGCAGTCCTGAAGGCAGTGGTCGAGACCGTCGAACTCGTCAACGAGCACTGGTGGCATCTGCCTGAGCGCGACGTTGTCGCGGCGAAAGTGATCGAGCGGATCGACGAACATGTGAAGGCGATGACGCCGATACTGAACTCCTGCGCCAATAAGTGAGCCGAGCCTCTTGGATTGATGATATTGCGGATGATCGCCCGCAGCCCCGAATTGATGGCGGTGGCTCGCAGGTATGCCAGCGTGGCGCAAGATTCCGCGCAGTGTCGATGAGGGCACGCGAGACCAAGCACGTCAGCTCGCCGGAACAGGAGAGTTCGCAGCATCCCGCAAAAACGCAAGAGGGTCGAGATGCTGTTCGCCCACCTCAACACAACGATGCGGTTCGAACGAATGCGTGACTGGGGATCGCGATCCGACGCTTTGTGTCGCCATTGTCGGGTCCGCTACACGGCTTGTTCCGACGATCCTTTCTGCGGCTTCAAGCTAAATACCTGAAAAACAACCACAAAATTATTCTTCGATTCGACGAGCCAAATTGGCACGAGTCTTGAGATCCTTGGGTGCGAGGCGGCGACAGCTGCCCGACCGGCATTCATGTCGCGGCAGCCGCGATGAATGGAACGAAGGAAGGAAAGCTACATGTCAGGTTTGCGTCAGATCGCCTTTTACGGCAAGGGCGGCATCGGCAAGTCCACCACCTCCCAAAATACGCTCGCCGCCCTTGTCGACCTCGGGCAGAGAATCCTCATCGTCGGCTGCGACCCCAAAGCCGACTCCACCCGCCTGATCCTGAACGCGAAGGCGCAGGATACAGTCCTGCACCTCGCGGCAGAGGAAGGTTCGGTGGAAGACCTGGAACTCGCGGACGTGCTCAAGGTCGGCTACAAAGGCATCAAATGCGTGGAGTCGGGCGGCCCTGAGCCGGGTGTCGGCTGCGCCGGCCGCGGCGTGATCACCTCGATCAACTTCCTCGAGGAGAACGGTGCCTACGATGATGTCGACTATGTCTCCTACGACGTGCTCGGGGATGTGGTGTGCGGCGGTTTCGCGATGCCGATCCGCGAGAACAAGGCCCAGGAAATCTATATCGTCATGTCCGGCGAGATGATGGCGCTCTATGCCGCCAACAACATCGCCAAGGGCATCCTGAAATACGCCCATTCGGGCGGCGTGCGGCTCGGCGGCCTGATCTGCAACGAGCGCCAAACCGACCGCGAGCTCGACCTCGCCGAAGCGCTGGCTTCCAGGCTCAATTCCAAGCTCATCCACTTCGTGCCCCGCGACAACATCGTCCAGCACGCCGAACTTAGGAAGATGTCTGTCATCCAGTATGCGCCGGACTCCAAGCAGGCCGGGGAATACCGGGCACTGGCCGAGAAGATCCATGCCAATTCGGGCCAGGGCACCATCCCAACCCCGATCACCATGGAGGAGCTCGAGGACATGCTGCTCGACTTCGGCATCATGAAGACTGACGAGCAGATGCTTGCCGAGCTTCAGGTCAAGGAAGCGGCGAAGGCGGCCGCACAGTAACAACCGCTGCCGACACGAGGCGCGGCCTTGACCTGGCGCGCCTTTCAAAGAACGGCGCCTCGTTGGTGAGGCGTCACCCTGAACCTTGAAAGGGGTCCCATGAGCCTGGAATACGAGAATGACGGCGCCCTCCATGCGAAGCTTATCGAGGAGGTGCTGTCGCAATATCCTGACAAGGCGGCGAAGCGCCGCAAAAAGCACCTCAGCGTCGCAAAGAGCGGCGACGAGGCTGGCGAGGAAAGCGAGGGCCTTTCCGAATGCGAGGTCAAATCGAACATCAAGTCCATCCCCGGAGTGATGACGATTCGCGGCTGCGCCTATGCCGGCTCGAAAGGCGTGGTTTGGGGTCCAGTCAAGGATATGGTCCATATCTCGCACGGCCCGGTCGGCTGCGGGCAATATTCCTGGTCGCAACGCCGCAACTATTACGTCGGCACGACCGGCATCGACACGTTCGTCACGATGCAGTTCACCTCCGATTTCCAGGAGAAGGACATTGTTTTCGGCGGCGACAAGAAGCTGGAACGGATCATCGACGAGATCGAGGAACTGTTTCCGCTGAACAAGGGCATGAGCGTGCAATCCGAATGTCCGATCGGCCTGATTGGCGACGACACCGAAGCGGTGTCCCGCAACAAGGCCAAGGAACACGAAAAGACGATCGTCCCGGTGCGCTGCGAGGGCTTCCGCGGCGTCTCGCAATCACTCGGCCACCACATCGCCAACGACGCGATCCGCGACTGGGTGTTCGAGAAGAAGGACGTCGAGTTCGAGGCCGGCCCGTACGATGTCAATGTGATCGGCGACTACAATATCGGCGGCGACGCCTGGGCTTCGCGCATCCTGCTCGAGGAGATGGGCCTGCGCGTGGTCGGCAACTGGTCGGGCGACGCTACGCTGGCCGAAATAGAGCGAGCGCCGAAGGCCAAGCTCAATCTCATCCATTGCTACAGATCGATGAACTACATCTGCCGGCATATGGAGGAAAAATATGACATCGCCTGGATGGAGTACAATTTCTTCGGCCCCTCCCAGACTGAAGCCTCTCTGCGCAAGATAGCCAAGCATTTCGGGCCGGAAATCGAGGCCAAGGCCGAGGCGGTCATCGCCAAATACCGGCCGTTGGTCGATGCCGTCATCGCCAAGTACCGGCCGCGCCTCGAAGGCAGGACGGTGATGCTCTATGTCGGCGGGCTGCGCCCCCGTCACGTCGTCACGGCATATGAGGATCTGGGCATGGTGATCGTCGGCACTGGCTATGAATTTGGCCATAACGACGACTATCAGCGTACCGGCCATTACGTGAAGAAGGGCACGCTGATCTATGACGACGTGACTGGTTACGAGCTGGAGAAGTTCATCGAGGGGATCCGTCCTGATCTCGTTGGCTCCGGCATCAAAGAAAAGTACCCGGTCCAGAAGATGGGCATACCGTTCCGTCAAATGCATTCCTGGGATTATTCCGGCCCGTATCACGGCTACGACGGCTTCGCCATCTTCGCCCGCGACATGGATCTGGCCATCAACAACCCAGTCTGGAACCTCTACGACGCCCCCTGGAAGAAAAAAGCCGAGCCGTCGGCGGCGATCGCAGCCGAATGAAAACCTGGCCTCCCGGAAGCCGGGAGGCCGTTGAACGCCTGTGGCCCTTTGTCCGCGGGAGACCTGAAACGTTTCGACGTCCCTGTGCCGCCGTATGGCGGGCCAGATGGAAAGAGGTAACCACCCATGCCGCAGTCGGCTGAAAAAGTTCTCGACCACGCGCCCCTGTTCCGCGAGCCGGAATACAGGCAGATGCTCGCCGAGAAGAGGCTGAATTTCGAATGTCCGCACCCGGACCAGGTCGTTACCGACCAACGCGAATTCACCAAGACGTGGGAATACCGCGAAAAGAACCTCGCTCGCGAAGCGCTTGTCGTGAACCCCGCCAAGGCCTGCCAGCCGCTGGGCGCGGTGTTCGCGGCCGCGGGTTTCGAGCGAACCATGTCCTTCGTCCACGGCAGCCAGGGCTGCGTGGCCTATTACCGCTCGCACCTGTCGCGCCATTTCAAAGAGCCTGCTTCCGCAGTTTCCTCCTCGATGACCGAGGACGCGGCAGTGTTCGGTGGCCTGAAGAACATGGTTGACGGGCTCGCCAACACGTACCAACTCTACGACCCGAAGATGATCGCCGTCTCGACCACTTGTATGGCGGAGGTCATTGGCGACGACCTGCACAGCTTCATCGAGAACGCCAAGGACCAAGGCTCGGTCCCGCGCGACTTCGACGTGCCCTTCGCCCACACGCCGGCCTTCGTCGGCAGCCATGTCGATGGCTATGACGTAACGGTCAAGGGCATTTTGGAGCATTTCTGGAAAGGCGAGGAGCGAACGGAAGCCGAGGGGACCATCAACGTCATTCCGGGTTTCGACGGCTTCTGTGTTGGCAACAACCGGGAACTCAAGCGCCTGCTCGATCTGATAGGCGTGTCCTATACCTTCATCCAAGACGCCTCTGACCAGTTCGACACGCCGTCCGACGGCGAATACCGCATGTATGACGGCGGCACGAAGATCGAAGACGTGAGGAAGGCACTCAACGCCGAGGCGACGCTGTCGCTACAGCATTACAACACCCGAAAAACACTGGAGTATTGCGAGGGGGTAGGGCAGGCGACTGCCTCGTTCCATTACCCGCTCGGAGTCCAGGCGACCGACGACTTCTTGATGGAGGTCTCCGCGATTTCCGGCAAGCAAATCCCCGAGGCAATCCGCCTGGAGCGCGGCCGACTTGTTGACGCCATGGCGGACAGCCAATCCTGGCTGCACGGCAAGAAATACGCCATCTACGGTGATCCGGACTTTGTCTACGCCATGGCCCGCTTCATCATGGAGACGGGCGGCGAGCCGACCCATTGCCTCGCCACCAACGGCACCTCGGCCTGGGAAGCGGAGTTGAAGGAACTGCTTGCATCCTCGCCCTTCGGCAAGGATGCTCAAGTCTGGGCGGGCAAGGACCTCTGGGCGATGCGCTCGCTGCTCTTCACCGAGCCGGTGGACCTGCTGATCGGCAACTCCTATGGCAAGTATCTGGAGCGCGACACGGGCACGCCGCTGATCCGGCTGGCGTTTCCGATCTTCGACCGCCACCATCACCATCGCTTTGCGCTCATGGGCTACCAAGGCGGGTTGCGCGTCCTGACGACGATCCTCGACAAGATCTTCGACAAGCTCGATCACGAGACAAGCGAGACGGGCGTGACGGACTATTCGTATGACCTCACCCGCTAAGCGTGACGGTCGGCTTTGGCCGGTCGTCTTCCCGAGGGACTTTGGAGACCGACGCAATGTCCTTGCTTAGAGCCAAAATCCAGGATGTCTTCAACGAGCCTGCCTGCGAGAAGAACCGCGGCAAGGATGCCAAGGCGAGCAAAAAGGGCTGTTCGAAGCCACTGACCCCCGGGGCGGCGGCCGGCGGCTGTGCCTTCGATGGCGCCAAGATCGTGCTGCAGCCGATCACCGACGTTGCGCATTTGATCCATGCGCCGCTCGCCTGCGAGGGCAATTCCTGGGACAACCGCGGTGCGGCTTCGTCCGGGCCAACGCTGTGGCGCACAAGCTTCACCACCGACCTCACCGAACTCGACGTTGTGATGGGCCAGGGCGAGCGGAAGCTTTTCAAAGCGATCCGCGAGATCAAGGAAGCGTATGGGCCGCCGGCGATCTTCGTCTATCCGACCTGTGTTACGGCGCTGATCGGCGACGACATCGAGGCCGTCTGTAAGCGCGCGGCGGAAAAGTTCGGCCTGCCGGTGGTGCCGGTCAATGCGCCGGGCTTCGTCGGCTCCAAGAATCTTGGCAACAAGCTTGCCGGCGAGGCGTTGCTCGATCATGTCATCGGCACGGTGGAGCCCGCCGATGCCGGCCCTTACGACATCAATATCCTTGGCGAATTCAACCTCTCGGGCGAATTCTGGCTGGTGAAGCCGCTCCTTGATCGGCTGGGCATCCGGGTGCGCGCCTGCATTCCGGGCGACGCGCGCTACCTCGACATTGCCTCCGCGCACCGCGCCCGGGCGGCTATGATGGTGTGCTCGACCGCGCTCATCAATCTCGCCCGCAAGATGGAGCAGCGCTGGGATATTCCGTTCTTCGAGGGCTCCTTCTACGGCATCACCGACACCTCGGAAGCGCTCCGACAGATCTCTCAGCTGCTCGTGAAGATGGGTGCCGATCCGGAGATCCTCGGCCGCACCGAGGCATTGATTGCAGATGAGGAGGCGATCGCATGGACGAAGCTCGCGGCCTACCGGCCAAGGCTCGAAGGCAAGCGCGTGCTGCTCAATACCGGTGGTGTGAAGTCCTGGTCGGTCGTCCATGCGCTGATGAAGATCGGCATCGAGATCGTCGGCACCTCTGTCAAGAAATCCACAGTCGAAGACAAGGAGCGCATCAAGCACATCCTCAAGGACGACAACCACATGTTTGAGCAGATGGCAGCGCGCGAGCTTTACGCCATGCTCTCAGAACACAAGGCCGATATCATGCTGTCGGGCGGGCGCACGCAATTCATCGCGCTGAAGGCCAAGACACCCTGGCTCGATATCAACCAGGAGCGCCAACACCCTTACGCCGGCTATGACGGCATGGTGGAACTCATACGCCAGATTGATCTCGCCATTCATAACCCAATCTGGTGCCAGGTGCGGGAGCCGGCACCATGGGATTGCCAGCCTGCGGTGAGGGAGGAACTGCCGAGCACGAAAAATGAGACCGCGACCTTACATGCTGTCCAGGAATTCGCCGGCACGACGGCCGACGATTTCGGCGAGTGTTGAGAAAGCCGATGGTCCGCATCCTTCCCCAGACCAAAGCGGCGGCGGTCAATCCGCTGAAGTCATCGCAGCCGCTGGGTGCCGCCTTGGCCTTTCTTGGCGTCGACGGCGCGATGCCGTTGTTCCACGGCAGCCAGGGATGCACCAGCTTCGCGCTCGTGCTCTTCGTGCGGCATTTCAAGGAAGCCATCCCCCTGCAGACAACGGCGATGGACGAGGTGGCGACGATCCTCGGCGGGGCAGACCATCTGGAAGAGGCGATCCTCAACCTCAAGGCCCGCACAAAGCCAACGCTGATCGGGGTCTGCACGACGGCGCTGGTGGAAACCCGGGGCGAAGACTGCGCAGGAGATATCGCCGATATCAGGCTGAAGCGCACGGAAGAACTCGCGGGTACGGAGGTGGTGCTAGCCAACACACCGGATTTCGACGGCGCGATCGAAGAGGGCTGGGCCAAGGCGGTCACCGCGATGATCGAAAGGATTACGCGGCCCGGCGAGCAGGCGCGCCAGTCGAAGAAGATCGTGATCCTGCCTGGCTGGAACTTCACTGTGGCTGATATCGAGCATTTGCGTGAGACAGTTGAAAGCTTTGGACTGAAGCCCGTGATTCTGCCGGACGTCTCCGGCTCGCTCGACGGTACGGTGCCCGACCGCTGGGTCACGACCACCTATGGCGGCACCAGTGTCGAGGATATCCGTGAGCTTGGCACGGCCGAGCAATGCATCGTCATCGGTGAGCATATGCGCCGCCCGGCCGAGCTGCTGCAGAGGTTGACCGGCGTGCCTTACGTGCTGTTCCGATCGCTGACTGGATTGAAGGACGCCGACCGGTTCGTCTCGCTGCTGTCCGCGGTTTCGGGCGCGGCGGCGCCGGCTGGGGTGCGCCGTCGCCGGGCGCAGTTGCAGGATGCGTTGCTCGACGGACATTTCCACTTTGGAGGCAAGAAAATTGCGATCGCTGCTGAACCAGACCAACTCTACCAACTCGCGAGCTTCTTCATCGGAATGGGCTCCGAAATCGCGGCGGCGGTCACCACGACCGACATGTCGAAAATTTTGGAGGAAGTACCGGCGCAGTCGGTTCAAATCGGCGATCTCGGCGATTTGGAAGCTCTTGGCGCCGGCGCTGATCTTCTCGTCACCCATTCCCACGGCCGCCAGGCGGCGCAGCGCCTCGGCATTCCGCTCATGCGGGTCGGCTTCCCGATCTTCGACCGGCTCGGCAACCAGCACAAGCTCACAATCCTCTACCAGGGGACCCGCGACCTGATCTTCGAGGTCGCCAACATTTTTGAAGCCAACCGGCACGCGCCGACGCCTGAGGCGCTTGATCCACTCCGTAAGCGAGAAATGCCAGATGAGCTCCGTTCGTCGCCTCTCGCTCGTCACTGACGAGGTTCACGCACCGACGCCGGAACGCCAAGCTGGCGCATTGCGCGTGGCGATCGCCACGCAGGACATGAAGAACCTCAACGCCCATTTCGGTTCGGCCAGGCGCTTTGCTGTCTACGACGTGATGCGCGAGGAGTGGAAGCTCGTCGAGGCCGTGGCCTTCGATGACGTTTCCGACGAGAGCGGGAAGCATCGAACTGAGGGCGACGACCGCATCACCCCGAAGGTGGAGGCGCTGAAGGGCTGTCATCTCCTGTTTTGTCTGGCGATCGGCGGACCTTCGGCAGCCAAACTTGTTTCGGCAAAAATTCATCCGATCAAAGTGCCGCACCCCCAAACCATCCAAGAGGTGCTGTTGCGCACGCAGATGATGCTCAGGATGTGTCCTCCCCCTTGGCTGCGCAAGGTGCTGGCGCAGGCAGGTGTGGCCGAACACAAACCGTCCTTCGAGGACGAGGACTGAAATGAGGAGCGGGCGAAATGTCTGACGCCCTGGTTAGCCCTGCTGTCGCCGAAGACGAGGCGGCCCTTGCCACCCCGTTCGTCAAATGCCTCGTGCGGCTGGTCCGGGCTCATGATTCCCACGGGTCTTGGGAAGGCAAATCGGACGCCGAGCTACTGGGCGACTTCATCGTCACCAGGGAACAGCGCCGTGCGATCCCGATCATCGGCGATCCCGATCCGGACGTGCTGTGGAGGCTCGAGATGTTTTACACCGCCGTCGGGCTTGCGATCGAGGAGCGCTCCGGCCGGATGGCATCGCCGATGATGGAGATGAGCCATGAGGGCTTTGGGCGCGTGCTTCTCACGGCCGGGCGGTTGGTCGTTCTGTCGAAGACCCTGCGCGACGTCCACCGGTTCGGCTTCGAGACGTTCTGGAAACTCGCCGCGGCCGGTACCAAACTGGCGGGCGATGCGACCGCAGCCATTGAGGCTCATCCCGAGGTGGCGCGGGCGTGATGAAACCGATTTTCGATCAACGGGATCGTGTCAGGCCTTGAGGACATGCGATGGCCAGCCCTCTCAATCGAGGCGGTCGAGGCCGATGTGGTTCTTGGGGTAGCGCTGATGAAGCCACTGGTCCTGATCTGTTCGCAGGATCCGGAGTTCTATCTGGTCCACAGCCACATTCTGGAGGTGGATGGCTTCACGATTCAACTGGCCGGCGGCGTGGAGGAGGCGCTTGCATTGGCCAGTGAACGGGAGCCGAAGGCCGTGGTGCTGGACTGCCAGCCAACAATCGCGACAGGCTCCACAATCTGCGCCCGGCTCAAGGGGGAGCCCCGGACCGGCGGCCTGCCCGTAATTGCGCTGATCGCGCCCGGCGCCGAGAACCAGCACCTCGATCTCTTGAAGGCTGGTATTGACGAGAGCTTTGTGCGGCCCTTCGCGCCGGCCAAGCTGCTTGACTGTCTACGGATGAAGCTGGCGCTGCCAAAGCCGGGTTCGAACGGGATTGAAAACGGCGGCTGGATCTCCTGTGGCGACCTTGAGATAAGGCTCGATGCCCACCGCGTTCGGGGTAATGGCCACGAAGTCCACCTTGGGCCGATCGAGTTCAACCTGCTGCGGCTTTTGCTTGAGACTCCCGGCAAGGTCTTCACCAGAGACGAGCTGATCAGCGCGGCCTGGCCGCCCAATATCCATGTCGGTGTACGCACCGTGGATGTCCATATCAGCCGGCTCAGAAGGGCTCTGAAGGCGGCCTCCCCCTCCAGCGTCATTCGTACCGTCAGGTCGGCCGGCTACTCGCTCGAGTGGCCGGACGGCTGAATAGATAACCGATGTGGTGCCACTCCGCATTTCCGCCGTGCTGAGGGCAAGTCTTGCGGCTTCGAAACGCGCCGGCAGGTACGACATATTCAGAAAGAAGCAGTCAAATGGCTTTCAGAAGCATACTCAGTGGGACGGGAGCTGACCACTCCGATCAGGATGTCAGAACAGCTGCCAGCTTGTGTGCCGAAGTCGGCGCGTATCTTTCCGTACTGGTGATGTCGCCTCCGCCGCTCATTATGTGCCTTCTCCGCTGCTCGGCGATGGCATCCCCGAGTGGCCTGGACAACGCGCACAGGCCATCGCCAGACTGGACAAACGGTTTAGGCAGATCGAAAGATTTTCACAGGACATGGCCAGACTGGAAACAACATCCAGGGAAATTCAGAAACAGCTGAGAGCCACGCCCTTTGCTATGACGTCGATACCCACTACTGCGATCAGGCCAGCGTCGGTGACGCGGTGCAACAGCGGGCGCTCTGCAATGACCTGACAATCGTCGGCCCCGCACTTCTCAACGACATTAATCTCGGACCTCTTGTTATCGACGGCAGCCTGTTCGATACCGGAAAGCCGGTGCTTGTCGTGCCGGAGGGCGCTGAGGCGACTCTGTCGGCACGGCGCGTGCTGGTCGGCTGGGATTCGCGAGTCGAGGCGTCCCATTCAGTTCGGGAAGCGCTGGATCTGCTAGCCGATGCTGAGGAAGTTCGTGTCGCATTAGTCGATCCGGAGGCGACCTGCACCGGAAACGATACCGAGCCGGGAGCCGACTCACTCGGCACGGTGCTCGGGTCTCGGTTGACCTGCTGCCGAGTGCCGGCAAACCGGTGGCCACGGTGCTCGCGCAGCACGCAATCGACACGTCCGCCGACATGATAGTCATGGGCGCTTACGGCAGCCGCCGGCTGCGCGAGCGGCTCTTCGGTGGCGTGACGAGATGGATAGTTGGGAAGCCGCCATTGCCGCTGTTTTTGGTCGCTGACGGGTTCCGAAGCAGCACCGACGCTGTTCGAAGCTCTACTCACTGGGTCACCCTGCCAAGTCGGAGAAAGATCGTGGCAAACGTGCAAGCTTCGCGAAGCTCGAATCTGCAAGCGCCGTCGCCGAGACATCCCGGACGTCTCTAAGGCGCGCTCGGGGGTTCTCCTCGCCCGAGATGATCCGTAACGCGGAGCCCAAAGACCGCGCAGAGGTACAGGCGCTCCTCAATGCACTCAAAACCACCGCTTCACGTCGGCGTCAGGTCGAGAAAGAGAGTCGTTTCAGCGCGGCAGGCCGCGTTCGGACCGTAGCCGCATCGTATTCGCGTTATCACGATTTCCCTCACCACTGGCCGGGAGCTGACCACCGCAACGGCCGTGCAGTGGCCAAGGCACCGACCTTCGAGTCGGGACGGTCGGGCTCTTGCCGGCGTCGGCGCGAACGATGGCATCAATCGCCTTGTCATCTCTGGGATGGTAGCCCGGGTTAGTGGCGGACAGCCGCATCTCCAGCGTTTCCCGTTGGTCCGGCCCAACCTGCGTGGCGACCGAGCGGTCTTTGGGTTTGCATTCCGCCAACGCTCACGTCGCGCCGCGAGGTCCCGTTGCACCTGAGCACCGGGAACACAGAAGTAAACACAAAGCAGGGATCCCGCAGAGTTCACCGGCCGGGATATGCCGGCACTCGTCTGGCCCTCTTCGCCACGATCGTCATCGTCAATCTGGTGATGACGGTACTCGCGACCCGCAGCTGGACCGGGCCTCGTGAAGAACTCCTGCGTCGCGAGCCAGGAAATCAATGGCAAAGCGGAAGGGTAGGGCAGAGGCGATGCTCGGATGGAGCGGCCCTGCAATCGCAATGGCGTTCTGCTACCACCTGAGCGACCGAGATGGCAAGAAGCTCAAGCAAGGCTTGAGGCCGACGATGATGACGAGCCTGGCGGTAGCCAACGCAGTCACGATGTCCATCTGCTCGTCCATCAGCCCGAATATATGTCGAGTCGTCCGTGGCCACGCTTCTCTGGCGACGCGAAGCGCGTGATGCGTGTCCAAGATCTGACAGTGGCAGAAAACATGTCGCGTCCAATACAACCGGCTATCTTGGGCACCCGGACGGTTTTCAAAGTGGAATCAAGCATTTACTGCGCGCTTAGCGCGTTGGCACGGCCTTTGCGAATTGAGAGTCAGCAACACTGAGTGAAGGCTGACTGCACGCAGATTCGCAAGACGAGCGATGCTCTCCCTTCCTTGAACCCTCGTGCCCCGTCTCAAAGGGGAACAAGCTCGCGCATAAGGTCACCCAACCTTTGGCAACAGCTTTGGAGAGCAACATGGTAGTGCAGCTGGGGTCACCGGCTCCTTCGATCAAAGTGGAGGACTGGCTGCGTGGCGAGCCCCTTGCGAACTTCCAGCCCGGCAAAGTCTATATCGTCGAATTTTGGGCAACTTGGTGCGAACTATGCATGGCGGAGATGCTCGATCTGATGCGGCTCCAGGAAAAATACAGGGACAGCGGACTTGAGGTCGTCGGCGTCGCGGCTAATGAAGACGCTCCAACGGCCGTTGAGGCTCGCACCAAGTTGGACGCGTGGTTGACCGAAAAGTGCTCGCATCTGAGCTATCGGATCGCGTTCGACCACACAGGTGAAATGAACAAGCTTTGGATGAAACCCAGCTTTTCCGCCGGGATTCCGACTTCGTTCGTGGTCGACCGAGACGGCCACATCGCCTTTATCGGTCATCCCAGCCAACTCTATGAGATTTTGCCGAAAGTGCTCAACGGCAGCTGGGGCACCAGCGATAAAGCGAAAGCCGCCGATACGGAGCGGATCGCCAGAAGCGAGTCCATGGCGCGTGAACAAGCGTTGAAGAAGCCGATCGATGACAGATTCTGGGGGGCGGTGAAGTTAGAAGATTGGAAGACGGCGCTCTGGGCGATCGAAGAGGGCATCGCCTTGATGCCGGACGACATCAATTTCCGCTTGGCTCATGCGCATCTGTTGCTTCACAAAATTCAAGACATGTGGACCGGCTTGCCCGTGATGCGCCAATTGGTTCGCGAAGCGATCGACAAAAACTCCGAGGACTGGATGGTGTCGGCGCTAGACCAACTTTTCCATCCGGTCAATGACCATTCGCGCCTTCCCCCTGCTGAGCGCTTCGCGATGGGCAAGGAGCTGTCCGAACACATCCTGGCGCTGAATCCCCCGCAAGGCGACAGCCCTAAGTTCCGGTCCTATCCCGCAGTCGCCCGGTACTATCACGAGAACGGCAACAATGATCGCGCGATCGAGTTGGTCGAACTGGCACTGACGTCGCTGGACAGGCCGGAGCCTATCCCGGCCGAATTGAAAGAGCAGCATTTGCCGGATTTGCTGCAGGCCCTCGCCAAGTACAGGGGTGGGAAGGTTTGTTACGGCGCTCTCTGGGCGGCTCCACAAAACAATCTCACGAAGGTGCCAAAGCGCGGTCGGCCGAGGACAAAAAATAGAAAGGGGTGATTGGTCGAAATGGCTCACTGGGCAATTCGTCCATTTCCCTGGCGTGACCGCAGCAGGAGGGTCAATGCAGCACTTGGTCGATCGTCTGCAGCAGGATCGAGGCTCGAAACTTCATGGCCTCCGGCCCCATTGCGGCGGAAGGGATGTTCGACGCGAATTCACGTTGCAGACTTCGCAGTCAAGGACGTGTTCAAGGTCGGCCAGAGGGACATCAATTGCGTGGCTTCAGCCGCGCCGAGCCGGGCGTCGGCTGCGCAAGTGTGCCCGAGGGAGGCGTCCCCGAAAAAAGAAACCGTCCTTCGAGAAAGTGGACTGAAATGAGGAGTAGGCGAAGTGTCTCACGCCTCGGTTGGCCTCGGTGTCAACGTGGACGAGGCGGCCCTTGCCACCCGTTCGTCAAATGCCTCGTGCGCCTGATCCGTGCTCAGGGTCTCTACGGGCATGGGAAGGCATATGGGACGCACGCTGCTGGCTGACTTCACCGTCACCAGAAAACAGCGCCGTGCGATGCCTGTCATCGGAGATCCCGATCCGGACGTGCTGTGGAGGCTCGACAGTTTACAGCGCCGTGGGGCTTGCGACCGAGGAGGGCCCCGACCTGATGACCCGCCGATCATGGAGATGAAACCCATGGGGCTTCGGACGATTCCTTTCCACGGCCGGGCAGTTGGTCGTTCTGGCAAGACGTTCATTCGGTCGGCTTCGAGATGCTCCGGAAACTGGCTGAGGCCGGTGCGAAACTAATCGACGATGCGACCGCAGCCACTGAAGCCGGTCCCGGTGTGGCGCCGGCGTGATGAAACCGATTTCGAGGAAGGGTTTATGTCAAAGCTAGATGAAATGGGGAAGAAAGTCCGAAAGCTTCAGCTGCGCGCAGCAGTCGCCAAGATGAAATTGCGCGACCTTGCAGAGGATCTCCCGGGAAAATGGACGGAGATAGAGGACGTTGCCAAGGAAACGTCCGCCGTTTTTGCCGAGTTGGATGGTGCCAAGAGAGAGCTCGCTGCAATGAAGAAGTTACGATGAGGAGCACATTCACCACCCGCAACGGCTCCATATGGATGCCGGAATATCTGACCGCAATAGATGGCAAGACCTGCATCGGCTGCGGACGCTGTTTCAAAGTCTGCTCGCGCGAGGTCATGCATCTTTACGGCGTCGATGACGCGGGTGAAATTCTGGGCGTCTGCGACGACGAGGATGACGATTTCGATGGCGAGCTCAATCGCATGATCATGGTCGTCGATCATGCCGGCCGCTGCATTGGCTGCGGAGCCTGCGCCCGCGTCTGCCCGAAGAACTGCCAGACCCATGTTGCGGCCGACCAGGTCGCAGCATGATCTGAGGAGACAAAAACCAGGAGAACGGCGTTGCCCTTAAAAATCTTTTGTCGCGTCCTGGGGCTGTTCCTCTGCAGCAATGCTCTGATTGTCTGCTTCGCTTCTCATTCCATCCGCACAGTAATCGTCACGACGCTGGCTTGTTCGTTGCTCCTTCAGTTGGCCTATTTCGTAAGCGTGCTCTTTCTGATCTGGCGGTCTGGCTGCGATAGCCGAGCTGGCCAAAGGGCTGAGCATTTCGGTCGTTGCAAGGAAGTTGGATACCAGGGGCCAGACTATGATGAGGTGAGGAATGAATCTTCAGAAGTGCCTCAGCTCGTTCCAATGGGCGGCATACCGCTGCTCCGTTGAGCCGCGTTGACAAGATCAGAGCTGACGTGCTCCCCGTTTTGTCCGCGTTGTGCAGAAGCACGGACTGGAGGTGCTGCGCTAGGCGTTTTGCCGCTCCGTGCGATAACGCAAGCTTATCGGACATAAAACGACGTCGACAGGGCGCGGCGGTTTTCCGCTTTTTGTTGCCATAAGCGCCGCTATCTTTCATCTTGGCCGGAATGATTCCTCACCCCAACCGTCCCCGCGCCACCCAGTCCAGCCGCTCGGCGCCGCGCGTGCCCGCACATGGCGACGGTGCCGGCCTGGCTGCGCCGGGCCGTCGAGACGGCGCAAACCGTTGAGGGATGCTGCGCTTGCCGCCGGCGCGGCGCTGACCGCGCTCGATGCGGTTGTGCGCCGGGACGAAAAATGGCGGGCGCCTCGCGCCAGCGCCTGGCGCTAGCGCCGGCGGCGACGGCGCGGCAGGCCGGTCGCACTGAAGACGAGGCCGCGCTGCGCGACGCGCTGGTGATCACCCGTCGTGGCGACGACGTCGGACCCGCCGGCCGTATGCTGCTGGCCTGGCGCAAGCTGGCGGCGCCCGGTCGCGACTTTGGTCGGCGAAACGGCGCTGGGCGAGGTCGGCGCGGATCTGGGGAGCTTGATCGACAATAAGGCGGTAGGACGTCTCGGCGCTGAGATCGAGCGGATTGCCACCGCGCACGGGAATGCGCTCGGCGCGGCCGCCGATGCGATCGCGATGCTCGAGCGCCAGCGTCTGCGCGCCGCGCGTGAGATTGGGCCGTGGCTGGCCGGCGTCATTGTCGCCGGTCGGCTTGGGTGGCCGCGCGCGGTTTTGCTCGGCGCCTACCCGACGCCACCGGCAAGCGGTGGTCGATCGTCGCCAAAGGACCAACGGCAGGCGCTGCCAGCATCCCGGCAGCGCATTTTTGCCGCCTATGCGCGGCCGCCGCGCCGACCATCTGCTGGCAGTGGCGCCAAAGCTGCGCGCGAAAGGGTCGGATGCCGTCATCGAAAAGCTGCTTTCCGACGATGCGGTCGTCGCCTCGCAAGAGATTGCCGGCATGAGCGATCGCGGGTTGCGCAGGCTGTTCGACCGGTTGCTCGAGTTCGGGGTGGTGCGTGAATTGTCCGGCCGGCCGACCTTCCGCGTCCACGGATTGTGATCGATGGTGGAACCGACACGACGCACACGAGAAAAAGAGATGTCCAGCGAATGCTGGTCGACCGCGAGCTCGATCATCTGCCGGCGGAGGTTCGCTGGCGCGAATGGATGCATCGCGTCGAGGCGACCATATTTGCCGCCAGCGAACCCGTCTCGCGTGAGGTTCTCGCGCGCATCGTCGGCAAGAACTGCAATCTCGATCTGATCATCGATGACATCCGCGAGGAACTGCGTGGCCGCCCCTATGACCTGGTCGCGGTCGCTGGCGGTTCTCGGCATCTGACACGGCCGGCCGACGGCGATGCCATTCGCGCGGCGTTAGGCACGAACGAGCAGGGGCAAAAGGACCTTTCGCAATCGGAAGCGCTGGTGGTGATGTGCATCGCTTATTTCCAGCCGATGACCCGTACCGAGCTCTCGGCCTTCTTCGGCAGGGAGATTTCTCGCGACCTGATCGGCCATCTGCGTGGCTGCGCCCTGATCGCCTCCGGCCCCCGCAGCCCGACACCCGGCGCTCCCTACACCTACACTACGACCAAAGAGTTCCTGCTGGAGTTCGGGCTCGACACGCTGCGCGATCTTGCCGACTTCGAGGCGCTCGAGGATGCAGGCCTGCTCTCCAAAGAAAAGCTGCTTGCGGGCGACATCATGCCGAGTTTTCCAATGACGGGGAAGAGGATGCAGGCGTCGCGGGTGATGAATAGCAGCTGCTGGCGTTCGCGGGCGGCCGCCCAAACGATAGGAGAACGCGCGGTTTGGCTGATCTTGCTCCGATTGGGCTGCCTGATGTGGCGCACCTTCGGATAGGCACATGACACCTTTGTGATCGCCCCAGCGGGCCTTTGATCTTGCCAAGTTTGCTAACCTGACAGTTGTTTGGCAGGATTCCGCTATTTTTTGGCGCAATTCTGACTGTCCGTGACTACGAAAGGAAACGAACCTGTCCCGAGGTATTGAACGTGTCGAGGGTCGGGCGGAATGGCGCAGGAGAAATATCGGATCGGGGTGGACGTTGGCGGAACTTTCACCGATCTGTCGCTGGCCAATGAACTCACGGGTGAACTGCACCACTTCAAGACGCCTCGACGCCTGACGATCCGTCGGAGGCGATCGAAAATGGATTGAAAAAGGTCATCGATAGCGGGTTCAATCCAGCGGCTATCGCTCATTTTGGTCACGCACCACTGTCGCCACTAACATGATCATTGAGCGGAAAGGTACGTTGACCGGCCTGGTCCCCATGAAGGGGATTCCGGGACGTCTTGGAGATCGCGCGGCAGCAGCGTCCGCACCTCTATGACTATTCCATTCACCGTCCAGCGCCCCTGGTCGAGCGCTGGTTACGCCTTGAGATTGCCGAAAGGTACACTGCGGACGGCGATGTAACTCATACCGCTGGATGAAGCCGCTGTGAGAGCCGCGGCGGCCCAGTTGCGTTCCGCGGGAGTTGCTGCCGTCGCAGTCTGCTTTGTCCACGCCTATCGATACGACGCCCACGAAAAACGCGCTGGCGAGATTCTTCGCCAGGAACTTCCCGGCATGCGATTTCCGGCGATGTCACGTTGTCTGCACATAAACGCGTTGAGAGCTGCGGCCGCTGATGTCAGCTGACCACGGCCACGGCTTTCCATTCCGCCATGGCCTGCAGGCGGTGAGTATGTGTAGCGAGAGCTGAGCGTTTGAGGGGGGCGGGACGAAGAGATTGCGCAGAGCCGAGAAGATCGAAACGAAGCGTTGCAGTGCT